>NZ_JADGHT010000401.1 GCF_019683755.1 Thermogemmatispora sp. | reverse complement strand
CACACTGATGGCTAGAGCGCCGCCGCTTCCTCCCTCACCAATTACCGCCGCAATGATGGGTACGCGCAGGCGAGCCATCGCATAGAGGCTGGCCGCAATGGCGCTGCCCTGACCCCGCTCCTCATCTTCCAGGCCAAGGAAGGCTCCCTGAGTATCGACCAGGCAAATGACCGGATAGCCAAATTTCTCGGCCTGCTCCATCAGGCGAATGGCCTTATGGTAGCCCTCAGGATGAGGCATGCCATTGTTACGATAGATCTTCTCGCGCATGCCACGCCCCTTCTCGTGGCCAATGATCATCACCGTTTCGCCATTGAAGAGGGCCGGGCCACCAATAATAGCGTGATCATCGCCCACGCGACGGTCGCCATGCAGCTCGAAGAACTCTTCACACATCAGATGGATGAAATCGGCAGTGTAGGGACGATCTTTGTGGCGTGCCACCTGGACCGTCTGCCAGGCCGTCAGACTGCGGTAGATTTCCTCGGTACGGCGGCGTAGTTCGCGCTCATACTCCTGAAGCTGGGCATGCTCCTCTGGTCGGAGACGCTCACCTTTACGTTGCAGAGAAGCAATGCGCTTCTCTAGCTCGGCTAATGGCTTCTCAAACTCAAGATCGTAGACCATCCTGACCTCCTCCGACCTCAGCCCGCGCCTGCGCTGTCTGCTGGGACAGCAGGGAAGCGGCCTGCTTCTGGGTCTGTGCTGCTGGCGAGGCAGTTGTCGCTCCTGCAGGGGCCGCTGGAACCTTGTAGAGACGCAACAGGCGCGCCAGCGTTGCGCGCAGCTCGCGTCGATGCACTACGGCATCGATCATACCATGCTGGAGCACAAACTCAGAATTCACTGTTCCCTCGGGGAACTTTACATGCATAAATTGCTCAACCACGCGCGGGCCGGCAAAGGCGATCAGGGCCCCCGGCTCGGCCAGAATCACATCGCCGAGCATGGCAAAGCTAGCTGTCACACCGCCGGTGGTCGGATCAGTAATCAAGCTGAAATAAGGAATACGAGCCTCGCCCAGACGCGCCAGGGCTGCCACCGTCTTGGCCATTTGCAGCAATGAATAGAAGCCTTCCTGCATGCGGGCGCCCCCAGAAGTAGAGACAATGAGCACTGGCCAGCGGCGCTCTAGGCCCAGCTCAATGGCACGCGTTACCTTCTCTCCTACCACCGAGCCCATGCTCCCGCCAATAAAGCGGAAATCCATCACTGCCAGCGAAAGCGGCAACCCTTCGATCGTCCCATAACCGCGAATCACCGCCTCGTTGAGGCCCACTTTCTCCCGCTCTTCCTGCAACTTTTGGGCATAGGACTGCGAGCGGCTGACAAAGGTCAGAGGATCAACCGAGACCATCGCCGCGTCAAGCTCGACAAAGCTGCCTGGATCAAGCAGGAGATTCACACGTTCATGAGCAGTTAGACGAAAGTGATAGTTACAGCGTGAGCAGACCTTGAGGTTCTTTTCCCAATCGCGGCTGTAGAGGATCTCCTTGCACTTTGGGCATTTGACCATCAAGTTATCGGGAGCAACCCCCGGTCCTGAGCGCCGCTCAGGCTGCTGCCCGCCGGAAGAGCTCGCCGCTTCCTTCGCCATGTCAGTACCCTCTTACTTTTGATAAGGTCAAATTGCGTTGCATCGTCAGTGCCAGTCTTTACTCATCTTGGGCCAAAAGCGCCTCTACAAAGCTCTCAGGATCAAAAGGCGTCAAGTCTGTGACCTTCTCGCCGGTGCCCAGGAACTTAATCGGCACCCCCAGATCATCAGCGACCGCGAAAGCAAAGCCGCCTTTGGCAGTGCTATCCATCTTGGTAATAATGACTCCGGTCAGGCCAACATCCTCAGCGAACTTGCGAGCTTGCAACAGCGCATTCTGACCCGTCGTGGCATCAATCACGATCAGCAGCTCCTGGGGTCCCTCGGGTAGGAACTTCTGGACAACCTTGCCGATTTTCTTTAGTTCCTCCATCAAGTTGAACTTGGTATGGAGGCGCCCAGCAGTATCCACCAGCAGCACATCATACCCGCGCGAGAGACCCGCCTGAATGGCATCATAGACCACGGCACCGGGATCAGAACCGGGGTTTTGGCTGATCACCGGCACATCGATACGCTCGCCCCAGGTCTTCAACTGCTCGATCGCGCCAGCACGGAAGGTATCGGCAGCCGCCAAAACGACCCGATGCCCTTCCTGCTTGAGACGATAGGCGAGCTTGGCCACCGTGGTCGTCTTGCCTGAGCCATTCACGCCAATGATGAGCATAACCGTCAGGGGTGCCTGAGAAGCAAAGCGCAGCGGTGCGGCCTTGCCAAGCAGAGCTAGTAGCTCTTCGCGTAAAGCACGCCGCACTTGCGACGTGGTGCGCAAGCGCTCCTGCTCAGCCCGCTCGCGCAGGCGCTCCAGCAACCAAGTCGTTGTACTGGCCCCGACATCGGCTTCAATGAGGGACTCCTCCAGCTCGTCCCAAAAGGCATCTGTTAGCGGTTCGTCCTGCCGAAAACTCTCCTGCACACGCTCGAAGAGCCGGCGAGTACGACTCAAGCTAGCTTTGAGAAAGCTTAGCCGCTGTTCAGACGCTGCGTCCGCCCCTTTCCGCTCCTGCCCTAGAACGTTCTCCTCTTTAGGAGCTTCTTCTCCCTCTTTTTGCCTTCTGCCAAAAAATCTATTCAGCACAGTAATCTCGTCTCCTTCAGGCAATCCAACGCTCAGCGCAACCCTTCGCAAAACAGCGTACTGTGCCCTATTCTGCCGGCTTTTTCTCCTCCTGCCGCAAGAGCCACCATTTCAGCAGGGTGAGTAAGCACGCGATCAACTGCTGGCTGCTGAGGCCCTGATAAGGGCAGACGCCACCTCCAGACTGGAGTCGCTGGATGGCAAGGGCAGACTCAAGCGCTCAAAAAGGACAGACGCGGGCTTAGTCAGGCCATCACCTGCGGCTGCCGCAAGATGGCTCGAGACCATGAACTGGAAGATTGCTTTTGCTGGGAGAGTACCTTGTCCACGAGGTCCTCTCGCGCTTTGGCAGCTTGGCAAGTACGCTTGCCCACTGCTGGCTCTAGCCATCAGCTTTCATTGTAGACGATTCTCACCAGAGAAGTAAAGAGAGAGTGGGCCACGAACACCCAGCGCTCCGAGAGCAAGAGGATGTGGAAGAGCAGCGAAGGATCGGCCCCATCCGAGCCAGTGCCCGCCATTTGATCACCTGCCCGCTGCTCACTCTAGCTCCTTGCTCAGGAGACCTCCTCTCTAGCTCCGATAGCGCACTGGTTTCTAGCGAGCAGGCGGTTCGGGCCGCGCACCAGAGCCGCGCAGCAAGAAGCCCCCCAGTTCTGGCTTCTCTCACATAGATCACACGAGTCTTTTAGGCGTGAGAGAGAGCCTGGCCAGGCAAGGCGGGAGAAGGGATTAACCGAGCCAAGACCGAGCAGCGGCGAAGTGAGCCTAGAAAGCGGACTTGCAAGTGAGGGCCTGCTCACCTGGGACGAAGTCGTACAGCAGGTGAGAACGCCCTCGCTTTACAAGCACGTGCTGAAAAGGCATCAGGCAGAGCAAGAGCATCTGGCCAGCGCCTTTTCAGCAGGTAAAACATACAAAGAGAACCGTGCACGCGACAGAACCGGACTAGGGGCAGGGCAGCGGCGAGGATCCCTGTTGCCCACCACCATCGCCATCCAGGTACTGCGTTGATTGCTCTACGGATGGGGTTTTAGCAACTGGAGGCCGGTTCACGAGCGGCTGCCACGGTACTGATGGAGAGAGCCATCACTAATGGGTTCATTAATGATGATATCTCCATTCCTGATCTTGATGTTGTAC
>NZ_JADGHT010000400.1 GCF_019683755.1 Thermogemmatispora sp. | reverse complement strand
ATGTGATACGATAGGAAGGCGTGTGCTGCCGCCCTTCCACCCCTTGCTGCTTGGTAGAGCTGGCAGCAGCCCTAGACAGCGAGGCCTAGATCGACCAGGAAAAGAGCACACAGTTTAGCTCACAGTCTCTCTATCTATCTGCCTGGTCATGGCCCTGTCTGTTACCTTAACGCCGCTGGACAATGGCACCTGGTCGAGACAAGCAGGTGTTCCTACCAGACCAAATGTCCAGTGATAAGCGAGCATACGTCAAGAGCAAAGCAAACGGGCAAGCCTGGATTGCCACTTCCATCCCTGGCCTTTCTGAAAAGAACAAGATGAGTGGGGAGGCATTCTAGCGAGATCTTTTCTCGGGGAGGCAATAGTGATGGCTGATCAGTTGTTTGAGCGCGAGCATGGAGAGACAGGCGTCGCGCCGAGCCAGGAGGCAGGTAGCAGAGCCAGCGAGAACGAGGAGCTAGCTGCGCGGGTGGCCGAGCTGCGCCGTCGCATAGAAGAGGCCAACTATCAGTACTACGTCCTCGACAATCCTACATTAACTGACGCCGAATACGATCAATTGATGCAGGAACTGCGCCGTATCGAGGAAGAGCATCCCGAGCTACAGACGCCAGACTCGCCAACGCAGCGCGTTGGGGCGGCGCCGCTTCCTGAAGTGAGGCAGCACCGGCACCCTGTTCCTATGCTGAGCCTGGCCAACGCGCGCAGCGAAGAAGAACTACTTGCCTGGCAGCGGCGCGCACAGAACATTCTGCCGAACGCTACCTTCGAATATGTCTGTGAACTAAAGATTGATGGGCTGGCGATGGCGCTGACCTATGAACAGGGGAGACTAACAGTGGGGGCCACGCGTGGCGATGGTCTGGTTGGCGAGGACTGGACTCCCAACGTGCGCACCATTCGCAGCATCCCTCAACGCCTGCGCGACGCCAACCCACCGGCGCGGGTTGAGGTGCGCGGTGAAATCTACATGACCATCGAGAGCTTTGAGCAGCTTAATGCATCGCTTACCCGAGAGAAGCTGTTTGCCAACCCGCGCAATGCCGCTGCCGGCTCGCTCCGTCAGAAAGACCCACGCATTACCGCCGAACGAAACCTTGACTTCTTCGGCTACCAGATTGGCTATATCGAGGGTCGCAACCTGAGTACACACTGGGAGGCCTTGCAGCTCATTGCCGAATGGGGTTTTCCAGTCAATCCTCACAACCGGCGGGCGCGAGACCTCGACGAAGTGCTGCAGTACTGTCGTGAGTGGGAGCAAAAGCGTTTTGACCTACCTTACGAGATCGACGGGGTTGTTATCAAGATCAATGATCTCGCCCAACAGCAGGAACTTGGCTATGTTGGGCGAGAGCCGCGCTGGGCCATCGCCTTTAAGTATCCCCCCATCCAGGTCGCTACGCGTCTGCTCGACATTCGCATCAACATTGGGCGCACAGGCTCGGTCAACCCCTGGGCCATGCTGGAACCGGTCAACATTCGCGGCGTCACCGTCTCGCGGGCCACGCTTCACAACGAGCAAGATATCTTGCGCAAAGACCTGCGGGTCGGCGACTGGGTGATTGTCCAGCGCGCTGGCGAGGTCATTCCCCAGGTAGTCAAACCTATCGTTGAGCGGCGCACCGGGGAGGAACGTCCCTATACCCCGATCGAGCGCTGCCCGGTCTGCGAGACGCCGATTATGCGTCTGCCCGATGAAGCCATCGCCTACTGCCCAAATACCGATTGTCCGGCACGTCTACTGGAGAGCGTTATTCACTTTGCCTCGAAAGGGGCTATGGACCTGGAAACAATTGGCGAGAAGCAGTGCGAGCAGCTAGTCAGGGCAGGCTATATCAAAACGGTCGCCGACTTCTATGATCTGACGCGTGAACAGTTGCTCAAGCTGGAGGGAGTCAAGGAGAAAAGCGCCGACAACATGCTTAAAGCCATCGAGGCCAGCAAGAAACGGCCCTTCTGGCGCCTGCTCTTTGGCCTCAATATCCGCTACATTGGCGAAAAAACTGCCCAGCTTATTGCTGAACATTTTGGCTCAATGGATCGCCTGCTAACGGCCAGCGAAGAGGAGATCATGGCAATCCCAGGTGTGGGGCCAAAGAGTGCCCACAGTCTCTATACCTGGCTCCAGCAGGAGAAGAATCGCCAGCTTATTGAGCGCCTGCGTAAAGCCGGCGTCAATATGGCCATCGAGGAGCGGCCTAGTGGTCCGCTGGCCGGCCAGTCCTTCCTGTTCACCGGCAAACTCACACACCTGACGCGCTCCGAGGCAGAGGAGGCGGTGCGCCAGCTCGGCGGGACCGTTGCCAGCGGTGTTACCCGCTCATTGACGCACCTGGTAGTAGGTGAAGATCCTGGCTCCAAGCTCGAGAAGGCCCGCCGAGCCGGCGTGCAGATTCACGATGAACAATGGTTCCTCGATCTGCTGCGTCAGCATGGCGTCCGAATCTAGCAGGTTCTCCTAGTCGGCCAAGTTGACCCTGGCAAGCCTGACGGAAGGCTCTGGAGGAGGTTCCGTCAGGCTTGCCGCGAGGCGCCACTTGTTCAGACGTATTTCATCTCCAGATAGCGAGCGCGTAGCCGATGGACGGCCTCGCGTACCTGCTTGCCCCGGATGGCGTCGTGAATCAATTGAGCTAGCTCGCCCATCGCCCGCTCATCCATGCCAAAGCGCGTCATCTCCTGTACTCCAATGCGCAGGCCCGAGGGGTTACGCGGATCAGCATCGCCGGGCAGCATGTTATAGTTCACGATAATATCATTGGCCTCCAGACGCCTGGCCACCTCAACGCCACCCCCCCAGGCCGCCACATTGACGGCGATCATATGGCTACGTGTATAACCGAATTCGCGCGCCTCGACCGGTGTTCCCAGCTCATCAAGCGCCTGCCCCAAGGCCTGCGCGTTGCGCACGATCTGGGCCGCATACTCGCGTCCGTAGCGCTTCATTTCGCGGATCGCTACCAGCAGGGCTGGCAACGAGAAGAGGTGATGATTGCTGGAGGAGCCGGGGAAGACTCCGCGATCTGCAGGCGGCCAGTACTTCTTCGCCGTCTCTTCATCCATGTTGCCCAAAATGACCCCACGCTGAGGACCGGGAAAGGTCTTATGGGTGCTGCCAGTCAGCCAGGTTGCTCCCTCCTGCAGCGGAGACTGGAACTGGCCCCCAGCGATCAGGCCCAGTACATGCGCCCCATCGTAGAGCACCGGAATGTCTTTGGTCTTGCAAAAGGCCGCAACCTCAGCAACCGGCTCGGGGAAGAGAAAGAGACTCTTGCCCATGACGACGATCTGCGGACTTACGCGATCAATCAGCTCAATCGTCTTCTGCACGTCAACATGATAGCGATCCTCAGTCAACGGCAGATAGTGCAGATTGATGGCATGAGGCCCGCCGACTTTCAAGGACTGCCCGCGCGTCTGGATGCGCCTTCCAAAGACCCCGACAGCACCGTGGCTGATGTGCCCGCCGGCATCAGTTGAGTTGACTACGATCGTGTCGCCGCCCCGTAGGAAGCCCAGAGCAATGGCTGTATTGGCCGCATTGCCGCTGATCGGGCGCACATCCGCCTGTTTAGCTCCGAAGAGATCACAAATCTCTTCCCTCGCCATACGCTCTATTTCATCAATATAGCGTGTTCCTTGATAGTAGCGATTAATGCGCTCGCCTTCATTAGGGTGTCCCTCGGCGTAGCGTCCCATGAAATCGGAATTTTGAACACGACGCACCGCTGAGCTGGGGGTATTCTCGCTGGCGATGAGATTGATGCACTGTCTCTGGCGCCAGTCCTCTTGCTTGGCCAAGATGGCCTCAATGTCACTGAT
>NZ_JADGHT010000399.1 GCF_019683755.1 Thermogemmatispora sp. | reverse complement strand
ATCAATAGGAGATTATATTGTACTCAGCGCCTCACCTGTTTATTTTCAGGACTGGAGAGCTGCTAGTATAATCATACTATCAATATTTTTGCTTCTATTACAGGTTTTCTATTTCGGTCGCAATTGGCTGCAGAGGAATCGCCGCTGGCCCCCAGCCCGTCCCTATGCTCTGGTGCTCTGGGCCATCTGCTACCTCATCTGCCTGGGGCTGACTTACATAGACCGTGGCCTAGTCTGGGACTACTGGCTTGTCTTTGGCTTCTGCTTCGCTGCCTTTGAGCTGCCTTTTCTGATCTGGCCGCTGCTCTGTTCGCTCTTAACCTTCGTGCTCCTCAGTGGGCTGGTGCGCTGGCCACTGAGCTTGGCGGACCTCGGTTCGCTGGGGGGGCTGATGCTAACTCTCGGCTCAGCCACGATCTCAGCGATCACCATTGCCCATCTCTTCAGTGAGCAGAGGCGCAATGCTCGCCTCTTGCAGGAGCTAGCCCAGGCTCATAGCGAGCTGGAAGAGGCGCACCAGCGCCTAGCGCTCTCGGCGGCCCGTGAGCAAGAGCTAGCGATCCTGCGCGAGCGCACGCGTCTGGCCCGGGAGATGCATGATACCCTGGGTCATGCTCTCACCCTCGTCAGTGTCAAGCTAGAGGTCATACGTCGTCTTGTCAAGCGCGACCCAGAGCGTTGTGAGCAAGAGATTGCTGAGACCCTGCAAGTCACGCGTGAGGCCATGAACGAGCTGCGGGCCTCCATTGCGAATCTACGTTCGCCCGTGCTGGGACAATGCTCACTACGGCAGGCGATCGCCTCCTTTGCCCAGCGTCTGGCGGCGCGCTGCGGCTGGGAGCTGGAGCTAGATCTAGATCTTGCGCCTGCCTTGGAACACCTACCTGGTGATCGCCAAGAGGCCCTGCTCAAAATCGTGCAAGAAGCTCTCACTAATGTCGAGAAACACGCTCAGGCAACGCGTGTCTCTCTGCAGCTACGCAGCGAATCCGGTCGGCTGCTCCTTTCTATCGCCGACAACGGGATCGGTTTACCGCCGGTGCTCCAGGCCCGACTAGCGGCGGCAGCCGGCAATGGCGGCAGCGCCTCGCTAGCAAGCTCAGGCCTGGCCGGTACAGACCCTAGCCCGAAGCGCGGCCACTATGGCCTGATCGGTATACGCGAGCGCATCCAGGAGCTGGGGGGAGAGCTATATCTCTGCCAACCTGCTGGGGGAGGCTGCCAGCTCATGGCTGATATTCCGCTCGTTGAAGCCCCTCATGAGCCGCAGCGCGAAGCCTCCTAGTCGTTGAGGATTCCTCGCGACTCAGACGCTGCTGATGTCTCTGCCTGTAGTGCTTCCCCTGTGACCTTCCCGTGCCCGTTCTGCTCAGGCCAGCCTGGCGATGGCCCAGAGCTGGCTAGCTAGCTGCCGCCCTTCCCCGCCTCGGCGACTCCGTCCGCCAAACCGCTGCCGTCAGGATGGTGCCGCCAAGGCTGCTAGCGAAACTTGCCGCTTTCCTCCCTGGCAGCAAGAACCAACACATAGCCCGACTACGATGAGGAGAGGCTCCTGTGGGGGAGAAGGCGACGGCAGAAAGAGGATGACCCAGATGGGGGATGTGGAAAAGCGGCGGTCGCCACTTGACAGGGACCGGTCTGTACTGTATGCTACGATTACCGTTACTGTTTACTCTGAAACGCGTCGAAATCAAGCAGCATATGACATTCGACCAGGCAAGCCATCCCCAGCGAGGGAAGAAAGAGGAGCCTCTCGGGAGGTGTGCAGGCGTGAGGAGCGGGGAAGAGGAGAAGGCGCAGCGGAGACAGCGCTTGCTCCACGCGGCCCGAGGGCCAAGCGGACAGCGGCCCATCTTCTCTGCAGCTTGGCAAGCCGCAAGAGGGTATTGAAGGCAGGCGAGAGGAGATGCGGAAGGAGAGCGAGCAGAAGATGCAGGCAGCAAATACAGTCATATTGCATGTTGCAACGTAGAAAGGGCTGGTTCTCTAGCTTGGCATGCAGATCGAGCAGAAAACCAGCCCTTTGATATCATAGTTTACCTGATTTTCGCGCCGGAAGGAGCAGCAGTCATTGTAGTCATAGCAGGCATAGAAGGAAAGGAACCTCGGCAAAGGCGTACACCCGGTGAAACAGTCAATAAGCGTTCTTCCCGTCCCGCCGGCGATGGTCTACGGCGAAGCGTCCCGCCTGAAGAACCTGCCGGCAGCCTAGCAGACAGAAGAAGAAAGGGTAACCTATGGACCTGGTGAAGCGGTTAGAGGAATATCGGGACCGAGAGCGAGCACTTGCGTGGGAAGGGACGTTCGCCCAGTACTTTGAGATCGCGTGTAAGAGGCCGAAGGTCGCCCGCCTCTCGCATGAGCGCATTTATGACATGATCATGGAGGCGGGGGTCGAGACTACGCGCAACGGCGAACTGCGGTACAACTTCTTCAGCCAGGAGATTTTCGGCATCGAGAAGGCGCTGCAGCAGATCGTCGACTACTTCCATTCGGCAGCCCAGCGCCTGGAGGTGCGTAAGCGCATCCTGCTGCTGATGGGGCCGGTCGGAGGCGGCAAATCGACCATTGTGCAGTTGCTCAAGCGGGGCCTGGAAGCCTATACGCGCACCGAGGCCGGCGCCGTCTACGCGATCAAAGGTTGCCCGATGCATGAGGAGCCTTTGCATCTCATTCCCCAGGAGCTGCGCCCCGATATTGAAAAGGAGTTCGGCCTCTACATCGAGGGCGATCTGTGCCCGCGCTGTCGTTACATGCTCGACAACGAATATCACGGGCGCATCGAAGATGTCCCTGTCCAGCGCATCGCTTTCAGCGAGAAGTATCGCATCGGCATCGGCACCTTTACGCCATCGGACCCCAAGAGCCAGGACATCAGCGAGCTAGTGGGTGGCATCGACCTCTCGACCATTGGTGAGGTGGGGGTCGAGAGCGATCCTCGCGCCTATCGCTTCGATGGCGAATTGAATGTCGCCAACCGCGGCCTGATGGAATTCATCGAGATGCTCAAGGTCGATGAGAAGTTCCTCTATGTGCTGCTCACCCTCAGCCAGGAGCAGAACATCAAGACAGGCCGCTTTAGCATGATCTATGCCGACGAGGTGGTGATCAGCCACACGAATGAGCACGAGTATCAAGCCTTCGTCGGCAATAAGAAGTCAGAGGCGCTGCAGGACCGCATCATTCTGGTGAAGGTGCCGTACAACCTGCGCGTCTCCGATGAGATCAAGATCTACGAAAAGCTCCTCAAGCAGAGTGCCCTGCGTAACGTGCACATTGCCCCCTATACGCTGCGCATCGCCAGCATCTTTGCCGTTCTGACGCGCCTGGAGCCATCCAAGAAGGCCGGCATGAGCCTGATGAAGAAACTGCGCCTCTACGATGGCGAGGACATCGAGGATTTCAAGCAGAAGGATGTCCGCGAGCTGCAGGAGGAGGCCCAGCGCGAGGGCATGGATGGCATCTCGCCGCGCTATGTCATTAACCGCCTCTCAAATGCTCTGGTGCGCCAGAATGTGACCTGTATTAATCCGATCGATGCTCTGCGCGCCTTGCGCGATGGCCTTGATCAACATACGAGCATTACGCGCGAGGAGCGCGAGCGCTACCTCAACTTTATCAGTGAGGCTCGTAAGGAATACGACGAGCTGGCCAAGAAGGAGGTGCAGCGCGCCTTTGTCTATTCCTATGAGGAGGCGGCGCGCACGTTGCTCAATAACTACCTCGACAATGTCGAGGCCTATTGCAATAAGACGAAGCTGCGCGATCCCATCACCGATGAGGAGATCGATCCCGATGAGCAGCTGATGCGCTCGATCGAGGAGCAGATC
>NZ_JADGHT010000398.1 GCF_019683755.1 Thermogemmatispora sp. | reverse complement strand
CATCAGCGCCTCCTGATGGGCGCCATTCCGCTGGCCGCCTGGCCGGGCGCCGTCCAGGAACTCGCCCGCGTCACTGCCCCCGGCGGCTGGGTCGAACTCGTCGAGCTAAGCACCCATATCAGCAACCTCGTCCCTGCTGGGCCAGCCAATGAGTACCTCGCCTCTCTTACGGGCCAGCTCGCTGCTCTCCGTGGTCTAGACAGCGAAGGCATCGTCACCCGCTCCCTCGATCGCTATCTGGAACAGGCCGGCCTGGTTAAGGTCCAACGCCATCCCATTAGGGTTCCCCTGGGTGAATGGGGTGGACGCATCGGCTCTTTACTCGCTCTTGACTTCCGCGAGGTGTGGAAGGCCATCAGCGCTCCGCTGGCAGCACGCTTCCAGATCCCTGAGCAGGAGATTCTCCAACTCATTGACAGGGCCTGCCAGGAATGGAATGAGTTGCATTCTTGCTGCTATTTCACAGTGGCCTACGGCCAGAAGCCTTGAGCGATTGAACTCTATACAGGACCGGCTCCACGACTTGTAGGCAGCCCGTGTCGAAGTGTGGGGCCGGCCCTCGAGTGATTTGCTTTCTCTAAAGCCACTCAGGCAGCGCGAGGCCGGAATCCGGTGCCAATGCCTCTCTCAGAGGGCAGTCCAGCCAACAACATCAACTGTGCCAGCACTGGTCCTTACTACGACAACAGGCGCCCCACCGCTTAAGCGACCATAGAGGATCATTGTCTCCACACTCCGCTGAGAACAGGTCGTGGGGACCCTCGCTGCCGTGATGGCATAGAAACGGCTATCACGGGAGACCAGCGACCAGAGCGTAGGGACATCCTGGCCCAAGCTATAGCTCCTTCCACGCTCGAGGTTCGCCAGGATACGCGGCTGGCTATGACCAGCCGTACTCAGCGTGGCAAGCTGAAAAGCATCGCGGTACTGTTGGGAGTTCTCACCACACTGGAGATACGAGCGCCCGCTATGGATGAGCATGAGTAAGGCATTCTTGGCCGTGGCCCGTATGCTCTCTACGCAGCTCTCGGGATTCTGCGCGGAGGCCAGTTGATGGTAGATGATCGTCTGGGCACCCCCTCTGGCCGGCTCACCGATGATGGTAGTGACAAAAGGCTCAGTCATTTCACAGGTGGAGGTAAAAAGATGTGAACTGTCAGGACTTATATCTACTGATGCCTCTGTGAAACGCACATTTTGTGATAGAATAGCATTCCATTGTGGATCTACAGGATTGGTGCTTTTGGCGATATTGAGCAGGTAGAGATCCATTGGCGGAGGCGGAGAGCCGCAAGTGGCCCGGCCTTCTGTGACGATATAGGCCTGGTTGCTGTCAAGCCAGGTCAAAGGAATGGCAAGGCGGCAATATTGCGAATAGAGCAGGAGCTGCCGTAAGCTCCCAGTCCTGATGTCGAGGAGCGTCATCAGGCTGGTAGTGCCTTCCAGATCGGCAGACAGCAGCACATGGCGCTCGTCGGGCGACCAGATGAAGCGAAGCGGAGGATAAGCGTAGCTGAGAATGCCTCTCCCCTGGAAGGCGCTGAAAATGCCATCTTCGGGGGTATAGGGCAGCTTGGGGAAGCAGTAGAGAGTTTGCAGCCCCTGCCCATCCAGACGCACCATCTGCAACAGCGCCACATGGTTGGGATCACTGTGCGGATCAGGCAGGCTGAGGAACATAATCCATTGTCCATCGGCAGAGACTTGGGCTTCACTGATCCGCAGGCCGCTGGTGGCAATGGTTACACGCCGACTCGTGGTGATGTCGTAGCGTACAAGATGGCCGTGGGCCGCAGAGATTTGGGGCTGACCTTCGTTATAGACGTAGACAAGGTTCTGATGGCTCCCCAGTCCCAGGGGGCGCATGACAGCTGCACGTGTGCCCAGGGGGTTGCTGGGCGAGACGCTGGGACAGGAGGTCTGAGTCGCTGGCATGGGTATGCTTCGCTGCGGTGTGGGAGTGGCCGTCGCCTGGCGAATACCTGCACCGCCACCATAGATGCTTATCGACGCATTGCAGGCCGTCAGCAGCAGACAGAGAAAGATCAGGCAAGCGATGCCTGGTCTAGTCATGCTCCGTGCGATGATTCTTCTTCTCATAATTTCACCTCTGTAACGACTGCTGGCTTTTCTCAAGGACTTTCAAAAGCCAGCGCTGCGCTGTCCCTCTTCTTGCATTCATTTAGCAGCCGTGGAGACAAGGTACTATGAGATGGCTCACGTCAACAATGTCTTTCCGTTCACAGCTCACCTGGCGAGAGGAAAGCAGAGACCATCACTTTTTGCTCGTCGCTGAATGTCCCTGTTCACCCTGCTGAGAAAGCTTTGTTTCTAAGGAGGAGGGTGTGGTAATAGGGGCCTGTGACTTTGTGCAAGATCATGGGCGATGGGCATAGTACTTTCGATGGATTCCTTGGGGGAGATCCTGAAGGTTGACGAATCTTCGAGTAATCTTCCCGAGTGTGAGAGATGTGCGTATCGGGAAAACGATACGCCAGGTTGCTAGGAAGGACTGAGCGGCCCGGGTCTAACGGTGGGGAGGACACGGCCCGCTCGCGCTGGTCAGACAGGGCAAGCCATCCGGGGCGTAGCCAACACGCTGCCCCACCCGCTCAGGATGGTGAGCCAGTCCAGACCAGAGTACCTTGAACAAGATCAGCCGATTGCATCGCTGTGGCTCAGTTTGCAGGTCGGTCGTCGGTGGCACGGCGGCTAGCTCTCCTCGCAGGGGGGCGGCCCTAATCGATCCGCCTGGTACCGGATCAGGCTCGGGAGCAGGGGCTAGCCAGTCGAGCGACGTTAACAGGCTAGACAAGGCGCGGTTTCTGACTGCCATTGCAGCTGTCAGGCCGTAACCTAACCAGAGGGAGTGCTATCGGTTAGTCGGTCGGTCAAGTCGCCTGAACCAGTCTTAAGCCAGTAAGCCAGTGCATCATCGCCACGAAAGAAGCCCAAGGTTAGGTTGACCGCACTGCTGGCAGGGGGATAGGAAGATACAGCGCGCTGACGGTCTGAGATTGCACTCGGGATGACCACGGTTAGCGGGCAGGTGCTCAGCCTCAGTTTCAGGTCCACCTTGCGCTTGCTGATCTGCTCGTTGATCAGTAAGCCTGTGCTGGTGGCTGGGAAGCTCGCAGCCTGAGAGGGGATGAACCCGGCGGACCTGAGCGCCACGCTGCGAGGAGGGCTAGCCGCGTGCCACCGCCGCCGGCCCGGTCGGGGCCAATGCGAGTACTTCTTTGCTCACGCAGCCACGCTCTGCCCTTGTCCACCTGAACGTGGGCCTGGTGCTTGGCCGTGGCTGCATGAAAGGTCCCTAAGACTAGCCTTGCTCTCTTACTTACGAGGGTTGATGGATTACATCGCTGAGACTAGACTATTTACTTGATTTGGGAGGTTTTACGATGCTGAAGAAGAATCTGCGTTGGATCGTTCCCCTGGCTGTGCTGTTGGCCGTTGTCGCCCTGGCTCTGACAATCACACCGCTGGCAACACACGCGGTTAATCCGAACTGGGTCTGGTGGACTCTCTAGGTATTATCATCCCAGCAGAGAAGTCCTAGTAGGAGGCACTCATGCGAATATGAGGCCTTTTACTAGGATTCTTTCTCTCAATGCTAGTCTTGGCAAATGGATCGAAGCCAGTTTCTTACCTCTTTAGCATAACGATAGCCAACTAGTTCTAGCACCTTCGCACTCGCCCTGGCCAAACTAAGAGCCTGATTTAGCTGACCTTTGGCAGCAGCCACTCGAGCCAAGCCATATTGGGCTAACGCTATTAGATCTTGCCCACCTTCTGGAATGAAGGAAAGCATCTCATTGAATGCCTTCTCAGCTAGCTCAAACCTTTCTTGCTCTAGAT
>NZ_JADGHT010000397.1 GCF_019683755.1 Thermogemmatispora sp. | reverse complement strand
ATCTGGATGCGTGCACGCTTATAGAGGGCCAGTCCTATGAGCGCCTGATCACGAGGGGTGGCAAGCGTCGCTGTCTCCAGCCCCCGATTAATATACAAGAGCGCTCGCTCATCCTGACAATGGTGCTGAGCAATAAAAGCAGCATGTTGATAGTACTGGCTGAGCAAGGTGATCCATCGTTCCCTTCCATGAGCAGGTGTATGTTCAACGATTGTCTCAAGTTCTCTGAGATGCCGTACAAATTGGTGGGCTACTCTCGGGGAGTACCTGTCAGGAGTACTATGGGCAGCCGCTAGCAGATCCTTATAGAGCCCATAACAGCTTTCGGCCAGGAGCTCAGAGAGAGACTCGAAGTCGTCTATATACCGTGCCGTCTCACGCTCATCGAGCACGCTTCTCCAGGTGAGGCCGAGGAGAGCAGGCGGGATGGAGAGAACTTTACAGAGAAGAATGCGTCGGTTCATGTCTGCAAGATACACCTGGCTTTCCCAGTAGGCAACTGTTTGTTTATCAACACCACAAATAACAGCGAGCGCCTCCTGAGTGTAGCCATTCCTTTTACGATAGTCAGCAATAACCTCCCCCATATGAGGCAGGCCATAGAGTCCAGGCGAGTACTTCCCGTAGCGCCAGAGCTGCTTCCCCATACTGAGACTCCCCACTTGCTACAAGGTGGCTGCCAGCAAATCTCTGCGCCCATTATAGCAGGCTGAATGAGGAATTGCAATGGCTCTGCCAAGGAGCCATTTGTGCTTCCCTAACACTTCCCAGACTTCTAGGGAGCTTTCGTCTTGGTTTCCTTGGAGAAGTTCCTTACTATTGTCCACGGTAAGACTCTGAGCTGATCCATGCCGATCAGAGAAGCAGATGATCCACCTGTCAACGCTTTGATCCAAAGGACCGGGCACCACGGCGAAAGAAAGGAGTGCGAGCCAATGGCGACCTTTCCGCAGCCACTGACTGACGTGCAGACGCTGCCTCCGTCGCCCTGCCCCCGCTGCTGCCGGCGGCAGGCCCAGCCCGAGGCAGCTGCCCTGTCTGGCCTGGCACCGACCATCTCCCTGGTTCCAGGCAGCAAGCCGGGGGCTTCTATCGAGCCATCCTCTCATCCTGACGAGAAGACGTCCATTGCTCAACGAAAGGAGCGCTGACATGGCTTTCTGGCGTCACCTGTTGGGCCGCCGCCGCCAAGGAGGGAGAATCGGAGGCGGCTCCGGAGCTGTCTTCGGAGCCGCCATTCGTTAAACTGTCACAAGCTGTGGATGGGACCCGAGCAACTCTTGACCAAGCGCTGTAATTTCTCTGGAACGCCGGTACCTCTGGCGGAGCTGCCGATATACTAAGGCTACTCTGGCGATGTTAAACTCAGACTTTAAGGGCCGTGATGCCAGCAGCGCATCCTTCGCCGCCAGTGCCGCTTCGATGGGCTCTCCCAGAGCAAGGTGGGCCTGAGCGCGTAAGGCATCCATATAGGCGAACCGGCGAGGGAGAGTAAGCGGTGTCATCTCTGCGGCTAGCTCTAGCTGCCCCAGCGCTTCTGCGTGATCTCCTATCGCGATCAGCGCCTCGGCGCTCGTCAGGTAGTACCAGTCCAGTGAACACTTTGTGAACTCATTGTCTTGGTTGACACCCAGAGAGATATCCCGGTGGCTGCTCTCCAGCAAGGAGTGTACCTGTTTTCGGTCGCATTCTGTCTGAGCCGTGTGGGCGCTGACGAGCGCGTATTCTAGTGCGACAAGTCCCCGAACCGCAGGTGTTGCCGTCCGGGCGTGTGTTAACGCACCCTCTATGAGGCTTTGTGCAGTGGAGATGCGCTCTCTGGGAGCCTCTGGGCTGGTGATAGCCTGCTCGAATTCGGCAATCCCACGCCGGTAGAGCGCGATAGCGAGGAGATCGCTACTCGGTTTCATTCCATGAGCTGCTTGTGCGCAGATAATGGCCTGATCGGCGTATTTCCTTGCCTGCTCATACTGGCACTGCTCTCTCGTGACCATCACACCGAACTGGTAGTACCTCGATAGCAAGGCAATCACTGGCATCTTGGCCTGCTCCGGTAGCTGCCTTGCTATGTCTATGAGCTGCTGGATAGAAAAGTTCAGCTGCTCCAGGTCTGCATAGCCATGCCTCGTGTAGTACCCATTAAAGTAAACTTCCAGTGTCTGCTGATACTCCGCGACGGTTCCCTTGAGCAACGTTTCACGTCTTGGCGCCCTCGGCGAGGCCAATTCGTTCACAGCTACTGGCTTCGCAGCTAAACCCTCGCTGAGTCCAAGGAGAACGGCGGGGATACCCAGTAGCTCCGCGATCACTCGTCGACGAGTGATGTCGGTGGGGACGTTGTTTGTTCGCTCCATCGTTAGCACCCAGATCCGCGATTTCGGCTTCACCTCGAACTCTCTTCCGTAGAGTTCTTTGAGCTTCGCCGCGAGAGCTTTCGCGTAGAGCTCTCCAAATTCCGACGCACTGATGCCTTTCTTCACTCGGTAAAATCGTACAACTTCGCCGCTATTCGGATAGCCGTCTTTGCCAGCACTAAACGGGCCGAACTCTCCATTTTCCCCCCACATGAACTGGGTCATGTGGCAATCTCCTTCCGCGGTCGAACAACGACACTACGAATAGTATTTTCACCAGCGTACAACGAACCATTGCCGACGTTCTTCAACGCCATCTCCCTCTGTAATATCACAACATTACAGCAGCGTGCCACTCCCAAGAGACGGTACTGGTCAGTGTGCTACACTACCGGACGGATAAGAAGAGCAGCATCTTGGCAGAACAGTCAGTCAAACAACGTAGGCCAGGTCGCATCAGCGATGCTTATGGCCAGACAAGAGGGAGGAGCAACATCTGATGGCAACTGCCGTCCAACCGCTGACGGGTTCTCTCGCACCGCAGCCCCCCTGCCCCCGCTGCTGCCGGCGGCAGGCCCAGCGAGCAGCGCCTCCCCCTCGTGTGCAGGCGCTGGCGCATCCCCTTGCCGCTGACGCTCATCCTGGAGATGACCAGCTTACCTCTGCTCATCCTGACGAGGAGATGTATAGAGATCCTGAATCTGGAAAGGAGCGCTAACATGGGGTTCTGGCATCATCTCTTCCGCAAGCGCCGCCGCGCACAGGCCCGCGCCGCCTCGTCTCCCGTCCCTGCCGGGACCACAGCGGCAGCGGCGCTATCGATTGAGACAAGAGAAAGGAGGATCATGATGGCAACCGCCGTGCAACCCGTGTTCTTCGTCCCTGACGAGCCGGGACAGCCTCGGGTCGTCCAGTCTGTTGCTGCCCGACCTTCCTGCCTGCCGGCGCCGGCGATGGCTCCCTCTGGCAGTGCACGAGTGCAAACAGCCCCTGCAGGGAGGTGAGACTCATGCCCTGGTGGCGCACTCGCCGATCAGAAGCCGACCTGCCGTCAGCTTCCCCTGCAACGGGAATGGCCACCGTGTCTGTCGATGCCGCCGGACGGAGACGAGTAGAGGACATTCCCTATCTCCTTCCCAAAGATCAAGAAGAACTCAACCGCCTGGACTATCAACACTATGTGCTGCGCCAAGTATGCCGCGGGAATGTGCTCGCCCCTGTCGCTAAGCTGCTGTGCGAGGGGGTGCCGGTGCTGGATGTGGGCACCGGCACAGGCCGCTGGGCGATGGAGGTCGCCGAGGCCTTCCCCCGCTGCCAGGTCACCGCCTTCGATCGCGAGCCGCCTCGCTCCTCGCAACCTCTGCCCCCCAGCGTGCACTTCGTGCAAGGGGACCTGCTGCAGGGGCTGCCCTTCCCCAACCAGTCCTTCGGCTATGTCCATCAGCGCCTCTTGGTTGCGGGCATTCCCCTGCAGCAGTCTCGTATACACATCTGACGCTGCCGACGAT
>NZ_JADGHT010000045.1 GCF_019683755.1 Thermogemmatispora sp. | reverse complement strand
GCGTTGTACAGGCCCAAACGGGGGTACCAGGTAGGGGCGGCTCTGGGGGCTTCTTCCCCCTGTTCTTCCTCTCTTCCCCTGTGAGCGGCGTGTCGGACCGGTTGTCTGCGAAGGAGAGAAGGTTATGGATCGACATCTGGATGTGGAAGAACTGCTCACCATCAGCGAAGTTGCACAGCTCCTGCGAGTCGATGCTACTACCGTCAGACGCTGGGTGAAAGAGGGCTTACTAGAGGGGGTACGCCTGCCTCGAGCCAGTCAACGCCAGAGTTATCGCATTAAGCGCTCAACGCTGGAGCGGCTTTTAGGAGAGGGGCAGAAGTAGCATCGTTCATCGGCTGGTGGCCGCTGAGGCCGGCGTCCCAATGGCTGGCTCCACTGTGGGTGTGGTAGCTGCTCCTCGCCAAGCGAGGCGCAGCCTGGAGGCGTGGTCAGAGGGACTCTCGTTTTCGGTAGTCTGTGTCTCTCTATACTCTTATTTCTCTCCTCGGTTGAGGAATATGCTGTCTGATTGAGGGGCGTGTCTCCTGGTTGCTGTGGCATCGAGTCGTTTTGCCAGCAGTGAGAGGGAGGCAAGAGCGACCGTCGTGAAGCGAGGCAGGAACACGCCCTAGGCTCTCTACCACTGTGCTGTTTATGCTCGGGCCAAGAGCTTGGTTGACAATGCTACCTGGCGATGTCGCCGGGTAGCTTCTTCTGTGAGAGCGACGGGACCCGGCATCTTACTGGCTGGGCAGGAGATGAGGCTTGCTGAAAACCCAGAGCAGTAGGAGAATCCCTAGCCCCCAGATGGCCAAGACCAACCAGAGACCTCCCCGAAACGCTTGCTTCTCCTCTTGAGCCAGCGCCTTGCTAGCTCGGGTGCGGCTCTCCTCCAGGATCGCCGGTGGAAGCAGTTTGATGGCTAAGAGTATGCCTAGTGGCAGGATGACCAGTTCATCAAGGTAACCGATGACAGGAAGGCAGTCAGGAATCAGATCAATGGGACTGAAAGCATAGCTGAGTAAACCCAGAAGCAAGAGACGATGGTACCAGGGAAGACGTGGATCACGGTAGGCCAGGACAAGGGCCTGAATCTCCTGCTGGAGTTGGCAAGCGCGTCTTCGCCAGCGCGCTCTGAACGTTTGCATAGCTCTTGAGTTAGCTCCTCCCCCAGTGTTTCCTCTCCTGAAAGGCAGTATACCTGCCATTGCAAGTCTCCATGCCCTCAGCCAGAATGAGGTACCACAGTAATCCAGTTGCCGGAGCAGCGCGTATCTGGTCAATGTCAAGATAGAGAGAAGCCGCCGCAGCTTAGCAGGCCGGCCTCTGATGTGGCTGCCTCTGCTCTCTCTGCCTTCGCCGGGCTGACCAGCGGGAGGGGCGCAACCGTTGGCTTGCAGCTCGCTCACTATTCTGATGGAGATGAGGAAGACGAAGCATGTTCGATCCTGTGCAACAGCAAGATTTGCAGATAACGAAGCAGCAGTCTGATGCTCAGGGGGAGAGGGCCACCACTGACAAGACTCAGGTCTCGGCACGCCGGGCTTTTTTGCGCCGCTCGCTGACGGGCATGGCGCTGGCGGTGCCAGTTGGGGGCCTGCTAGTGGCCTGCGGCTCCAACTCCACGATGACAGGGGCGGCCTCAACGCCGACCAGTGCGGCCACTTCAGCGCCCACATCTCCCACGCGCCTGCTCTCGCTAGCTTCGGTGGCTGATAGTGGCTCCGCCTTTCGTGAGATCATGCAGGATGAGAATGCCCATGTGACCTTTCTCCAGCAGGCTCTGACCAGGGCGGGAGTCCAGCCCCGTCCCAAGCCGACCTTCAAGAATCTGGAGCAGATGGATGTCCAGTCCTTTGCTCAGGTGGCACAGACCTTTGAGAACGTCGGCGTGGGGGCCTATTTGATGGCGGCTCCGGCCATCGCTAGCAAGACCTATCTGGCTGCCGCTGGCTCTATTCTGACCGTGGAGGCGCGCCATGCCGGCTTCCTCGATGCCTTGCTCAATAAGCCGCTGAGCGCCAATGGAGCTTTCGACAAGCCGCTCTCACAGGCCGAGATTGTCAGTGCCGTCTCTCCTTTCATTGCCAGTCTCAATGGTGGTTCTGATCCCTCGGCCTCCCTCAAGAACGATGCTGCCATTCTGAATTTCGCGCTCCTCCTGGAGTTCCTGGAGGCCGAATTTTATAATGTGAATGTGCCAAAATTCTTCAAGTAGAGCGGTACTCTCTTCGCTCCTCTTCCCTTGAGGGGGCGAAGTACCCCCGACAAAAGAACGCGGATGGAAGGGACGAGCAGGCTGGGCGCCAGGTCTAGGGAGACCGTGGTCGATCAGGTGCTGCCAAGGAGGCAGCTTATCGACCATTCCCTCTCTTCGCCGGCGCTCAGCTCTTTTTTTGGGAAGCGTGCCCCACCGCCATGCTGCTACCAGCACATGAGAACCCCTGTTGCGCTTCTCTGCCAGCAGTGGGACCCCCTGGCCGGGTCCCACTGCTGCCATCAGCTCTGTTTTGTGCAATATAACCAGTAATCTAGATGGAATCTTCGGATATTCTGCCAATGACTGCTCTAAAAAGCACATGGTAATCTAGATTCACAAAAGGGAACTGTGCATATTGACTAAAGGCTCTGCGGGAGATCATCCTTGCCCAGCCAGACATAGCAGAGCCACAGATGGTCGCTGACCGCGGGTCGAGCGAGCCGACCGGAGCAGATCCCACAGCGCTGCTGCTGTCCCGTTCCCTTGACCGGACATGGGCCAGACCACTCATCAAGAGCGGAAGGGGGAACGATGAGCGACGTTGAACATCCTGCCGGTACAAGGGCGGCCCTGCCTGGACCAGGCTGGCTCTGGTCTGGCCGGCTGCCTTGCCTTCAGAGTGAGGGAGGATGACCTTGCAGCAGCGACAAGAGCAGGAGAACAGCAGAACCCACAGCGTAGCGACTCACTGCCCATATTGCGCCTTTCAATGCGGTATGCTGCTAGGAGGTAGCCCACAGCAGCCATGGATCGAGGGAGATAGACGTTTCCAGGTGAATAAGGGGGGGCTGTGTCTCAAAGGCTGGACTGCTCCCGAGACGCTGGCCCACGCTGAACGCTTACGGACGCCACTCAAGCGCCAGCCTGACGGGCGCCTGCTCCCGGTCTCCTGGGACGAAGCTCTTGAGAGTGTTGTGCACTTTATCCAGGCTACCCAGCAGCGCTATGGAAAGGAGGCCGTTGGCGTCTTCGGCAGCGGGGCCTTGACCAACGAAGAGGCCTATTTGCTCGGCAAGTTTGCCCGCCTTGCCTTGAACACCTCTCAAATCGACTATAACGGACGCTTTTGCATGTCCTCGGCGGCAGAGGCAATGAATCGCGCCTTTGGTCTCGATCGAGGCCTGCCATTTCCCCTGGAGGACCTGGCCCAGGCTGAGGTCATTCTCCTGGTAGGGAGCAATATCGCCGAGACCATGCCTCCGCTGATGCAGTATCTGGACCGGCAACAGCGGGCTGGCGGCCTGCTTATTACCGTTGATCCCCGCCAGAGCCTCACGGCGCGCTCCGGTCAACGCCACTTGCGGCTCACACCCGGGAGCGATGCAGCACTGGCGAATGGCCTGCTTCACATTCTCATTCGCGACGGCCTCATTGACGAAGAGTATATTACCCGGCGCACCAACAACTTTGCGGCGGCACGGGCGATGGCCGCGGCATACTGGCCCGAGCGGGTTGAGCGTCTGACTGGCGTGCCAGAGCAGGATCTGACTGCAGTGGCTCATCTGCTGGCACAGGCTCGCTCGGCTATCATCTTGACTGGGCGCGGTGCTGAGCAGCAACGTCAGGGCGTTACCAACGTCTTGGCCTACATCAACGTGGCTCTGGCCCTCGGACTGGTGGGCAAGCCTGGAAGTGGCTTCGGGAGCCTGACCGGCCAGGGCAACGGCCAGGGCGGGCGCGAGCACGGCCAGAAGGCTAATCAGTTACCAGGCTACCGCCGGATCGACGATCCGGCAGCCAGAGCCTACCTTGCCCACGTCTGGGGCATCAACGCGGAGGAGCTGCCCGGCCCAGGGCGCTCTGCCTATGAGATGCTGAGTAGCCTGGGTACACCCAATGGTGTGCGCTGCCTGTTCGTCATGGGTAGCAACTTGGTTGTCTCCGCTCCCAGCGCCCTGCATATCGAGGAACGGCTGGCTGCCCTCGACTCCCTCATTGTCTGCGACTTCTTCCTTTCCGAGACAGCGCGGCTTGCTACCATCGTGCTTCCCGTGACCCAGTGGGCCGAAGAAGAAGGCACACTCACCAATCTGGAGGGGCGTGTGATCCATCGACGGCGCGTCTTTCAGCCACCCGCTGGTGTCTGGGATGAGATCAGTGTACTCTGCGAGCTTGCCCGGCGCCTGGGCAAAGGCCAATACTTCCCCTTCAGGAGCGCGCGTGAGGTCTTCGAGGAGCTGCGCCGCGCCAGCGCCGGGGGACTGGCCGACTACGCAGGCATCACCTACGAAAAGATCGATGCCCACCAGGGTGTTTTCTGGCCGTGCCCATCCCTCGAGCATCCGGGAACCCCTCGCCTCTTTAGCGACGGCTTCCCCACGGCTGACGGGCGCGCACGGTTCCATGTCACTCACTACCAGGGCCCCGGCGAAGAGCCGGATCAGGATTATCCCCTCTATCTGAGCACAGGGCGCATCTTGACTCACTACCAATCTGGTAGTCAAACGCGGCGCATCGGTCAATTACAAGCGCTCAGCCCGGAACCACTGATCGAGATTCACCCGACAACGGCCCGAGTGCACGGGCTTCAGGAGGGCGATCTCGCTCTCCTCTCGACGCGCCGGGCCAGCATGCAAGGCCGCATCAAAATAACTGAGGCCATTCGCG
Source organism: Thermogemmatispora sp. (assembly GCF_019683755.1). Lineage (GTDB taxonomy): Bacteria > Chloroflexota > Ktedonobacteria > Ktedonobacterales > Ktedonobacteraceae > Thermogemmatispora. Next base: position 15,392 of record NZ_JADGHT010000045.1, on the reverse strand, counting down.
AAGATACGCTCTTTGTTCCTTTTCACTGGGGGGATACTCAGGCGGTCAACCGCCTGACTAATCCTGCGCTCGACCCTATCAGTCGCATGCCAGAATTTAAAGTCTGTGCAGCGCGCATCGAGCGCCTTACGAATCCAGACGCATAGCCCAGAGAGGGAGTAAGACTGATGACACGGAAACAGCGACTTGTTGTCATTGGCAACGGCATGGCCGGAGCACGCCTTGTCGAAGAAATTGTCAGCCGTCCCGGTGGGGAACACTACGAGATCACCGTACTGGGAGCCGAACCCTATGGCAACTATAATCGCATCTTGCTCTCAGGAGTGCTGGCCGGAAGCTACTGCCCTGAACATATCTTTCTCCACCCCCTAAGCTGGTATCAAGAGCACGGCATCAGGCTGCATGCTGGTCGAGCTGTCACCGCTATCGACTGGCAGGGCCACCGCGTCCAGATGGCAGACGGTGACTGGGAGTCCTACGATCGCCTCGTCATTGCCACCGGCAGTAGCCCCTACCTTCCACCGTTGGAGAATCTGCTCCGCGAAGATGGTCGATTGATCGCGGGCGCCTTTACCTTCCGTACCCTGGATGACTGTCAGGCCCTTCTCGCCTACAGCAGTCAGGCTCGGCGCGCTGTCGTCATAGGCGGCGGACTCCTCGGGCTGGAGGCCGCCAGTGGCCTCCGTCAGCGCGGGCTAGAAGTGCACCTTGTCCATCGCTCCCCCCATCTGCTCAATCTGCAGCTGGATTCTGTGGGCGGCGCTATCCTGGCACGACTGGTCAGTGAGCAGGGGGTCCAGCTCCATCTTGGGAAAGAAACCGTTGCCATGCTTGGGCAAGACCGGCTTTGCGGCCTGCGCTTCAGCGATGGCAGCGAATTGGCTTGCGACCTCTGCGTTATCGCCACTGGAACCACCCCTAACATCGCTCTGGCTCGCGCGGCCGGCTTGGCCGTCAAGCGCGGTATTATCATCGATGATGACCTGGCCTGCAGTGTTCCCGATATCTTCGCCATCGGTGAATGTGCTGAGCATCGCGGCCAGACCTATGGCCTGGTTGCCCCCCTCTGGGAGCAGGCTCGCATCCTGGCTGAGCGCCTGACCGACAGCACCAGCCGCAAACAGTACACCGGCTCAGCCATCTCAACACGGCTCAAAGTCAGCGGTCTCGACCTGACAGTCATGGGAGACAAGGAGCCAGCAGGGCCCGACGACGAAGTGATTACCTATGCCGAACCCACACGCGGCATCTACAAGAAGTTGATCATCCGTGAGGGACGCCTGCAGGGCGCCATCCTGCTGGGCGACCTGCCCGGCAGCGTTCCTGCCGCCCGCCTGGTGCAGTTGTTTCATCGCGGTGATCCTCTGCCCGCCAATCGTGTCGAGCTGCTCTTCCCGTGCAATGGAAAGAATCAGCAAGCCGTGTCAGTGGCAGAGCTTCCCGACGATACCCAGATCTGCAACTGTAACGGCGTCTCTAAAGGCGCCATTCTCGCCGCTGTGCGTGCCGGCAAGCGCAGCCTCAAAGCCCTCTGCGACGCCACCCGGGCCGCCACCGGCTGCGGCTCCTGCAAGAGCCAGGTTCAGGAACTGCTCGTTCTGGCCTGCGAGGGTGAGGTAGTGGAAGATCCCTCAGTGCACTACTACGTTCCAGCCATCCCACTGACCAAACCTGAGCTAGTGCGCGTCATCAAAGAGCGCGGCCTGCGCAGTGTCTCCGCCGTCTTCCAGGCCTTGGCTAACGGCCAGGAAGATCCTACAAGCAAAGCCGGCCTGGCCTCTTTGCTCAAGACAATCTGGGGCAAGGACTACGAGGACGAGCGCGACGCTCGCTTCATCAATGACCGTGTGCATGCCAATATTCAGAAAGACGGCACATTCAGCGTCGTGCCGCGCATCTACGGCGGCGTCACGACGCCTGAACAGCTACGACGCATTGCGGACGTTGCCGAAAAGTACCACGTGCCACTGGTCAAGATCACTGGTGGTCAGCGCATCGACCTGGTTGGTGTGCGTAAAGAGCAGCTACCCGCCATCTGGAAGGATCTAGGCATGCCCTCCGGTCATGCCTACACCAAAGCTTTCCGTACCTGTAAGACCTGCCTGGGCAGTGACTTCTGTCGCTATGGGCTTGGCGACAGCACCACCCTCGGCATCAAAATCGAGAAGCGCTATCAAGGCATCGAGATGCCCCATAAGGTCAAGTTGGCTACCGCCGGCTGCCCCCGCAACTGCTCAGAGGCCACGACCAAGGACCTGGGGGCCGTGGCTATCGAGGGCGGCCGCTGGGAAATCTATGTTGGCGGTGCCGCTGGCTCTCGCGTTCGCAAGGGCGACTTGCTCTGCACCGTCAACACCCATGAAGAGGTCTTGCTCTACATGGGCCGCTTTATGCAGTACTACCGTGAAAACGCTAAATATCAGGAACGCAGCTACGATTTCGTAGAGCGCATTGGCATCGAGCAGCTACGGCGTGTGCTGGTCGAGGACGCTGAGGGCATCTGCGCACGACTCGATCGTGACATCCAGGCTGCCGTTGAGGCCTACGTTGACCCCTGGCAGCGTGAGGCCGAACAGCCGGTGACTCCGACCCAGTTCAGTGAGGCGCTGGAGGCTACTCCCATCTCTCTGGGAGCCGGCAACTGACCATCAAAAGCACTGGGAGAGAGGCATAGAGCGCAAAGGAGGAGGCGAGCAAGCACCATGAAAGCCCCGCTACCACCCGGAGCTGTGTGCTATAATCTAGGACATATCAGCCGCATTCCACGCGGCGAAGGCCGCACCTACCGACTGCAGGATCGGCTCATCGCTGTCTTCCGCAGCCGCAATGAAGAGCTGTTCGCGACCCAGGCCCACTGCCCCCATCAGGGAGGGCCACTGGCTGATGGCATCATCGGCGACGGCAAGGTGATCTGCCCACTGCACGCCTTCAAATTTGATTTACGCACGGGTGCTCCGCTAGGCAATAGCTGCCCAGGGCTGCGCACCTACCCCGTCAGCCTGGATGCCGAGGGTAACATTCTTGTCACAGTCGAGGACTGAGAAAGATAGCAGGAGCAAAGCGAGCGGAAGCGGGAAGGAGAGAAGAGGACTAACTATGAGCAAGCGCTTTGCAGATGCAACAATTGCCGTGCTTGAGGCTCGTATGAGCGGGGAACTCGCCAACCTCATTGCGCGTCATGGAGGGCGCGCTCGCTGCATCCCGGCCGTGCGCGAAGTGCCACCGGCAGATGCCGCGCAGCAAGCCCTCACCTTGCTGCACGAGCTGCATGCCCGGCATCTTGACGCGGTCATCTTCTCGACCGGCGTCGGAGCCAGTGCCTTACTGCGCGAGATCGAGCAACAGGGCCAACTTCCAGAGTTACTAGACGAACTCAAGCGCGTGACGATTATTTGCCGTGGTCCCAAGCCGGCCACCGTTCTCAAAAAATATGGCCTGCCAATCCACATCAGTGCCCGCGAGCCCCACACCACTGAGGAGCTGCTGGATGCCCTTGATGAGATCGAGTTACGTGGCCAGCGAGTGGCTTTGCTCCACTACGGAGAGCGCAATACCAGATTGGTTACTTACCTGCAGGAACGTGGCGCCAGCGTGGCCGAGTTCTGCCTCTACGAGTGGCAGCTACCGGAAGACACCAGCGCCCTAAGCCAGCTCATCAATGATCTCTGCTCTGGCCAGGTCGATGCCCTGGTCCTGACCAGTCAAGTCCAGGTGCGTCACCTCTTCCAGCTAGCAGAGAAGGCGGGCCAGGCTCAAGCGCTGACCGAGGCTCTCCGCCAGCAGGTCACCGTTGCCTCGATCGGCCCCACTTGCAGCGAGGCCCTCCAACAGTACGGCGTGACACCACATGTGGAACCCGAGCACCCCCGCATGGGACACCTTGTCAAGGCCCTTTCGGCCTACCTGGAACGCCAGAACCAGGCTTTGCCCAGGGGCTAAATAGCTCCTGGGGTCAAAATCCTCGCACTGCGTGAATCGCCTGCTTGGCCACGCCTTGCCCTAGATGTCCAGGAGGCCTGGCCTTGTTTTTCCGATAAACAACGGTCACCATGTCATCCTGTCATAAGGAGGTTATGATGACTCGCCGTCTTTCCCGCACGCCGCTCACCACCCTGATCGCGGCCTTCCTTCACTTCGACACTTGTTTTGCACTCTGGGTTCTACTAGGAGCCTTGGGCATCTTCATCGCCCAGAGCCTCAAGCTCAGTCCAGCCGAACAGGGCTTTCTGGTAGCGGTACCTACCCTTGGCGGTTCTCTGGCCCGCTTCCCAATGGGCATACTAGGCGACCGCTTTGGCTACAAGCGCATGGGCACCCTGCTGCTCCTCTTCCTCTTCTTGCCGCTTCTAGCTGGCTGGTTGCTGCCGCTTAACTTCCCGGCCCTGCTCGCTGTCGGTCTCCTCCTGGGGTGTGCCGGCTCCTCCTTTGCGGTTGCCCTTCCCCTGGCTAGCCGTTGCTATCCGGCGGAGCGCCAGGGTCTAGTCATGGGGATTACCGCCGCCGGCAACATGGGGACCGTGATCGCTAACCTGGCTGCGCCCACGCTGGCCCGTAGCTACGGCTGGCATACAGTGATGGGATTGGCCATGATTCCTCTCGCCCTGGTGCTGCTCGTCTTCGTTCTGCTGAGTCGTGAAGCGGAAGGGACCCCGACTAAGGAGGATGCTCAGCCCTCTAGGGCCATCCTCAAGAGTGCTGATCTCTGGTGGTTTTGCTTCTTCTACAGCATCACCTTTGGAGGCTTCGTTGGGCTGAGTACCTTCCTCCCCTTGTTCTTGCACAACCAGTATGGCCTGAGCGCTGTCAACGCCGGTCTACTGACAGCACTCGCCAGTCTGGCCGGTAGCCTGGCGCGCCCTCTAGGAGGCTACCTTGCGGACCGCCTGAGCGGAACCTTTATGCTGAATATTGTTTTTAGCCTCGTTGCCGCCAGCTATGCCCTGCTCGGCTGTGTGCCGCCGCTGGGGCTGGGGATCTGCTTAATTCTCTTCCTACTGGCCATCTTAGGCACTGGCAACGGCGCCGTTTTCCAGCTCGTGCCTCTGCGCTTCCCTCGCCAGATCGGACTGGCTACCGGCCTCGTCGGCGCTTGCGGTGGGCTTGGGGGCTTTCTCTTGCCTTCCCTCCTGGGAGAGGCCAAGCAGGTCAGTGGCGGCTACAGCGTGGGTCTGATAGGGCTGGCTCTCCTGGCTCTCGTCGCTCTGATCAGTCTGCGCCTGCTAATGAGCCTGCGATCAGGCTGGCAGCCTGAACAGCGCCTGGCCGCCTCGACGGGACAGTCCCCTGCCTACTCACGCAGCCGCAGCGGCTCCTAGCGGGAGGAGAGCAAAGAGCAGCCTCCGAGCTACAACCTCTGTCTTCTGCTCCTCTCTCGCGCCGTGCCTCTGGCCAAGGTATGATGGCGCATGCTATACTGAGGGGGCCACTGGAGTGAGGCCTCCAGCCCACCGGCGGTACTGCTCGCAAGGTGGGCTGGGCCTCACGCATGATCTCCCAAGCCAGTGCCCACCCAGCAACACATGCTAGCAACTGCTGCAGAGAGGAAGCGTGGAGATATGCAGGAGAAGCGTGCGGCTGAGCCCGCGCCAGGAGAAATGCGCTACTATGATTCCATCCTCGAGGCCATCGGCAATACGCCGTTGGTGCGCCTACGCAAAGTTGCCGCGGATGTTTCTCCCCTGGTACTTGCCAAAATCGAGATGCTCAATCCCGGCGGCAGCGTCAAAGATCGCATTGGCCCAGCTATGATCGAATACTGTGAGCGTCAGGGCCTGCTGCGTCCTGGTGGGACCATTGTCGAGCCTACCAGTGGCAACACTGGCCACGGCCTGGCTATGGCTGCTGCTATCAAAGGCTACCACTGCATCTTTGTCATGACGGACAAGGTCAGTGAAGAAAAACGCAGCCTGCTGCGGGCCTATGGGGCTGAGGTAGTGATCTGCCCAAGCACTGTTCCGCCCGACTCGCCTGAGCATTATAAGAATGTGGCCCATCGTCTAGCCAAGGAGATCCCGGGAGCTTGTTGTCCAGATCAGTACTCCAACCCAGCTAATCCAGCAGCTCACTATGCTACTACCGGTCCAGAGATCTGGCGCGACACGGCAGGACGCATCACAGCCTTTGTTGCGGGCATTGGCACCGGCGGCACGATCACCGGGACCGCACGCTATCTCAAGGAACAGAACCCGGCGATCAAGGTGATCGGGGCCGATCCGGCTGGGTCTGTCTACTCGGGCGACACCCCGCGGCCCTATAAGGTCGAGGGCATTGGCATGGAAGTTTTCCCCAAGAACTATGATCCCTCCCTTGTCGATGAGGTCATCCGCGTCGAAGACCGCATCTCCTTCTACTGGGCCAGACGTCTAGCTCGCGAAGAAGGCATCCTGGTCGGCGGCTCCTCGGGCACCGCTCTGGCAGCGGCTCTTACCTACGCTCGTCGCCTGACACCTGATGATGTGGTCGTTGTCCTCTTCCCTGATACCGGGCGCGGCTACTTGAGCAAACAATTCAACGACACCTGGATGCGCGAGAACAATCTGTTGATGCAGGCCGAGAGTACGGAGCCGACTCTGCGGGATGTCCTCACCTACCGGCGTACTCATGAGGGCAGTATGCCGCTAGTTGTCAGTGTCTCGCCCCAGGATTCGATCGCCGACGCCGTTGAGTTGCTGCGCCGCTACGGTATTAGCCAGACCCCGGTGATGGAACAGGGTCGCATGGTGGGCAGCCTTACCGAAGATCTGCTGCTCCAGCACTTGGCGAGCGGGGAATCACTGAGTGCCAAGACGGTTGGCTCGCTCCAGGGGCCCCCCTTCCCTGAGCTACCTGCTGAGGCTCCCGTCCAGGAGGCCTATACGCTTTTCCGCAGCGGGCAATCTGCTGTCGCTGTGATGCATGGCTCACAACTCGAAGGCATCGTTACCCGCAGCGACTTGCTGGAGTTCTGGGCCCACAGCCGCGACAGCCGCCAGTAAATCAGCGATCGGTTCACGACCAGGCGCCCCATCGGCAACAGGCTCCTTGCTTGCCCTAACTCCCATAGCGTGAGCTGGTAAGCGAGCATTGTCCCAGGGAGCGGCCAGGCCGCTCCCTGAGCTTGACAAAGCGCAAATCTGCTGTTACCATGAAAGCGTGATGCTTGAATGCAGCGGACTGGCCGGCATTCGGGAAGGAGGCAGCCATGAAACGCAAAACCGGTGGAGTGTCCCCAAGGCAACGGTGCACCGCGCGCGAGTCAGTCCTTGCCCAGACGCGGGCGCGGCAGATGGCCCTGATCGGCGGGAAGCAGGCATAGCTATGAACGGGCTGCCGTTTGAGGTCTTCGAACACACGGCAGACGTTGGGCTGCAGATCTACGGGCGGACACTACCGGAACTCTTCATCCATGCGGCAGAAGGGATGGAGAGCCTGATGGTGCCTCTAGAGCAGGTCGAGCCCAGGGTCAGTCGGGAGGTCATTGTTGAGGGGGATGACCTGGTCTCGCTGCTGATTGCCTGGCTCAGCCGTCTGATTTTCCTGTTCGACACTGAGTTTCTGCTCTTTTGCCAGTTTGAGATCGAGGAATTTTCCGAGACGCAGCTGAAGATGAGGGCACGCGCCCGCGGCGAACCCTACGATGAGCAGCGCCACGAGTTGAGCAGTGCCATCAAGGCGGTCACCAGGCATCAGGCCGAGGTTGTCCCCACACCTGAGGGCTATCGGGCGCGCATCATCTTCGATATCTAGCCAGGGCTAACACCGTCCAAGGTCTAAGCACGACCCACCACTGAACTGAAGAGAGCACTGCGCTCCCGCGCCTCGCACGTAGCCGTCCACCCGACTGCCCAGGTGGGCCTGTCCGAACGCGCTTGCGTGCCCCCAGTTCGCCTATCTTCCTCCCCTTGTACACCCATGCCAGGCTCTGCCAAGCCCTGGGAGCTAGAGACTAACGGACAGAAAATTGGGAGACTGACTATGCTCCCCAACCGCTCACGCTCTGAGGGATACTCATTAGCTGCCGATGGGGTCTGAGATCTCTGCGCCTCTCCCCGATCTGGCGGCTGAGGCTGGTCCGCTGCAGGGGCTGGCGTAGGCTGGCTCGTTCCTGAGCTGATGCACAGTCAACCCGACTATCCAGGTCTCCAATTTGACCTGACCTTCTAATCTAAAGTGAGTCGATCAAGGAAAGGAAAAGAAGCGCGAGGAGGGGTTTCGCATGAGCACTACCGGGGAGAAGATTCCCCTACAGCGCATCGACGCTTACCGCTGGCGTATTCCTCAAAGCTACCAGCCGGAGATGCGCGTCCCGGGAATTGTCTATGCTGACGACGTTCTCATCGAGCAGATTCGCCAGGACAATTCTCTCCAGCAAGTAGCCAACGTGGCCACGCTCCCGGGAATCGTCGGCTACTCGCTGGCTATGCCCGATATCCATTGGGGATATGGCTTCCCAGTGGGGGGAGTAGCTGCCACCGATCTCGAGCGTGGTGTGATCTCGCCAGGGGGCATCGGCTTCGACATTAATTGCGGCGTGCGCCTGCTGGCCACAGATCTCAGCTACCAAGAAGTCAAAGGCAAAGCGGACCGCCTCGCCGACGAACTTTTTCAGCACTTGCCTTCGGGTGTAGGAGGCAAAGGCATGCGCAGTCTCAGCCAGAGTGAGTTGCGTGAGGTTATGGTACGCGGAGCCGCCTGGGCGGTTGAGCAGGGCTATGGTTTCCCAGAGGATCTAGAGACCACCGAGGAAGGTGGCTGCCTGGCAGGGGCCAACCCTGAGGCGGTCTCAGCCACCGCCGTCCAGCGCGGGATGCACCAGCTTGGCAGCCTGGGGGCTGGCAATCACTTCTGCGAAGTCCAGGTTGTTGACCATATCTACGATGAAGAGGCGGCGCAGGCTTTGGGCCTCTATCAGAAGGACCAGGTCGTCGCCACCATCCACTGTGGCTCCCGCGGCTTTGGCCATCAGATCGCAGAGGATTATATCCGCATCGCTGAAGCCAAGCAGAAAGATTTTGGCTTTAAGCTCGTCGATCGCCAGCTTGCCTGCCTACCACTGCGCTCGGAGCAGGGCAAAGCCTACTTGGGCGCTATGGCCTGCGGCGCCAATTTCGCTTGGGCCAACCGCCAGTTACTGATGCACGGCGTGCGCCAGGCCTTCTCTCGGGTCTTTGGGCGTTCGGCGCGTCCCGCTGATATGCCGCTGGTCTACGACGTTTGCCATAACATTGCCAAGATCGAGGAATACCGTATTGACGGCGAGCTGCAGCGGGTCTGTGTCCACCGCAAAGGAGCCACGCGCGCTTTCCCAGCAGGACACCCTGCCGTTCCAGAAAAGTATCGCGCTGTGGGCCAGCCGGTGCTGATTCCGGGAGACATGGGGCGCTATTCTTTCGTTCTGGTGGGTGCCCCTGGCTCGATGGAGCAGAGCTTTGGGACGACCTGCCACGGCGCCGGGCGTCAACGCAGCCGCACCGCCGCCAAGAAGGCGATTGGGAGCAAAGAACTGATGGCCCAGCTCGAGGCCAAAGGGATCACCGTCCGGGTACACAGTAAAGGGCTGCTGGCGGAAGAAGCTCCTCTAGCCTACAAGGACGCCGAGCAGGTGGTGCGCGTCGTTCACAACGCTGGCCTGGCGAAGCTGGTCGTTCGTCTCCGCCCGATCATCGTGGTGAAAGGCTAACTATTCCATCGCTCTCCTTCGACCAGTGAGCCTGTCTGTCTGCCCAACATGGGCGCTGGCCACGGAGAAGGGAGGCAGCAGCCCTGGCGCTGCTGCCCTCCTCAGCCCGCGACGCTAGCAGATCATCCCGCCGACCCGAACCAGGTAAGGAGAGATGGAACTCCTGGCGCCTTTCTCCTGTTCTTGTCTCCTATGAACGTTGCTGGAGCAAGGCCGCCGCCTCCAAGACCTCTAGTCCGGCCTCGTTGAGTGTGACCTCACCGATATAGTGGCCCATGCGCGCCACATGGCGTGTCTCGATAAACTCCTGTGGACCCAGACCGGCGAGCCGCTCTACTTCCTTCCACTGCTCCGGCTGCAGACGAACTTTCCGTTCCTTGACATAGAGCGTCCCCACCTGACGCATAGCCTCGAGCAAGCGCACAATCCGTGGTGTAATCGGATGCGCCAGCTTTGTAGCTCCCGATACAGCTCGGGCCAGGAGCTGACCGGCCTCGGTGCGCACGATCTGCCCGTCAGCCAGGCGCTCGATAAGCCCATGTGCTTCCAGCTTATCGAGGGCCCAGGCTAGCCGCTCTGTCTCCAGGGAGGCCTGATACTCCGAGACGAAGGGTCCTGGCTCCGTCTCCGGGAGATTGACCAGGACCTCCGCCTCTTCTCGCGTCAGCATAGGCTGACGCGGGCAGTGCTCGGCCAGCCAGGCATAGAGCCGTCCAGCTCGCGTCACTCCTCCCCCACTGCCGACTAGCCCCTCTTCACGTGCGCGCTCTACCCAGGAAGTTGCCAGCCCTGTCCAGCGCGTCAATGCCATGCTCACTGCTTTCACGGCTGTCGCGGAGATGGCCCGTATCTGCCCCTGCTGTTCTTCTGCCACGCGCTGGCCATAGGGCGTTAGCCGATAAAGTGTGCGCTCCCCATCACGCTCGGCCCGCACCAGCTCTAGAGCCTCTAGACTGGCCACCAGCTCTTCCAGGTTCCAGAGCGAATTAAACCACTCGTCCCGGCTACGCAGCTCCTCTAGCAGCTCCAGAGCGCGCCGCTTCAGCGCCGACCGCTCCTCCAGCCGGCGACCGTAGCGCGCCACAATCTCCCGGTAACGCTCGGCTAGCCGCTCCACTAGTTCTCTACGCAGGCGCTCCAGATCAGGAAGAGAGCCAGCCATGTTTGGCCGGGCCGCAGCAAGTTGTTGCAAGGTCAGCAAAACCTCGACTTCAGCCTCCGTCAGGGCAAAGGTCCGTACGGAGACTGGGCGCTCGCTTTGGAGGAGGGCATAGGCTCGCAGTGCCGCTTCGCCCGCCGGCGTGAGACCCCCATCCGGCTCCATGAAGCCTAGTCCCTGAAGTTGCTCGCTCTGGTCTGCAGTCAGGCTTTCCCGGCCCCGGTCAACTAGAAGAGCGAGTAACTTCAGCGTTGCCTCGTCCAGTACAACGGCCCCAAGCGCGTAGCCTCCCTTGCGCAAGGCCTCATAGACAGCTTCTCCTAATGCTGTCAGGGCATAGTACTGCCCATCCGGCAGCGACCACGTGATCAGCTCCATCGCCTCCAGGAGATCGATAAAGTCCCCTGACAGTCCTGGGGCCGGACGCCCGCTATAGCCTGGAATCATACGCTGGATGGCGTTGGCCAGCTCGCCATCGATCTCCAAGCGGGGTCGATAGCGCCGTGCAAAATCGAGCCACGCCCTCCCATGCCGATTCAGGTGCAGGACGGTGGTCTTGTGCAGAGGGTCAGTGGCCTTCTCAGCTAACCCACGCGCCTGTAACAGTGTCGCGCTCACTGGCCCGATCCGCCCGCCAGCGTACTCGGCTGCCTGGAGTGCTGCCAGCACATCTGAACCCAGCAGGCGCCAATCTTGTTCCTTAGGCCCAACCTCACCGGTCAGCAGACGCTGCCCACGCTCATCCAACTCAAGTGCGCCCGTCTGCCAGTCGCGGCGCATTTCCTCTAGCAGTTGCAGAGCCTCTCGCCCTGCATAGGTCAGACGGTAGGAGCGAGGCAGCTCTAAGGTTGCCAGCCCCTGCAACTCTAAGGCGCGATAGGTCAGCGCGCGACGATCATCCTCCGCTAGCTCATAGGCGGCCTGACCTGCCTCCTCACTCCTTGCCAACTCTCGTAAGGCTGTTACATGGGCCCCAGTCAAGAGCATACAACCATCCTCCTTCTTGCCTGTTCGTAACTGCTTCTTGGCCACCTTAAGAAAACTAGGCCTCACCTCATTGGCAAGAGAGAGACCTACCAACCGCTTTCTCTTCCCAAGCGGGTCTACTTGGCCACTCAAGTCAGCAAGAGACGGGCCTTTTCAGTGTACGGCCTCTGTCGTCTACCGTCAAGGTCAGCATGGTCCAACAGGTCGCAGATCATCTCATCCTGTGGCAGTAACCGAGGAGCAAGCCTCTTGTCGACACTTTTTCACCCGATGAGCTAATTGAGGCACTTGACAATGAACGCCAGATTGTCTATAAGATTCTCTAGAGAGACAGCGACCATCATGGCTGACCTAGCTTCAGGCCGATTTCAAGTCAGGATTGTCCATCTGAGCGTCTGCGAGAGAAGCGCTCTCGTTCTTCGTCAGGATTGGGCCTAGTTCTGTCGGCCTCCGCTCCTCGTTTGTCCATCCACTCGTGTCTTGTCAGTTTACCTTCTCGCTAGCCAGAGGAGTAGAGGAGCTTTTTGTGTGTCAGGCAGGCCAGCTACTTGCCACCGTCGCAGTGGCCAGAACCGGCAAGCAGATGCTCGGGGGCGCAATGCGTCCATGAGCGTTCCTTGCTCGGGAGAAGTTAAGCGCCTGCCAGAGGAGGCGACGATGCTTGAGCAACAGCAGAAGGCAGCCACTAACAGGCAAGCGCCAGCGCAACGCCCGGGAAGCAGTCGTCAGAGCACTAGAGGCAACGCTGGTCCCAGTGGAGAGCAGCGATCGGAGTCGTCCCAGCAGCAGAATCAGCCGCAGCCGCGTTTGGGCTTCTGGCTCAGGCTGTTGCTCATCATGATTCTGATCAACCTGGTCTTCTATGGTCCCTTCTTCTTTAACCTGACGGGGTGGGGGCAGACGACGACCATCGACCTGCCCTATAGCGCCTTCATCCAGCAGGTCCAGCGGGGCAACGTTGCCAGCGTGACCATCAAGAGCGATAACAGCGTCACCGGGACCCTAAAGTCACCTATCGAGCAGCGGCAGCCAGGAGGCCAGACTCTCTCAGCCACCCACTTCTCAACATACGTTCCGGCCCCTGGTGATCCCAACCTGCTCCCGCTGCTAGAGCAGAAAGGGGTTGAGGTGCGTGCCGAGCCTGTGCAGCCGTCCTGGTGGCAGACGGCCCTCTCCTGGTTTGTCAATCTGCTGCCGGTGCTTTTACTGCTGTACTTTGCCTTCATGAGCTGGAGGGGGATGCGCCAGCTTCAGGACATGCAGGGGGGTGGGCTCTTCGGTTTCGGGCGGAGCCGCGCCAAACTCTATAGCGAAGAGCGTCCGACAACCACCTTTGCTGATGTAGCTGGTGTTGAGGAAGCCAAGGCCGAGCTACGCGAGGTCATTGACTTTTTGCGTGATCCTCAGCGCTTTCTCCAGATTGGTGCGCACATTCCCAAGGGGGTTCTGCTCGTTGGCCCACCCGGCACGGGCAAGACATTGCTCGCCCGTGCTGTCGCCGGCGAGGCCGGTGTCCCCTTCTTCAGTTGCAGCGCAACCGACTTTGTAGAACTGTTTGTCGGCGTTGGGGCCAGCCGCGTACGCGATCTCTTTGCCCAGGCGCGTAAGCATGCCCCCTGCATTATCTTTATCGACGAAATCGACGCCATCGGACGCGCTCGCAGCGGTGCCGGTACTCTGGCAAGCAACGATGAGCGCGAGCACACGCTAGAACAGCTCCTGGTCGAAATGGATGGCTTTGAGCCGCATGAAGCCATTGTCGTGCTGGCGGCTACTAACCGCCCCGATGTCCTCGATCCCGCCTTGCTCCGCCCCGGTCGCTTTGATCGCCAGGTCGTCGTCGATCGCCCGGAGCGACGAGGCCGTGAGGCCATCCTGCGCATCCATACGCGTCAGGTGCCTCTAGCGCCCGATGTCAATCTAGAGGAGCTGGCACGCAGTACGCCTGGCTTCTCCGGTGCCGATCTAGCCAATCTGGTCAACGAGGCTGCCCTGGCGGCTGCCCGCAAAGGCAAGATGCAGGTCGATCGCCAGGACTTTCAAGAGGCCCTCGACAAGCTGTTGCTCGGAGGTAAGCGCGAGGCCCTCATGGACGAGCGCGAACGGCGTACGGTTGCCTACCATGAGGCTGGCCATGCGCTGGTAGCAGCGGTCTTGCCGGATGTTGACCCCCTCTACAAAGTGACCATCGTGCCGCGCGGGCGCGCCCTGGGGGTCACGCAGTTTTTGCCAGAAGATGATCGTCATAACTACCCACGCTCTTACCTGTTGCAGCGCCTGGCGGTTGCCTTGGGAGGGCGCACTGCCGAGGAGGTCGCCCTGGGTGAGATCACCTCAGGTGCTGAGAACGACCTCAAAGAGGCCACGCGCCTCGCTCGTCGCATGGTCACCGAATGGGGCATGGGCGAAAGCACGGGCCTGGTGGCTTACGAGCTAGAGCAGGGGGATGGCTTCCTCGGCAATGGCCTGCCAGGGGAGCACCAGCGCCTCTACGCTGAGGCCACAGCTCAGCGCGTCGATGCCGAGGTAGAGCATATTATCGAGCAGGCTCATCAGCAGGCTCGCTCTGTTCTGACTGAACATCGAGCCGCTCTGGATCGCCTGGCGGAGGCCCTCCTCCATGAGGAAGTCCTCGAACGCGAGCAGGTGCTCCGCATCATTCGCGAGGCTGCCACTACAAGCACCGCTACCACGGTTGAGGTCAAAGCTGGCGAAGCGCATCCGGCTCGCCAGCCCCTGCTAGAGTAGAAAGGCGCTCTCACCAGGGGGAGCAGAAGGCTTCCCAGTTCCCGGCCCCACACGCCGGTCCTGGCAGTCGCCTTGCTCCCCCACTGGGCACCAGGCTGAGGTGTGCGTTCAGCGCTTCTCGTTTGAGCTAACTGCAGCACTCTCCATTGTCACAGAAACCTGAACTTGCTTGACGGGAGGGAACAAAGAGCGGTGGACAGGCGTGATGCCGCGATGATACATAGGTGTCGTGTCGTCACTGTTGAAAGGGAGGTGAACTATCTATGCGCAAACATGTCAAGACCATCCTGGCTACGGCTGAGCCTTCTGGCCATTTCGAGGCCCTAGAGCGCCTCATGCGACAGGCACAGGAGCTAGATGTCCAGGCCGTGGCTGTCCTGGGGAACCTGGCAGCACGCAGCCTTAACCCTCGTGACTATGGTCGCTTCTTCTCGTTGCTGGCTCAGACTCGCTTGCCCACCTTCTATGTCCCAGGGCCAGAAGATGGGCCACTGACTCTCTACTTTCAGGAAGCAGCCCAAATTGAACTCATTTATCCCTACCTGCACGGCGTCCACGGCACGTTCGCCCTGGCCCCGGGCTATGTAGTCTTCACCGGCATGGGTGGGATAATCACAGATGACCCGCAACTGACACGTGAAGAGCAAGAGACGCTGCGCTACCCCGCTTGGGAAGTGCTCTACCGCCTGAAATTCCTCGCGGAGCTGAAGGACTACGAGAAGGTCTTCTTGTTCTACACCCCACCCTATCATAAAGGGTTCCACGAATCTGGCAGCCCCACCCTGGCCGAGCTGATCAAAAGCTATAACCCGCGCTTGGTCCTAGTCAGCGGCCCTGAGC
>NZ_JADGHT010000044.1 GCF_019683755.1 Thermogemmatispora sp. | reverse complement strand
TATAGAGCAACGCGCGTTTTGGGGGCAGTGAGAAAGAGGAAGAGGGAAAGGGAAAAGGGGCGAGGGGAGAAGCCTCCCTCGCCCTCTGTCCAGGGGATAGAGAGGTCCAGGGACGAGATTACCCGCGGAACCGAACAGGAAAGGAATGAACAATCTGCTAGGAGCTGGCCACCCGCCGACCCTCTGGCTCGCCCTCCTGACTGCCTGTGCTCTCCGCCGCTAAGCAATACTGTCCCTCAACCAGGCTGCCATCGGGACGGACATGGAGGAGGCCGCGATAGTGGCCATGAACAAGGGTCAGGCCCGTGGAGAGCGGCAGCAAGGCCCGCAATTTGACCCATGGAGCTAACTGGCGTAACCACTCCTGGGCCAGAGCCTGCGCCTCTTCTTCATCGGCGGCATAGAAGAGATAGAGCAGGTCCGAAGTGGCTCCAGCACTGCTGACCAGCAGCCAGAGCGTCTTCGGCCCCTCCGGCTCGTCCTCGCCAGCAGCACCGCCCTCCTGCAGCACCGGCAGCGGCTCCGTATCTCCACGGGGCCGTCGCTCACCGCCAACCCGACACCAGCCTGCTCCCGCTCCAGCAGACCGGCCTCCGTCTCGGACAGAGCTACCTCTGCCACCGACATCGCCTCCCCCGATGCCGCGCCCTGGCCCTGGCTTGCCACCCGCTCCGGTAGCAGACTCTCGCCACGCTCAAAAACCTCAAAGACCAGCTTCAGCGCCTGCTCCGGCCCCACCAGTTCGCAGAGCCGCTCGTGACAACGCTCCATGTTGCGCATCCGCGCCTCAATAAAGGCATGCTTCGACCAGCCGCTCGCTGGGGCGTAGAGCGCCCGCCGCCCGGCGATGTACTCCTCTTCCAGCCGCTTGCGCAGCTCCGCGACTTCACTTCCCATCTCTATAGCTTCTCCTTTCTCTTCTTCTCTCGACTTGGCCTGGCCTGGCTTGCTTCGCCTCGCCCTGCCTCGCCTCACCTGTCACTCACTGGCCCTTGCGGGCTGCTCACTGTTTCCAGTTCCAGCTCTTAGTATAGAACATCTTTGAGATTTTTTGCAATGCTTAGAGATAACTAGGAACGAAGAGAAGTGATTAGAAAGGAATAGACAAGCAAACGGTAACGCTTGTTATAAAGCGGCTTCGTGGCCTATACTTAGTGAGATATGAAGAATGCACAAGAGTGCAGAGAGCGGAATGATAATGCATGTCCGTGCATGTAGTCACGGGGTCCATTAAGGGACGAACAGGGCCTTAGCCAGCTATGAGAAGGGATGAGATAAGGGAGAAAATACCCCTACCCTGGGGCTTGAGCTGAGGGTTCCCTGTACTATTGCGGAACATACGCTGTCTGCCTGTCATGATGAGAGACTCTCTGCATTGCCTGTAAAATCACCCGTGGATACGAGGGACTTTCTCAGCCCGCATTCTTACTGTCTCAAGAGATAGAGGGTCACACACATGTGCGAAGGGTTAATGACTGCAAAAGAGGCTGCCGATTACATGCGTGTAAGTGTGCGCACCATCCGCGACTGGGTAAAGAAGGGCCTTATTCCTGTGGTGCCTGTAGGCGCCCAAGAGTATCGCTTTACGAAGAAAGACCTTGATCACTACATTGAGACACAGCGGCAAATTTGGCAACCGCGCAGCCGTCGCAGCAGAGGCCCGAAGGAAAAAAGCAACGGTAACACTCGCGAGAAACAAGATGCTTGAAGACTGCCTGGTCATCTGAGTAGCTTTTCTCACCACTCGCCGTAGCGGTAGGCGGTTTCCTCGCCGATCAGGGTGCGTTCGGCTTCGTCGAGGGCGAAGAAGTCGTAGACGGCCTGGTTGCGAGCTGTCTCCGGCGGATGAGCTCGGCGGTGAGCTGGCGGGCCGGGGCCTGCTCGATCGCTGCGGCGCCAGAGGACAGCGTCGCAAGCCGATCGAGCGCCTTGGGTTCTGGTTCACGCCCCCGTGAGCGTAGCCAATGTCTCCTTGAGCTGACGATAGACATTGTCGAGATGCTCAGGAATGACCTTCACATCGGCGATCACCGGCATAAAATTCGTATCGCCGAGCCAGCGCGGCACTATGTGCAGATGGACGTGACCAGCAAAGCCGGCACCTGCCACCTTTCCCTCATTGATCCCCAAATTAAAGCCATCGGGCGCCATCAGCTTGCGCAGCGCACGCAAGGCTAACTGTGCCTGAGCCATCAAGTCCCCAAGCGTCTCCGCTTCCAGCTCCGTGATGCTGGGCACGTGGCGATAAGGGGCGATCATCAGATGACCATTGTTGTAGGGATAGAGATTGAGCATCATAAAGCAGCGCTCGCCGCGATAGACGATGTGATTGCGGGCATCGTCTTGGGCGGCGGGCTTACTGCAGAAAATGCACTCGTCGGATTTCGCCTGCTCGTCCTTGGGCGTAATATAGGCCATGCGCCAGGGAGCCCATAAATTTTCCATGCGCGCAGTTCTCCTTGCTGAGACTGGATAAGATAGGAGGAGCAGCAAGCAAGCGCAGCGCGAGTAAGGCACAGGCCAGACTGCACTTGTTTACCTAGGCGAAGACGAGTATAGCAGGAAGGAGAGAGCAAGGTCAATCTACCTGCCAGGCCTGCGGCGAGCGACGCGCACCAGATCAAAACTGGCGATCGCCTCCCTCTCCCTCGGCACAGGCGGAGTTGGTCGTCATCTCCGTGGCGGCGGGCGGACACGAAGATGGGGCATAGGGCAGCTCGATCCAGCGCTCGGCCCAGGCGTGAATCGCCTCGATTACCGGTTTTAGTGCCCGGCCCTTCTCCGTCAGTTGGTATTCTACGCGCACCGGGATCTGTGGGTAGACCACGCGCTCTACGAGGCCCTCCTGCTCCAGCTCGCGCAAGCGGTCAGAGAGCACACGATCCGAGAGGCCGCCGACGGTGGCAGTCAGCTCGCTGAAGCGACGCGGGCCTTCCAGCAGCGAAGCGATCAGCAGGCCAGTCCAGCGCTTGCCAAGGATCTGCATCGCGTGCTCATAACGAGGGCACAGCCGGGTAATCTGCTTCTGCTGTTGTTGTGTGCGCGGTGAAGTTGAGAACGACGCTGAGGGCGCCGACTCTTGTGGTTTCTCCATGCTTCTCTTGCGCTATACTGCTCTGGCGATCGACCGGCTCGCGTTGGCAGCATGAGAGCATTGCTGACGACATGTGGAAAGCGGTCCGGCGCTTCCAGAGTCTCAGTCGTTCAAAGGGAAGAACACCCGTAGATAACAGTATAACATTGTCTTCCTGCTGAGACAAGGCCAGGCTGACTGCCGCTCACTGAGTGGGCGGCAAGCCTACTGCTCGGGATAGTGGCGGCGTTGCAGGGCCTGTCTAACCTCTTACAGAATCTTGGCAATGGCCTGATTGGCGGGCTGCAGGTACTGAGCCTGTTCCAAATCAGCGAGGGCACTAGTGAGCTGGCCCTGTTGCAGGTAGAGGAGACCTCGATTATTATAGGCCGCGGCAAAGGAAGGATGGAGGCGGAGCGCCTCGTCGAAGTCAGCGAGAGCAAGATAGAAGTGGCCTTGTCTGGTATAGAGCATACCGCGGCTGTAATAGGCCAGGGCAAAAGTAGGGGCCAGACGAATAGCCCTATTGAAATCGGCGAGGGCCCGATTGAGCTGACCTCGTTGCTGGTAAAGGACGCCGCGCTTAACGTAGGCGGCGACCGAGTTGGGCTCAAGGCGGATGGCGTGATTGAAGCAAGCGAGGGCCTCATCAGAACGCTGTTGATCAAGATAGGCCTGGCCCTGGCGCAAGAGAGCGGCGACCGACTGAGAAGGCTGAAGCTGGCCAGGCAACAAGATGAGGCTCGCTGGTCGTCAGTGAAGGAAGCGTTTTCGTCGCCAAAGCCGGTGACGCTGCCTGCCGAAGTGCTGCAGCAAAATCCTGGACCGAAGGAAAACGCATAGCTGGCTGTTTGGCCAGAGCGCGCAGTAGAACCTGCTCGAAGGCAGGAGGGATCTCAGGCACCTGCTTGTGGAGGGGGGGAGGTACTTGCAGATGCTGACCTGCCAGCTCCATAAAGGTGCCAAGGAAAGGCGGGGACCCACAGAGCCACTCATAGACCATGATGGCAAGGGCATACTGATCGCTGGCCCGTCGGGGCTAACCCTGGAGCTGCTCCGGTCCCATATAGACCGGGGTGCCCTGGAGAGCGGTGTTACTTCGAAAAGAAGTGGCGAAGGTGCTGGTGTGATGGGCGATGCCAAAGTTGCTGAGCAGAAGGCGGCCCTCACCATTGAGCAGAACATTGTCGGGTTTAAGGTCGCGGTGGATCATGCCAGCGTTATGGGCTGAGTGAAGGGCCGAGGAGAGCTGCGCGACATAGTCAAGAACAGTGGCTAGCGGGAGACGGGCGCCCCGAGGATAGTGCTGGCGCAGCGTGCTGCCAGGAGCGCAGGTCATGACGAGGGAGGGAAGGAAGCGCTGAGGATCAAAGCCAAGATCGAGCAGAGGAACAATATGCGGATGGCGCAGGCGCAGAGAGGCGCGGGCCTCGTTGAGGAAGGCATACAGGTCATCGGGGACGAGCTGGAAGGCGGAAAGAAGCTTAAGAGCAACCTGCAAGGGAGGAGAATGACGCCGGTCCTCGGCAAGGTAAACCTGACCGAGGGAACCAGTACCCAGAAGGCGCAGCAGATGGTCGTGATCGATCTGCTGACCAGAGAGATCTGGGAGCATCTGGCTTCTCCTTTCATGCGCTGTCGCTGAGCGTCTCGGGCGGGAAGGCATCTGCTATAGTAGTAACCTTATAGGTTCAACGATAGAGGCATGTATCATATAAAAATCAGGCAGGAGCCTCAGCGCTGATCAGAGCGCAAGAGCTGGCGCACCCGTTGCCATGCCTGCCAGATCTCCTCGTCCTCTGGAGCATAGCGCCTGGCACGCTCCAAATCGGCTAAAGCATACTGCGGTCTTCCTTGCAATTCGTAGAGGCGTGCTCGTTCCCGATAGAAGGCGGCCTCCTCAGGGCGTCGGCGGATCGCCTCACTCAGGTCATCAAGCGCGGCCTGCAGCTCGCCCAAATCGGCATAGAGCAGGCCTCGGTAGTAGTGGGCTTCGGCTACCTCGGGGGCCAGGCGAATGGCCTCAGTGAGATCGGCAAGGGCCGCTGCCAGCTCGCCTTGTTCCGCGTAGAGCAGCGCCCGATAAAGATAGGCTGTGACAAGATGAGGGTCCAGACGCAGCGCCTGCTCAAAGTCGGCTAGCGCCTCCTCAATTTCTCCTCGTTGTCGGTGCAGGTTGCCGCGATGAGCGTAGCTAAGAGCCTCAGCGGGAGCCAGACGAATCGCCGCCTCCAGATCAGCCAGGGCTCGATCGAAATCGCCCTGCTCCTCATAAAGGCTGGCGCGCTCTCGATAGGCCAGGGGATCAGCGGGGGCCAGACGCACAGCCTCGCTCAGGTCTGCCAGCGCCCGCGCTGTCTCCCCCTGGCGCCGCAGCACTAGGCCGCGTTGTAGATAGGCCTCAGGGTTCTGGGGATCAAGCTCGATCGCCTTGTCGAAATCGGCGCGGGCCTGCTCAAGCTGCTCCAGTGCCGCACGAACTTCGCCGCGGACCAGGTAAGCGGTGGCATCCGTGGCATCGAGGCGCAGAGCTTCATCCAGGTCGGCTAGTGCCCGCTCGAGATCACCCTGCTGTTGATAGAGTATGCCGCGATGGAAGTAGGCTGGCGCATGTGATGGATCAAGGCGGAGCGCTTCCGTATAGTCAGAGATTGCGCGTTCTCTCTCTCCCAGCTCCTCGTAGACGTTACCGCGATTAAAATAGGCTGGGGCGTAGTGAGGATCGAGGCGAATGGCTTCATTGAGATCGGCCAGGGCTTCCCGAGGGCGGCCCAGCTCCAGATAGATGCGCCCGCGATTGTTGTAGCTCACCGCTCGTCCCGGTTCGAGGCGCAGCACCGTCGTATAATCCTCTAAGGCCTCTTCCAAGCGATCCTGTTGTAGCGCCAGAAAACCGCGGTGATGGTAGGCCGTCGGATCGTTAGGGGCCAGGCGGATCGCGGCATTGAAGTCGGCCAGCGCCTCTTGATAGCGTCCCAGCTCGCAGTAGACCTGTCCGCGCCGATTGTAGGCATAGACATTGTGAGAATCGCGGCGTAGCACCTCATTGAATGCCGTCAGTGCCTCCTGCCAGCGTCCGTGGCGATAGTGCTCGTTGCCCTGCTGCAGCCACAGCTCGACAAGCTCACGCTCCTGGGGGACAGCCACCTCAAGGGCGGCGGCGGCGCGGCTGAGGGCCTCTGCAAAGGCCTGAACGGAAGGAAAGCGCTGGGCCGGGTCAGGAGCCAAGGCTTGAGCAAGCGCAGCCTCGACGGCGGCGCTCAGCTCTGGCAGATGGGGGAGTCGCTCATGAGGCGCTGTGCCCGTGCTCTCCGAGGCGGCGAGAGGCGGCACGCCGGCCAACCACTCGTAGCAGAGCGCGGCCAGCGCATACTGATCACTGGCCAGCGTTGGCTGACCTGCCATCAGCTCAGGAGCCTGGTAAGGGGAGCCGGTCGGTATGGCGCCACTGGCGCCGGCTGACATCGATGCAGTCCTGCTTGAGAAGCGTCGCACTAGTGACCATAGCCCCACCTCGCTCAGCAAGAGCTGCTCATTGTCGCCGAGCAGCACATTCTCCGGCTTCAGATTGGCATGGAGCCAGCCAGCCTCGTGGGCGGCCTGCAGGGCTGAGGCCAGCTCTGTAGCGTAGCGGACCACCGTAAGCAAGGGCAAGCGTGTGCCGCGCGGATAGCGCGCGCCCAGGGAGCCGGCGGTTACATAGGGCATGACTACGAAAGGCAGGCCGTGGTTCTGGTCGTAGCCATAGGCCAGCAACGGCAGCAGGTGCTCATGCTGGAGCGTGCTCAGCTCCTGTAGAGCTGCCAACAAGGAAGGCAGTTGTTCCTCTCTCGGCGTGAGGGTGCTCAGGATCTTGCAAGCTACCAGGGCTGACGACGCCTTTTCCTGGCTGCCCGTGGCGTTGCTGGCCAGGTAGACCTGGCCCAGGCTCCCCCTGCCGAGGAGACGCACCAGCCGATAGCCGTTAATCTCTGCTCCTATCAGCTCCTGCATTGCTTGACCTCTGTCCGTCTGCCGCTATAGGGCAGGATGTGGCAGCAAACTATCAGCCTGAGCGAAAGCCCCTCTGAGGTTGTCGTAGGTAGTAGTATAGAGAATACCCCTGAGCCAGCGCAAGTGGAAGCCGTGGCCAGGGCAGGGTGGAAGATAACCTTTGGCCTCTGCTGCCCGCTATGTGTTGCCTATTCCCTTAGCGTGGCTGACGACGCTTGGCCTCGCGCACCATTGCCAGAGCGCGATTGATCTCAGGATCATCGGGCCTGAGCCGATGGGCCTGCTCCACA
Organism: Thermogemmatispora sp.; assembly: GCF_019683755.1. GTDB lineage: Bacteria > Chloroflexota > Ktedonobacteria > Ktedonobacterales > Ktedonobacteraceae > Thermogemmatispora. The sequence goes on along the minus strand of NZ_JADGHT010000044.1, from coordinate 12,888 downwards.
TCGGCCAGAGCGGCGTTCAGGTCGCCAAGCAGACCCTGAACCATACCGCGATGCAAGTAGGCTGGTGCATAATCGGGCCAGTAGCGAATCACCTCAGAGAAGTCGGCCAGCGCCTGTCGAAAATCCTGTGACTCGCTGGCGAGCTGTCCGCGCAAGAAGAGCGCGCGCGCGTAGTCTGGGCGCAGGCGGATGGCCTCATTGAGGTCGGCCAGAGCGCCCTGCCGATCGCCCTGGCGCAGCCGCACCTCTGCACGATTAACATAAGCTGGGGCAAAGCCCGGCTCGAGGCGGAGCGCCTCGTTGAAATCGGCCAAGGCCCGCTGCAGGTCGCCAAGCTGGAAGTAGACATCGCCGCGGTTAGTAAAGGTGACGGCGTTGGTTGGATCGAGGCGGAGCGCCTCGTTGAAATCGGCCAGCGCCCGCTGAAAGTCGCCTAGGCGTTTGTAGAGATCGCCACGGTTGCTATAGGCTGAGGCCGGCGTTGGTACTAGACGGATGGCCTCATTGAGGTCGCTCAGAGCCTGCTGCACATTGCCTTGATAGGCATGAACCAGAGCGCGGCTCTGGTAGGCACTGGCGTCATTGGGAACGAGACGAATGGCCTCAGAGAAGTCGGCCAAAGCTCGAGGCAGATCGCCCTGCTGTAGATAAAGGTTGCCGCGTCGCACATAGCTCTCATGATCCTGGGGATTAAGACGAAGAGCCTCGGAAAAATCGGCCAGCGCCTGCTGTGGGTTCCCCAACTGCAGGGAAAGCATCCCGCGATGAACGTAGGCCGAGGCACGTGTCGGCTCGAGGTGGATGGCCTCATTGAGGTCGGCCAGAGCCTGCTGCAGATTGCCCTGGTTGATCAGGACCAGGGCCCGGCTATGGTAGGCTCCGACCAGGCTGGGATTGAGACGGATGGCCTCATTCAGATCAGCCAGGGCATGTGGCCAGTCCTGTAATTGGGCATAGAGAAAACCACGGCTATAGTAGGCTTCCGCGTAGCCAGGATTGAGATGAATAGCCGCGCTCATGTCGTTCAGCGCCTCGACCAGTTGGCCCTGTTCGGCATAGAGGCGACCACGTTCCAGGCGAGCCGCGGCGTCCATAGGATGGGCCTGAATGGTCTGGGTCAATGCCGCAAACCGCTCCTCCAGTGAGGACGGCTGCTGCGCTTGATCTGACGCTCCCTGGCCTGAGGAAGGCTGTTGCACCATTGTCCTCCTCTTGCTATCTGTTAATACAGGACATAGATTTTCATATTTTTATTGCTTCTCTTAGTAGCCATCGGTATCGTGGTAACGGGGATCTGCCAGGTTCTCCTGATGGCATATGGCATGAGGAAAGGAATAGCGCGCTTTATCTCCCTCCTGTTGGTCACTCCTGGTGATCCTGATACTCGAGGGCTTGCTCCTCAGCTCTCCGGCTGCTGAGCCAGGCGTTGGCGCAGGAGAGCTAGCTCCCACTCAATGCGATTCTGCTCTTCGGGAGAAACCAGGGTCCGCGCCTGCTCCAGATCGGCCACAGCCTCTGCATACCGCTCTTGATCTGCATAGATTGCGGCCCGTTGGAGATAAGCTGGTCCAAAGTCTGGCTGTAGTTTCAGGCAATGTGCTAGATCACTCAGGGCCTGCTCAGCGTCACCCTGGCTGAAGTGGAGATTAGCTCGGGCAAAATAGATTTCTGCCATCTCGGGGGCGAGACGAGCCGCCAGATCGTAATCAGCCAGAGCCTCAGCGTATTCACCCAGTGCCCGGTAAGTATTCCCACGATGGAGATAGAAAACCGCCTGGGGCTGCGAGGCGAAATGAATGGCATCTGTCAGATCGGCCAAAGCCCGCTCAAGCTCGTTCAGCCAGTAGTAGCAGGTGCCGCGGTAGAAATAGATGGCGGCCCATCTGGGCTGACGGCGCAGGGCGACCGTCAAATCGGTAACAGCCCCGCGATAATCTCCTTCTTCCGCTAGCAAGCATCCACGATGGTAACGGGCCTGGGTATGGGATGGCTCCAGAGTCAATGCCTTATTCAACTCATTGAGGGCCTGCTCACGCTCATCTAGCAGCAGCAAGCTGCGGGCCCGATTTGTCAGGGCGTCCGCATAGTCTGGTTTCAAGCGTAAGGCAGCATTGAAATCGGCCAAAGCCTTTTCTACTTCCTGGCGCTGAAGAAAAATCACCCCGCGGTTGTTGTAGCCTTCAGCATAGGACGGATTGAGACGGAGCGCCTCACTATAGTCACTCAGAGCGCGTTCCTGATCTCCCAGGGCAAGGTAGAGGTTGCCGCGACTATAGTAGTAACCCGGCTCCTGCGGAGCCAGACGGAGGGCCTGATCGAGATCAGCGAGCGCCTCGGCAAGCTGACCACGCTCGGCAAAGATTCTGCTACGTAGCTCATAGAAGCTGGCCTCCTGGGGAACGAGGTGTATGGCCTCGGTCAGCTCGGTCAAGGCCCCTTCGCTCTGGCCGAGATGCCAACGAGCCAAAGCCCGCAGGCAGCGCGTGAGGGCATGGTGTGGCTGTAGGCGCAGTGCCTCATCGAAGCTAGCGAGCGCCTTATGGGCATCGCCCTCCTGAAGTAGCAGCTTCCCACGCAGCAGATGCGCTTCAAACAGACACGGTTCCAGACGAATAGCCATCTCCAGGTCGGCCAAAGCTTGCTGAGGCTCGTGCCGCTGCTGGTAGAGCAGGGCGCGGCGATAAAAGGTGAGGCTGTCGCTCCCGTTGAGGCGGAGCGCCTCGTTGAAGTCGGCCAGGCCCCGCAACTGATCGCCCTGCTGGCAGTGGAGAACGCCGCGCCGCAAATAGGCCTCGGCATCGTTGGGATGCAGGGCGATGGCTCGACTGTACAGGGCGATCAGCTCCGCGTTTGACTGCCCTTGCATGTCTCCTCCTCGTCGTCATTGAACTGGTGGCTTGTCGCCTGTAGAAGAGACTCATCGTTTTCTGCCTCATTGCCTCGTGCACAAAGCCTGTATGCACTCTCTTAGCTGCTCGCGAGTCATGCTTCGTCAAACGGCGCCAAGCAACCGAGCAGGATTCTCGGCAGACACAGGGATTGCACTCACCCACTCAGCCAGTCAGTTACCCTGGCTGCTTCTCTTCACCTGCCAGAATCTGGCGGCTTCTTGCAGGCGCTGAGACCAGGCTTGCAGATCCAGACGGAGGGCCTGCTGCAGATCAGCGGCGAGTCGAAAGCGGCCCTGCCAGAAATAGAGGCTGGCGCGCCGCCGGTAGTCTTTCGCCCGTCCCGGCTGCAGCCGGACGGCCTGGGTTAGACTGGCGATCGCTTCCTGATAGAGATCCAGCCAGCGATAGATCTCGCTTGCTGTGCGGTAAGCATTAGGATTGGACGGAGCAAGCCGGATCGCTTGCTCCGCGGCCTCTTGGGCCTCCTTCCACCGCGGATGACTAAAGAGCAAGTGGGCATGGCCAAGATGAGGAATGGCCCGCTGCGGGTCCAGGCATCTGGCTGTTGTGAAATCGGCCAGAGCCTGCCATTTCCAAAGCGCCGCTTTCCCGCAGCTCCCGGGCCTGTTTCAAGAGCAGCTCGATCTCTAGTGACTGGCTCTCCGCCTGCTGGCGGGCCTCTACTGAGGACTGTCCAGAGCCGGCTGTCGGCCTGCTGACCGTGGAAGGTGAGAGCTGAGAGGGAGCAAGTCCTTGCTCCTCCTGCCTCTCTTTGGATACTGGTCCTTGCTCTGGCTTTTGAGGCTCTCCATCGCTAAACTCTGCCCGAAGACTGGTCATACGTCCCTGTTCTACTCCTGATTTCGCAAGCCTGGCTATTCGATTTCTGGTAATTTTAGCAAATTCTATTCATTTATCCAGAGAGGAAAGCGTCAATCCATTTGATCCCGACGAGTCGCTAAGCAGCGCTGCTCTCGCTGCGACCTTGATCGGCCCTGCTGGCTACAGCTACCTGCTTAGTGGCCCGTCGCTCGGCTAGCAACCATCCTGGACTGAGCCAGTAGCCGGCTATGATCAGGAGGGAGGCGCGAAAGCAAAGGAGCTGAAAAGGAGAAGAAAGCTGGAGGCAGGTCGGACCTGAGAGCCTTGCCGCGGTCATGGGTGCCAGGGAGAGAAAGAATACAGCGCAAAGGGAACAGGGCAGAACCAGGCACCGGGGCGGAACAAGCTCAACGAGCCTCGCGCCTCCGCTCCTGACGCAGCCGATAGAGCGCCTCCTCGCGACTCGCACGCACCAAGCGATTGCCCGGATCCAATTGCAGTGCCCGATCGTAATCCAGAATAGCCCGTTGGTAGTCCCCCAGCCGGAAGTAGGCCACACCCCGATGACGGTAGCCCTCGGCATCATCAGGCCGCAGTTCCAACGCCCGATCGTAATCCAGAATAGCCCGCCGATAGTTCCCCAGGCCAGCATAGGCCAGACCGCGATAGACATAAGTCCGAGCCAGACAGGGGGCCAGCTCCACAGCACGATTAAAATCAGCTATGGCCTTCTCGTACTCCTGCAAGGCATCGTAGGCCATGCCGCGTCGGATATAGGCCTCGACATAGCTAGGATCAAGCTCCAGAGCACGGTCGAAATCGAGAATGGCCCGCTCATAGTCCTGCATCTCATAGCAGGTCAGACCGCGATTGTAGTAGACCAAGGCATAGTCGGGCTGGATCTCAAGAGCGCGTTGATAGTCCTCTAACGCCTGCTCATATTCTTGCATATTGCGATATACTGTTCCGCGATTATTATAAGCATTGGCATAGAGAGCATCCAGCTCAATGGCACGCGTTAGATCAGCAAGGGCAAGCTCGTGTTCACCAAGCGCATCATAGGCATTGCCGCGGTTATTATAGGCCAAAGTATATTCTGGATTGAGGCGGATAGCCTGGCTAAAATCGGCGATAGCCTGCTCGAAATGGCCCAGACAGCAGTAGGCATTACCGCGATTATTATAGGCATCGGCATTAGAAGGATCGAGCTGTAGCACGCGGCTATAGTCAGCGACGGCCTTCTCATATTCCTGCAAGCGGCGGTAAGCGCGGCCACGGTTAAAGTAAGCCTCCAGATAAGTCGGATCAAGTTCCAGAGCGCGATCGAAATCGGAGAGGGCGCGGCGTTCATCACCCAGAGCGCAATAGGCGTAGCCACGCCCGTTATAAGCGATGGCCTGCTGAGGATTCAGCTCCAGAGCGCGATCGAAATCGGCGATCGCCTTCTCGATCTCCTGCAGCTGCAGATAGCAACTGCCGCGATTCACGTAGGCATCGGCATAGGTTGGGTCCTGAGCGATAGCCTCCGAGAAGGCCTCAGCCGCCTCTTTATAGCGGCCCTGAAAATAAAAAGCCACCCCATCATCGAAGCACTCCTGACGGCTACGCGGCTGGATACGGGGCACATAATTGAGCACCTGCAGCGAGCGTGCGGCACGCTCCAGCTCTTGAGCGAACTCGCGCACACTGGCAAAGCGCCCTTTGGGGTCCTTAGAAAGCGCACGCATAATGACATATTCAATCTCTGGAGAGAGTTCGGGCACGCGCTCCAGCAGCGAAGGGGGAGGAACCTGAGAATGCTGAGCATACAGCTCATAGAAGGTTCCATCAAAGGGCGGGTCGCCGCAAAGCCACTCATAGACGATCACCGCCAGCGCGTACTGATCGCTAGCGCGACTGGTGCGACCCATAAACTGCTCTGGGGCCATATAATGGGGAGTTCCAGCAATGCCAGCGTTCTGCTGCTCTAAGGGAGTCTGGCCGGGAGGAGTTTGAACAATCACCGAGATCCCGAAATCGGTCAGCAGAATGCGATCCTCCTGATCCAGGAGCATATTCTCCGGCTTCAGATCGCGGTGGATCACATTTTCATCGTGGGCGTACTGCAGAGCATCGGCGAGCTGATGTACATAGTGCAGCACCAGCTCCAACGGCACGCGCGTTCCCTGCGGATGGCGCTGGCGTAGGGTGCCATTGGGAGCGTAGTCCATCACAATGAAAGGCACCCCAAGCGCCTGCTCGACGCCGAAGTCCTGGACCGCGACAATATGCGGATGCCGCAAGCGAAAGAGGCGGGCCTCATTGACCAGGTGGCGCAGCGCTTCATAGTTCAGACCGGTGTGCAGCACCTTGACCGCTACCAGGTGCTTGCGCTGGATATGCTCGCCCAGGTAGACCTGGCCATAGTTGCCCTGCCCAAGCAAGCGGAGGAGAAAATAGTTATCGAGTTGTCTACCCGAATGATCAACCATCGTGCCTGTTCTCTTGCCTATGCTTGCAAGCCCTGGATTGGGCAAACTTCCCCGCGGAGTGCCGGTACCGATGCCTGACTGCTATCTGCCTTCCGGTGGCTCTGACTCCCTGGCTCACAATCTACCAGCATACTTATTGTAGGAGAGAGAAGAAAGCTCGTCAAGTACTCGTAAGACTCTGAAAGTACTTGCTGCCTAGTTCTTGCGCGGCGACGTTTCGATAGCGTCTTGTCGTACAAGATCCCTGCGCGACGAGTAGCTAACAATTTGTGAGTTGTGCGTAAAAAAAGGCAAGACGCCAATATCAGGTTCGCCTCCTGGCTGGACAGGGAGCAGGCGGGCCAGGGCCTAGCTCAGGAGGCTGAAACTCCCTGGCCGCGCTCTCTCCCCAACAAGAACGATCTTGATCGCAGCGCGTTGCGGGCCTGATCGCAAGCGCTTCGCCTCTTTCCCTTACTCCCGACTGGCACGCTGCCAGCGGACCCAGAGCAGTCCCAGACTGCTGATCAGTACGCTGCCGCTCATTACGAGCACGAGCAGGCGGTAGAGCAAGCGATAACTGATCTCTCCTACACCGAGACCGAAGAGAGGGAAGAGCACCATCATTGTCGCACTAAAGAGGCCGGTCTGCAGCGACAGCACCGTCGCTCGCTGGGCCTCGGGACTGCGCTCATTGAGCCAGGTGCTTACCACTGGCTGCCAAAGGGCATAGGCTCCCTGGAAGAGAATCAGAAAGCCCACCAGACTGAGCGGGACCAGCGGTAGACTCATTAACAGCAGCCCACCAGCCAGCGCGCTCGACAGCAGCAGCAACAGGCGGACACGAGCCAAGCGCATCAGCAACACGGGAGCCAGGGCAGTGCAGACAAAGCTAATCACCTGGCTGGCGGCGATCACCAGCCCGATCTGGGCCAGGGACAACCCCAGCCCAGCCAGATAGAGCTGATGGTAGTAATAGATGGTCAGGCCACAGCCCTCGACCACTCCTGCTAGCAAGAGCAGACCGGCCAGCATGCCATCACCGCGCACAGCCTGCAGTCCCTGTAGCAAATGCCGCAGCGGCTGGCGCTGCCTGACGCCGCGCTCCTCGGGCAACACCCGCAAGGGCAAGATCCCTAGCAGCGAGAGAGCCGCCTGCACCAGGAAAGGCAGGACCGCCTGCACCTCGCCGAGTACTCCTCCAGCGCTCGTACTGGCCGCCTCCGCGAGCAGCACCAGCAGATAGACCCGGCTGATCAAACGACTATAGTAGCCCGGCAGCTCACGCTCATCATGAACCAGCCGTCGTGCTAGCCCCCAAAGTAGTGCCTCCTCAGCTCCTCCGCGAAAAGCAAAGGCCAGCCCCCAGAGCACAAAAGCCAGGACTATCAACGGCCAGAACGAGAGTGCCAGACACAGCATGGCCGCTGCTGACAGGAAACAGTAGACAGTCAGGCTGCGGCGCCGGCCCAACAAATCGGCATAGATCCCCGTCGGGATCTCCGCAGACAGCTTCGTCACATGCAGCGTCATCTCCAGCAGACCAATAACCACGGGACTGTAGCCCTGGTGCGCCAGATAGATCATCCAGACCGCGCTGCTCAAGGTCGCATTCGTCGCCAGCGTATAGCCTGCATAAGCCAGCAGTAGCCGCAGACGGGTACCAGGTGCCTGTGACCCTGACGGCGACCTCCCCTCTCCCTTAGCCTCCATGCCTTTCTCCATGCTGCAACCTGTTCCTTTCTATGTTCCATGAAGATCTGCATCTGCTAACGAAAAGTTAAAAAGAGCTTGGGCAGAGAAGAAGGGCCTGACGCAGCATGCTGCGAAGCAGGAACCAGGTCAGTCAGGGCCGGACACGGCGAAGACGAGAAAGGACCCTCTCAAAGGCGCCTCCTCTTGCTAGCCCTGGGCTGATAGCCGGGGCCAGAAGAGGCCAGCCAGAAGGCCAAAGAGAGAGCGGATCAGAGGAGAAGAGCGAGAGCAGCAAACCAAACCCTGCCAGCCGGAGTGGCTTGCCCGCTAGAGAGACAACACAGGCAAGGCGCTAAGGTGAGTCAGAGCCTTTCGCTGCGGCGCAAGCCCAAAAACCCACCCTGAGCATGGCCAGACCTGGCCTGCTCACATCCTGTCAGTAATGGCGCTGCTCCTCTCTTGAGCCGCATAAGCTGCGCCAGGCCTATGCGGCACAGGCATGCGCGATATGAGAAGGGCGAATAGTGTTGCTGCGCAGTGCTGCCGTGCGCAGGCCGACACTGAGGACTAAACACAGAGACAGAACCATCATAGCTAGGATGCTAGCATAGGCGGAGCTTGTCTGTCAAGGTGAAGGGTAGGGAAGACAATTAGAAATGGGTTACAACAGTGGCTGATGCAAAACAGGAGATAGTTCTTGGACAAGATCTGATGATGAAGAAGAGGAAGAGGAGGAAGGGTCATGGCTCTGATTTTGCTGGCCGTGGGGAGCGGGTAGGGCTGGCGTTGACTGCCCTGGGGCCTGGAAGGGGTGCCCTGTTGGCTGACCCAGTGGGGGCGGGCAGCCAGGCAGCGTCGAACGCCCGGCGCGCTGCTGAGGCGAGAGAGCCAGCCAGGTCAAGCCACCGCCGAGCAGGCCGCTGGCGGCCAGACCGGTGATCCCAACCATCAGCGCCCGCCGCGTCGGACGTACGACCTGGAGCGGCGAGGCCAGAGGGCGCGGGCGCAGCGCCTGACCCAAGGCCCGCTCATAGGCTTGCACAAACTCCAGCACCGTCGCAAAGCGCGCCTCCGGCTGTTTCGCCAGCGCTCGCTCTACCACGGCCACCAGCGCCGGGGGCAGGCCCGGCACACGCTGACGTAACGGTGGTGGGGGCGCATGAACATGCTGAGCCAGCACCTCTGCGGGCGAGCCGCGGAACGGACAGACCCCGCACAGCCACTCATAGACCACCACTCCTAGCGCATACTGGTCGCTGGCAAACTGCGGCTGACCAGCTAGCTGCTCTGGCGCCATATAGGCCAGCGTCCCAGCGATTGCCGCTTGCTGCCAGTCTGGCTCTCCCTGCCTGGCCAGGGCCGCAATGCCGAAGTCGCTTAGCAAGAGCGATCCATCGCGCCCAATCAGCATGTTCTCCGGCTTAATATCGCAATGAATGCAGTGCTGACGATGGGCATAATCCAGCGCTATCCCAATCTGCTGCAGATACCGCAGAATGGTTACCGGATGCAAGCGACTGCCCCGAGGATGGCGCTGGCGAAGCGTCCCACCAGGGGCATACTCCATCACTAAAAAGGCCGTACCGCTCTCCTCCAGCAGAACAAAGTCGAAGATGCTGACAATGTGAGGGTGGCGCAAATGAGCCGCAATACGGGCCTCTGCACAAAAGCGTCGGACGATCTCGGGCGCCAGGTCAGTCCGCAGCAGCTTAATCGCCACCTCGGTCCCCAGATAGCGATGCTCGCCTAGGTAGACCTCGGCAAACCCCCCTCTACCTAACAGGCGCAGCAGGCGATAATGGCCCAGCTCGCGCGGTACCTCCGGAGGTAGTCGCTGCTCACCCTCGCCAGACGTGCCGCCGGCTCCTTTGCCTTGATCCGCCTCAGCCGAGAAACTCAGCGGTTGCTCCATAGTGCTCGCTCTTCCCCTCCTTGCTTGCCTGCTATGATTGTAAAGAGCGGACAAGGAAGATGTCAATGTACTTACGAGGAAGCAACCTGTCTGAGAAGCTCATAGTATTGAAGAAGACTCCAGAGACTCTGGATAGCTCTACATCTATAAATCCACTTATGCTTATCTATCGTTCAGGAAAAACACAGCCATAATGGGCAAGAGAGGAAAGCGAGGGGAAGGAGAGACAGCAACAGGGGAAGAAAAAGGAGGAGAGCTAGAGCCGGACGAGGCGAGCCGATATGGAAAGTGCGCAGACAGCCCCTACCCAGACGTCATTCCAGGGCTATGGCCCGAAAGAAACTGCTGGAGACGGCGGACGGGCTTACTAAGCGAGTGAGGGGAGAGACTGACAGCAAAAAGCGGGCGGGGCGCGGAGTAGCCTTCACAGAGCGCGGCATGATAGCGAGAAGCCTCCCCAGGCGCCCCTGAACCTGGCCGAAGCAGCCCACCTAGACAGGAATCAACATCATAATCACCGAGACCAGTGCGAAGAGCGCCACAAACACAATCGTCAAATTAAAGATCAGGCGTTCCACTCCGCGGCGCGTCTTAAAGACGGAGCCGGCGCTTGACCCGCCGAAGATACTGCCCAGGCCAGCGCTGCGCGCCTGAAGCAAGATAAAGAGAATAACGGCGACTGACAGAATAATCTGAATCACCCGGAGAGCCGGGGCCCAGGCTTGCAACGTATTCAAGGTCCACCCTCGCTTTCATCCGCTTTCATCGCTGGCCAGATGTTCCGGCCAAACCTTCGCGGCGATTATACCACAGAAGCCTGGTCCCGTCGAGACAGCAGAGAACAGCCGGGCCGGCCAGATTCACGCCCCTCATTCCCAATGCTATCCTGGCCCGCTCACCCTGCCTCACTGCCCCGGAGACAGGCGAGAAAAATGCCCAATGCTGATACCGAGCGCGGCCTAACCCTGCAAGTGGAGCAAGCGATGGCACTCTGGGCACAGCACCACATAATTGGCCCGCCGATAGCGGGCCAGTAGTGTTCGTAGCGGGCGGCGTGCATGCAACTCCAACCGCATCACCTCGCGAGCGCAGAGCGGGCAGCGTCCAGCAGCCTCCCTCTGGAGCTGGCCCTGAAGGCGGCGCACCAAATAGTTATTACAAGCATCCAGGCTCACATGAAACACCATGCCAGCCAGCAGCAGCCACAGCCACCGCTGACGGGTCAGTGCTGCCAGCGCTGTCAGAGCGCCCAGCGTCAACGGTTGATGCAGCGGCTTCGGCAATGGGCCACGCTGACGATGAGGAGTACGCAGATAACGTAGCGCCTCGCGCAGGCTCAAGCTCCGGCGAGCCGCCACGAACTCCAGATAATGATCGACATCGATCAGAATACTCGCCACATAGGGCAGCCAGACCTCATCTTTCAGCCACGGCAGTGCCACCAGGGCCGCCGCCGTTGAAAAGGCCACATGTTCCTCCAGGCGCATACAATTATCTCATCCCTACTTCAGCAGGCAAGCATTTCACGTCGCAGCCAGGCCCGCAGCACCGTACCGTACCTCAGGCGCTCCTGCTAGGGCCTTGATCAACCCGTCAACCGAGCTGGTCCGCACCTGTGGCCTCAAGGTGACGTCGGCCTGTGAGCGGAGCAACGCGCTTATCGCAGCAGTATAAACTGCCAGCGGCGTTCCCGTCAAGCAAACCAGCCTCATGAGCTGGAAGGGGTGGCCCGGGGGCCAGCCTGATAGAGAGCACGGAAACGGTCGGGTCCTTGCTCAAACTAAGCAAGCTATCATCCAGACAAGGAAAAAAAGCCTGGCTGGCGCATGGTTCCCTTGTAGAAGACCTATCCCTGTGGTACAATGTAATCCGGGCGAGGACAGCAGTCCCCGCCCGAACTTATGTTTTCCATTCTGAACAGTCGACCAGTAAGGCAACACGAGGGGAGTCTGCCAGGCATGAGCGCGTGACTGACGGCTGCCCTCTTTCTTGAATTTAGTGGGAGCGGACACCTGCGGGTGTCCTCACATTTTGCAATGGAGATTTCCTGGCTCGGCCACTCCTGTTTTCAATTGCGAGGAAAACAAGTCACGCTCATCACGGACCCGTTCGCTCCCCAGACGGAAGCCGCCCCGCAGCAGAAGGAGCCTCTGCGCCTGGGTAAGGTCAGCGCCTCGATTGTCACCATCAGTCACGATCATCCCAATCATAACTATGTCCGCGCGGTACAGGGGAATCCCCGTATTGTGCGTGGGCCAGGCGAATACGAGATCAGCGACGTGCTGATCACTGGTGTCGCCTCCTATCATGACAATCAGCGGGGGCGCGAACGTGGGCGCAATACCATCTATGTGATTCACATAGATGGCATCGTCGTCTGCCACCTTGGCGATCTAGGCCACACCCTGCAGGAAGAGCAGCTTGAGGAAGTTGCTGATGCTGATGTCCTGCTAGTACCTATTGGGGGTAAGCACACCCTCAACGCCTCGCAGGCGGCTGAGGTGATCAGCCAGGTGGTGCCGCGTATTGTCATTCCCATGCATTACTATCCTCTGGCAGCCGACGGCTCGCAGTCGCTGCCTGAAGCGCTTATAACCTTTTGCCGCGAAATGGGCGTGGAGTCGATCAATCCCCAGCCCAAACTTGTGATCTCGCAAGGCAATCTGCCGGCAGAAACACAAGTGGTGATCCTCTCCTGCCGCAGTCTGAGCTAAGCGCTGGCGTAGTCCTAACTGGGTGAATTGCTGAGAGGGTGCTCGCGAGCGAGGAAGAGAGTGAAGAGTATGCGCGATGCCAGGGGTGGCTATCCTTCCCCCGGAAGGAATAGCCAGCCTACTTGTATGTGCATGTCTGGCCAGCGGGCGGACATGCAAGGATACTCTGGCTGTGGGTCCGCGGGTGGATGGAGCTGACTGAGCCTGGAGAAGAGTAAGAGCGGATTCCCGATCGCCAGAGCAGGTCAAACATAGCATGCATTGCGCCTTGCGGGAGAGGAGGAAGCAAGCGGAGCGGAAGCGCAAAGCGGCGCAGCAGGCAGCCAGGCCAACATATATACAGTCAGACAGGCAGGAGGCTGCTCATGCCAGGCAGCCTGAGAGGGACTGAGTGAGAGAGTGAA
>NZ_JADGHT010000396.1 GCF_019683755.1 Thermogemmatispora sp. | reverse complement strand
GCCCAGGGGTAGCGGGCCAGGCCCCGCTTAGGCGGTGTATAGCCAGGGCCACGCTTCTCCTTCTTGGGGGCAGGCGCTTCTGGCAACTTGGTGGCGTGCGCGCGGGCGATCTTTTTCGCTCTTCTTGTGGCTGCACGCTTGCTCGTCTTTGGCATGGGGTCTCAATACTGCTCCTTCTTCAGATCTTGCTTGCGGCGAGTCAGGATGGCATGACTGGGCTTCAGCCCAGTCAACAGCTCAGCTGCTTCCTTGCTGCGAGGCTGTTCTGTTGACAGCGGCAGCGCTACACATGGCTGAGGGCCTGCCTGCCTGGCTATCTGCCTGTTCCCGAGATGAATATTCGATGGACGCCACTACGCACAGACTGGGAAACAGGGAGAGCTGGCAAGCCGCCAGCCAAAATAAAGAGCGCTGATTTCTGGGTGCTATGATACCCTGCAGGTCCTTACGGGTCAAGTCCTTTCCTGCCATTCCCAGGGCCAGGGGGGACGCGGCGAGAGAGAATAGTCCCTAGAGAATAGGAAGATTCGCCCACTGAGCCATGTGGATAAGATTGTGGATAACTCTGTGGATAGCTGTGGATAACTGCCTCCCAACGGTGGATAAGTGGGGGAAAACTGCCTATTACCTCAGCTATACGTGCTGGGCGCGAGCGTCAGCCATCCCCCAGGATATCCACATATCCACAGGACCACTGCCAGCCTGCTGTTTGCTTTCGGGCACAAGATTCGCTACACTGTTTAGACACACGGGACTCCCTTCCCGCTGATGACAGACTCCTAGCCTGGGTGAGACGAATGCAGTCCCGGACTGTATCTGTGTTGCTTAGCTGTCTCCCCTGCCCGAGTGGGGGAGAAGTGCAGCCAAGCGAGTGTAACGCAGCAGGCTTCTGAGCAGGGCGAGAGCAGGCCGGTCCAGACGTAGCCTCGCTAGCGAGCTGCTGTGAGGCGGGTGCCGAGTCTACTGCGTAAAAGACCAATCTTGGATGATATAATCTTTTCCAGGCTGTTGAGCCGCTTTTTTAGCGTCATTATCGGTACAGCGATGAGCAGCTAAGATTTGCAAGCCAAAACGCTGGAGACAGGACGTGGAGAAGCTGTTACCGCAGAACATTGAGGCCGAATGTGGCGTCCTGGGCAGCATCTTGATTGATCCGGAAGCGATCATTCAGGTAGCTGATTTCTTGCGCCCGGAGGACTTCTATCGTGACGCCCATCGGGCTATCTATGAGGTGATGCTCCAGCTCTACGAGCGGCACGAGCCAGCGGATTTTATTACGCTCTGTGACGAGCTGGAGCGCCAGGGGAAGCTAGAGGAGGTCGGCGGCGCCAGTTACATCACGTCTCTGGTCAACCAGGTGCCCACCAGCGGCAACATCGAGTACTATGGGCGCATTGTGGAGCGCACAGCGGTGCTGCGCCGGCTGATCCATGCTGCCGGTCAGATCGCTGCCATTGCCTACGAAGAAGGCGATGCCGACGTGGCCCTTGATAAAGCTGAGCGCCTGATCTTTGAGATCGGGCGACGCCGTCTGCGCTCAGACTTCTCGCTCTTGAGCGACATCCTTTCTGAATATCTGAACAAGCTGGATCAACTTCATGAGCGACGCGGGGCCATTGTTGGTGTCCCTACCGGTTTCACCGATCTTGACCGCCTCACCGGCGGGCTACAGCGTTCGGATCTAATTATCCTGGCTGCTCGCCCGTCGCTTGGGAAGACTTCGCTGGCGCTGAGCATGGCTCACAATGCGGCTGTGCGCTTCAAGCAGACAGTGGCGATCTTTAGCCTGGAGATGAGCAAAGAGCAGCTTGTACAGCGTCTGCTCTCGATGGAAGCTGGCGTCGATCAGCAGCGCCTGCGCACGGGCTGGATCAATGATGAGGAGTGGGAGCGCATTATGCTGGCGACCCAGCGCCTGGCGGAGGCCCCGATCTGGATTGACGATACGGCCAGTATTTCAACAGCGGAGATGCGCAGCAAGGCTCGGCGCCTCCAGGCGGAACAGGGTGTTGACCTAATTATCGTCGATTACCTGCAGCTCATGCAGACCACTACTGGCGGTGGGCGACGCAATGAGAACCGCGTCCAGGAGATTTCAGAGATCAGCCGCACACTCAAGGCCCTGGCGCGTGAGCTGAATGTACCGGTGCTGGCGCTGGCGCAGCTCTCGCGCGCTGTGGAAGCGCGCCAGTCGAAGGTGCCTCAGCTCTCTGATCTGCGCGAGAGCGGCTGTCTGGCGGAGGAGACGCCGGTCTATCTGGCTGACGAAGGAATATGCTGTCCGATTAGGCAATTGGTAGGGCGTCAGGGCTTCCAGGTGCTGGCTTTGAATCCAGAGACAAGACGCCTGGAGGCGGCGACGGTGACGCGCGCTTTCGCGACAGGGTGCCGGCCAGTCTATCGGCTGACAACTGTTGGAGGCCAGCAGGTGCGCGCCACAGCCAATCATCGCTTTCTGACGCCTGCCGGCTGGCGGCGTCTCGATGAGTTAAATGTGGGGGGAAAGGTGGCGCGCCCGCGCGCCTGCTTCTCGGCGCTTGAGTCTGGTCCTGGCACTGCTCGGCAGTCGGTGGAGGCTGATGAGGGTGATGTCATCTGGGATCGTGTGGAGGCCATTATGCCCGCCGGTGAGGCGGAAGTCTATGATCTGACGGTAGCTGGCCTGCACAACTTCGTTGCTGCGGACCTCGTCGTGCATAACAGCATCGAGCAAGATGCCGATGTGGTGATGTTTATTTATCGTGATGATGTCTATAACCCGGATTCGGAACGCAAAAATATCGCAGATATTATCGTCGCCAAGCATCGCAATGGTCCCGTCGGCGAGGTAAGCCTCTACTTCCAGGCGAGTCATACCCGCTTCTGTGATCTAGAGCTTTCTCCGCCTCCTGAGTAATCGCTGGATGGATGGCTATGACGTCCTTTGCTGGCTTCCCTTCGGGCAAGAATCCCTATGTCCCTGTGCCGGAGGTCTTCTTCAGGTCGCTCTTGCCAGAGATCGAGGATGTAGCGGAATTGAAGGTCACGCTACATCTCTTCTGGTTGCTTGCTCAGAAACGCGGCGAGCCGCGTTGCGTGAGCGAGCCAGAGCTACTCAATGATCGTGTGCTGCTCAAGAGCCTGAAGCGGCGTGGCGATCCTCGTCCACCTGAAGAACGAGTACGCCAGGGCCTGGAAAAGGCGGTAGCACGTGGCACGATTCTCCGCGTCTACCTCAAGGTGCTTGCGGAAGATGGCTCTGAAGATGAGGTTATTGGCTGGTATTTCTTCAATACAGCGCGCAGTCGGCGTGTGGTGGCCGAGCTGCAGGGGAGTGAGCTGATTCCGGTGCGCCTGCTCGACGTCGGGCGAGGCCGTGCCGAGCCAGAGCAGGGTCAGTGTCAGGGCCAGGGAATGGCGACCTCGCCCGCCTCGACGGCCCCGGCCCTCTCCTCGGCTCCTGTCGCCACGTCCTTTGCGCGCGCAGGCCACGGCCAGAATCAGCATTTACACATTGAGATTGAGCGTCCGAATATATTTGTCTTGTACGAACAGAATATAGGGCTTCTTTCTCCGTTAATCGCTGATGAGCTGCGCGATGCCGCTGAGCGCTATCCACCGGAGTGGATCGAGGCGGCTTTTCGCGAGGCTGTCGAACATAATAAGCGTAACTGGCGTTATATTCGCGCGATCTTGAGGCGCTGGGAAACGGAAGGCAGATAAGCTATGGAACGCTTAAACGAGATTATGCTTAAGCAGCGACGGCAGCAACTGCTCCAGCAGCGTGCTCGCCAGACTGGAACACTGCAGCGCGAGCGCGGGGAGCATACGACAGGCGGGCCTTTGCCCGAGCAGGCGGCGGCTCTCAATCAGGCGCTATCGCGTCCTGGG
>NZ_JADGHT010000395.1 GCF_019683755.1 Thermogemmatispora sp. | reverse complement strand
CGGCCAGCTTGGAGGTAGCCATCATTTTACCGGAGCGAGGCAACGGATCAGGAGTCATAGGATGAAGGGGATCGAAGGACTCACGCTTGGGCGCTATGAACTACGCCGCCGCATCGCCCAAGGAGGCATGGCCGAAGTGTATGTGGCCTACGACCGCCGCGTCAAGCGGCAGGTCGCTATTAAGGTACTCTACGGACGCGATGAGTCATTTATCCGACGTTTTGAAAGAGAGGCGCTGGCGGTTGGCGCTCTATCCCACGATCACATTTTGCCGCTTTACGACTTTGGAGAGCAGAGTCCCTGGTATTATCTTGTTATGCCTTATGTTGAGGGGGGAACACTGCGCGATTATCTGCACCGGCGCAAGCGCCTGACTCTGGAAGAAGCGGCGAGCTTTCTTGACCAGATTGCCTCGGCGCTGCAGTATGCTCACGACCACGGTGTCCTCCATCGCGACGTTAAGCCGTCGAATATCTTGCTGCGACCCGACGGCTACGCTTATCTCGCTGATTTCGGCCTGGCCAAAGCGATCATGGGAGCAGAATCGCTTACTAGCGATGGCACCATTGTCGGCACACCGGAATACATGGCCCCGGAGCAGTCAAATGGCATCAGCGATTACCGTAGTGATATCTACTCGCTTGGGGTCGTGCTCTTCCAGATGCTCACTGGGCGCGTGCCGTTTACGGCTGAGTCGCCTGTGGCCATTTTCTTGCGCCATATTCAAACGCCGCCGCCCTCGCCACGCGAATTCAACAGTGAGATTCCGCCTGCCGTTGAAGAAGTGATCTTCAAAGCGTTGGCTAAAGACCCTAACGAGCGCTTTCAGGAGGCCCAGGAGTTGGCGACCGCTTATTGGCGAGCCTTGCAACAGGCGCGCGGTCGTGGCTCGCGTACGCGCTTTGCTTTGCCGACTCTCAAAGATCAGAGCGCGAGTGCAGCCACCCTGGCAAGCAACGACGATTCTACCCTGATTGCCCAAGACGGCCAGGCAGAAGCTACACCCAGTCCATCTCGTCTGGCAGAGCAAGAGACCTTTATTGTCCCCGATGAAGAGCGGGAAATGGTGCGACCTCCAGCGACCCCCCAACTCTTTCCTCTAACCGATTTGCCAGAGCAGCCCGATACAGCTAGCCAGGCGGCGGAAACTGCCAGTGGGAGCGCCTCTTTAGTCGCTCCGCCTCCTCAGGAGGCCGTTGCAAGCGAGAGCACTCTTCTGGCCGCGAGCGCCACAATTAAACGCTTGCCCAGTCGACGCTTTCGCTTGCTCTCACTCATTGCGGCCTGTCTGCTACTGGTCTTGCTGTTCGTCCCACTCATCAGCCTGTGGCGGGGTTCTCCCTCTGCCAGTAAAGGGACTGGCAGCGGCAACGCTGCGCTGAGTCCTCAGCAACTCCACGCCACCCAGACCGCGATCGCTCAGGCCAATGTGATGGCGACCCAGCTTGCTCGCTCGCGCGCTCAAGCCACCGCTGGTATCTCCTCTTCGGTCGGAGCGGGAAACCTGCTTTACCAGTATGACCTGCGCAGTCCCGGCGGCGGTTGGGCTAGCTCTGGTAGTCAGTGTTTCTTCTCAGCTCAGGGCTACCACGTCCAAACGCTGGGACCTCACGAGGCCGCCTGGTGCTTCTCGAGCCAGGAGCATATGACAGACGCCGTCATCAAGGTGCAAGCACGCCTGCTGCGTGGCGACTTCTGCGGCCTGGTCTTTCGCCTTGATCCAGCTACCCCCAGTTTTTATGTCTTCGAAATCAATAGCCAGGGCCAGTATCGTTTTGTGCGCGCCACCGGTACTAATCCCCAGGCCTGGCTGACGCTGATTGATTGGACCCATTCTAACGCCATCCAGACCGGCTACAACGTTCCCAATATGCTTATGGTTCTGGCTCATGGCTCCTCATTCCGCTTCTACATCAATAATCAGCTAGTCATCAATAGCTTTTCAGATTCGGCCTACAGCGAGGGCCTGATCGGGCTGCTAGTAGGAGGCGACAGCAATAACGGCAGTGAGGCGATCTTTAGTGACATCTGGGTTTTTGAATACCAGGGCTAGCCCGGCTGAGCGCTCTCCTTCGATCTCTGACCAGCTCTGCCGTTCCTGTCTCGTCTGGTCCCGCATAATGTGATGCCTCCATACGCTCCTTAGCCTGTCCGGGTGGAAGGAAAACCTTCCGCCCGGTGTTACAATACGATGAGGATGCTATCCGTCAATAATGGAAGGGGCTTCCAGGAGGATCACTTTTTTTATGAGCTTGGACCTGACTGCCTCAGCCGGGTATTCATCGAATGGCAAGTCTCCAGTTAAAATGCATACGGTCTATCTGGCGCTCGGCTCAAATATGGGGGACCGGCGCGCCAATCTGGCCGCGGCACTCCAACGCCTGCGGGAGGTTGTTGAGATCAGCAGAGTCTCCTCGGTTTACGAGACAGAACCGGTGGGGTACGCTGAGCAGCCCCGCTTTTTTAATATGGTCTGTGCCGGGCACACTATCCTCTCCGCTGAGCAGCTGCTGGCCTATGCCAAAGCCATCGAAACCGCCCTGGGACGCCGCCCAACCATCCGCAACGGGCCGCGACCAATAGATATCGATATCCTTCTCTATGACGATTTGCAGATACAGGAAGAACACCTAATGATCCCTCATCCAAGAATGACGGAGCGCGCCTTTGTGCTGGTACCGTTAGCAGAGATCGCTCCCCAGGCGATTGACCCCGTGAGTGGACGTAGCATTAGCGAATTGCGGGATACAGTGCCACAGGACGGCGTCAAGAAGCTGGCGGAAAACTTGCGTGTTCCTTTGGAACACGATATTCAGAACAGCAGACCGGCGGTGCATGTGCGCCTGGGCCGAGTGGGTGTAGCAGGCCTGCAAAAGCTCATCTTGATCGGTAGCGATGAGCGAGCCCAGTGGCTGCAGGTCATCTTTGATCTTTATGCCGACCTCGATCCCGTTAGGGCGGGCGTTCATATGTCACGCTTCAGCGAGGCCCTGGAGGAGGTGCTAGACGAGACAAGTTTGACAGCCTGGCCACGCGTCGAGCTTTTGGCCGAGCACCTGGCACGCCGTATTGTCGAGCGCCAGCAGGTGCTACGCGCTGAGGCTCATCTGCGCACTGCTTATCCACTGCAGAAATGGACCCCCATTTCGGGGCGCCCTACCCAGGAGGTCTATGGACTGCTGGCCCAGGCCGTGGCAACCCGCAAAGGCACACGCCGTTTGGTCGGAGTCGAGGTCGAGGGCATGGTTGCTTGCCCCTGTGCCCAGGATATGGTGCATTCCTTCGCTCGCGTCCGCTTGCGCGAAGAGGGATTCTCGGATGAAACCATTGAGAAAATGCTTGATGTCACACCGCTCGCAACGCATAATCAGCGCGGACGAGCGATACTGATGATTGGCACTCAGGAGCTGATCGACGCTCAAGAGCTGATTAGCATCGCGGAGAATGCTATGAGCTCGGAGAATTATGCCCTGCTGAAACGGCCAGATGAGCTGTATGTAGTCAATAAAGCCCACGCTAATCCGCGCTTCGTAGAGGATGTTGTACGCGAGATGCTGCGTGCAGTCATCGAGCGCTATGAGCACCTTCCTCCCGATACTTTTGTCTGGGCCAGCCAACGCAATGAAGAGACGATTCACAAGTATGATGTGGTGGCAGAGGGTTGGGGAACACTGGCAGAACTACGTGCTGAGATTCGTGAGCAAACCCCCCTGGCCCACCATACTACGCGGGAGGAGTGGCTTAAGAGCATCGAGTAGACATTTGCTGGCGAATTCCTCCACTCGCTGGTGGGTCCCGGCCAGCCCGGTTGACTCCGGGCTGGCCTCCCTGCCCACTCGCTCCCCCCAGACCCTGCCTTCTCGACCGAGAACTCCGGGCAGCTCCTGTCC
>NZ_JADGHT010000394.1 GCF_019683755.1 Thermogemmatispora sp. | reverse complement strand
GCTTTGCTGGTTTCCCCTGCTCTCCGGCCCTGGTTCTCTCCCGGCGGCACGCGAGACGAAGTGAAGAGGAGACCTTGTCGGGCAGCAGTGGGGAGAGCTGTCAGAACATCGATTGAAATTTTGACCATCATTGATTATAATCGTTTTACATTTAAAAGGTGTCGCATGATGGCTGGTGACCTACGCGGATGGCACCGCTCCTGGTTGAGGGCGGCAGAGCATAGCGAGACTGAACAAGGGAAGGAAGGAAGAAACCGATGGCACGTCCAGCCAAGCGAGTATCTCCTGACACGCTAGGAGGGCGTATCCGCGCAGCACGGCAGAGCTTACGCCTCTCGCTGGCGGATGTCGCTGATGGTCGTTACAGTACTAGCCTGATCTCTCAGATTGAGCGCAATCGTGTCGAGCCTTCGCCTGAAAGTCTGCACTTTCTGGCTGAACGGCTGAATCTGCCACTGGATGACTTGATGGTCCTGCTTCAGCAGCAGCGCGAGTCGGAGGCCGAAGCTAACCGCTATAAGGAGAATGAGGAGAAGCTGAATCACGCGCTGCGCCTCCTTGAGAGCAAGCATATCAAAGCTGCCTTGGATCTGGTGAACACCATCAATATTGAGCATGCTCCTCCCTCGCTGCGCTGGCGGCTCTATGCTCTTAGAGGGCAGTGCTTCTTTAGCCTGCGTCAGTTCGTGGAGGCCCAGCGGCAGTTTTTCCAGGCTGCAGCTCTGCGTCCCGAGCGGATTCCAACGGAGCAGGTGCATGAGGCGACCCTGCTGCACCTCCATCTGGCTGCAACTTGCCGCGAGCTGGGTCGCCTTGATCTGGCGAACGATCACTATGAGACTGTGCTGAAGCTGATGCAGCCAGAAACCCCTATTCACTACGTGGCCGAGGCTCACTGGGGAATCGCGCTGGTCTCATTTGAGCGCGCCGATAGCCATCGCGACGATGAGCAGTGGGCCGCCGAGTCGGAGCGGCTCAAGTATCGCGCGCTGCATCATGCAGAGAATGCGCGCACGCTTTATCGCTCGATCGGTGATGAGATCAATGAGAGTCTGCTGACCTGCGAAATCGCTCTGATCTATCAGGGCCTGGGGCGTGTAGATGAGGCTCGCGCCTATTTGCGCGAGGTGCTGGAGAAATGGCAGCCGCGCGTGGCAGGTGCTCCCCCTGCGGGTAAGAATGCCCTCGAAGAGCGCCGCCAGAAGCAGGAAGCCAACGTCGTCGCAGCCGCCGCCGCCTATCTGGCAAGCCTTGAGCTACAATGTCAGCGCTATGAGCTGGCACTGCAGTATGTCCGTCAGGCTCACGAGGCTGCTCGTAAGAGTTACATCCTGCGCCGTGCGGAGGCCTATCTGATTGAGGGCCAGATTCTTGATGCGATGGAGCAAGAGCAGGGAGGGACCCAGAGCGGCCAGTCTGGGGCTGAGCGAGCTTTCCGCGCCGCTATTGAGGAGCTGAAGCCCACCCATCGGGTGGCGGCTTTGATCCACGCTCACGATTTGCTGGGGCGCCACTTGTTGAAGCGAGGCAAAATCAAGGAGGGAGAGCATGAGCTTGACATAGTGCGCGCTCTGGCTCAGACACGTCGCCGCTGGGAGGACCCGCTGACAATGACTGATGAGATGTAAGGCAGCCTGGGGGCTGGTCCGCCAGGGTCGCTCGCTGCGTCTGCGGCCTGCCTGAGCGCGGCTGCGCTCGTTGCTTTTCTCCTCCTTGGCCCTTTCGCTGCGCTGGCCAGGTCGGCGCAACTTCCTCCCCCTCTCCCCGTAGATTCCTGTGCAAGGTTCGCAGTGTCGCTACGAGCCCTGTTTGATAGGAGGCCGGAGCTGAGAAGGAGACGCAAGCGTCTTCGTTGGCTGCCTCGCTTGACTCTGGCCAGTATACCAAGGGAGGATTAGATGTCGAAGCCTGTGACTGGACAGTACGAATGTCAGCGTCGTTCGCTGCCGGTGCCCGGGCTGGCCTCTCTGACCACGCGAGTCGACCGCTTGATCTTGCTGCCTCATGGACGCTTTGTCCTGCTGACGCAAGAGCGCTCGCGCCTGGCTCAGGCCGCTCAAAGCTTGCTGGCTGGTACGGGAGCTAGCGCCGGTTCGGCTCTCAATCAGCCCCCAGCGGAGACACGGCACGAGGGTCAGTATGTCTGCCAGGACCGTCGTCTGCTCTTGCTCTTTGATGACGGCAGTCGTGCAGAGGGCCAGCTTGCCTGGAATGGTGAGGGGGTACAACTCGGCCCGGATTTCTTCCAGAAGGTCTCTGATAGCACGCTTTTTCCTTCTCCCCAGCGCCTTAAGGAGGAGATGGAGGAGCTGGCCAAAGGCCTCAAGATCGCTGCTACCCTTGGTAGCCTGGCGGTGAAGGCCGCTAGGGCGATCCACAGCAGTCAAGCCACACAGCCCACTCCCCCAGGCCCTTCGTCGCCTTCGCCAGCCGCCTCCACGCTAGCTGATTCTTCCGCCTCTCCTGCTGGACCAGCGTTCCCTGTTCCCGCTGCCTCCTCTCCGGTCTCTCATTCATCCCCTGATCCTGCCTTTCCTGTCGCTGGCGCTCAGGCTCAGGCTGTAGCAGGGAATGAGACCTTTTTCTGCGACCAGTGTGGGGCCCGCGTGCGTCCAGGAAAACGCTATTGTGGGCAGTGCGGTGCACTGCTGCCGTGAGTCTGCTTTCTCCTGTTCTCTTCCATTACCTGCCTGGCCGCTGGCAGCAGGTTGCTCTGGGCTTCGCTAACGGTGAACTGCTATCTTGAAACATTCAGGGCCTTCCTGGCGTGAATAGACTGGGAGCTTTTTTCTGGAGTTTTTTGAATGGCTATGACCACGAAAGAACTACCTGAAAGGAAGCAGCTTCACCCAACGAGGAGATTGGCATCTAGTCGTGCTAAGGCAGGAAAAATTTTGCAACGCGCTCAGGCCTTTTTCATCAAGTTCAATAACGACTGGGTGATGAACCTGGCAGCAGCTCTGGCCTTTAACCTGTTGACCGCTATGGCTCCGCTGGCCGTGGCCTTGCTGGCTATTCCAGGTCTGTTGCTAGGGAAAGCTGAGGTACGCCTCTACCTCAGTCAGGTGATTCTCTCGATCTTCCCTCGAATGACAGCCTCACCCGAGTTGATCGACGCTCTGCTGCGCCAGCTCAATCGCGTTTCCGGTCCGCTCGGTATCGTCTCAGTCTTGATCGCGCTCTTCACCGGCTCACGCCTCTTTGTTCTGCTAGAGGGCTGTTTTGGTATTATTTACCGGCGACGCCCGCGTCCCTTGCTTCAGCAGAACTTGATGGCTCTGGGGATGCTGCTGCTCTTCGCTGTGCTGACTCCGTTGATGGTGCTGGCAGCCAGCTTGCCAGCGCTGGTGATCTCATTTCTAGAGAAGACCCCGCTTGGCCAGGTGCCCGGTAGCGGTTTCGCCTTCAGCCTGGGCGGCTTGCTTGGCGGCCTGGCGATCGCCTGGGTCTTCTTTTTGACAATCTATACCTTCGTACCTAACCGCCGCATCCGCTGGCGCTCAACCTGGCGCGGGGCCCTCTTGGCCGCTATCTTGACTCAGATCTATCTGGCACTCTTCTCGCTCTACGCGGCCCATTTCTTGAGCGGTCTGGGCGGTCAAATCGGCTTCGCTATTATTCTAGTGACCTTCTTCTACTACTTTGCCGTGATCCTGCTGCTAGGCGCCGAGGTCAATGCTTTCTTCGGCGAAAAGATTCGCTCTGCGCCAGCCGACCTGGTGACCCTGGTGGCCAAGAGTAACCGCGAAGAAAGCGACGTCGGCTCTCAACCCTCCTCGCCCCTCGTTTCCCCTCCCGATCCAGCCACCCCAGGCGCTAAAGATGCCACAGGATAATCAAGATGATGGTCACAATATGCAGGAGCTGGTCAGCCCAGAGGGATGTGATCAGAT
>NZ_JADGHT010000043.1 GCF_019683755.1 Thermogemmatispora sp. | reverse complement strand
ACTATGTTCAATATACCATCATTCCATCAATAAACGCTTTCCTTGAAAATATAGCTTGTCTTCGAGATCTACTGAAGGAGTTGGAGGAACGATGAAAAAGGATTCGCAGCAACAGCCTCGCCGCAGAGAGCCGAAGGCCACAGCTTCCTTTGAGGGAGAGGCGCAGTCTTCCACCCACCCAGCGGCAGAGCAGAGCCTCAGCGCTATGCTGCGTCAGCACGCCGAGCAACAGTTTGCCGAGGAGCTGACGGAGCTGGCGAAGGCAGACAGTCGTCAGCGCCCGCCCAACTGGCGCCTCTCTCCGTGGGCGGTGCGCACCTACCTGCTCGGCGGACGCCTTTCCAACGGCTTCGAGGTCTCACCCAAATATATCGGCAACGCCCGCCTGATCGAGATCGCTATCAGCACCCTGGCGACGGATCGCGCCTTGCTGCTCTACGGGCTGCCAGGTACGGCCAAATCCTGGGTCAGTGAGCATCTGGCAGCAGCCATCGCCGGCGACTCCACTCTGCTTATCCAGGGAACCGCAGGGACAGACGAGAGCGCACTGCGCTATGGTTGGAACTATGCTCGGCTGCTTGTGGAGGGACCGACACCGGCGGCGCTGGTGGCCAGCCCGTTGATGACAGCCATGCGCGAGGGGAAGCTGGCCCGGATCGAGGAGCTGACACGCATCTCTAGCGAGGTACAGGATACACTGATCACTATCCTCTCGGAGAAGACGCTGCCCATCCCCGAGCTGAATACAGAGGTGCAGGCACGGAAGGGCTTCAATGTGATTGCCACAGCGAATAATCGCGATAAGGGCGTCAATGATCTTTCCAGTGCGCTGATGCGCCGTTTCAATACGGTAGTACTTCCTCTCCCTCAAAATCTGGAAGAAGAGGTACGGATTGTAGAGCGGCGTGTAGCAGATCTAGGCCGAGCCCTGGAGCTGCCCGCTGAGAAGCCAGCACTGGAGGAGATTCGGCGCGTGGTAACGATCTTTCGTGAGCTGCGCGAGGGAAAAACACTCGATGGGAGCCTGAAGCTGAAGGTACCCAGCGGTACGCTTTCGACCGCGGAGGCCATTTCGGTGGTGAACAGTGGCCTGGCGCTGGCCGCCTATTATGGCGATGGAACACTCAGGGCTGGCGATCTGGCCGCAGGTTTGACAGGCGCCATTGTGAAGGACCCGGTACAGGACCGCGTTGTCTGGCTGGAGTACCTGCAGACGGTGATGAAGGAGCGCACTGGCTGGCAAGATCTCTATCGCGCCTGCCGGGAGGTGGTGTGAGCGGTGAGTTTCCACTTGTTCGGTATTCGTCATCATGGCCCCGGCTGCGCACGCAGCCTGCGCGCCGCTCTGGAGAAGCTGGCTCCTGATCTGGTGCTGGTAGAAGGCCCGGCTGATGCTCAGGAGATTCTGCCTCTGCTCAATCATCCGCGCATGGTGCCACCGGTTGCCTTGCTCATCTATCGGCCTGATCAGCCACGTCAGGCCAGCTACTTCCCATTGACGGTCTTCTCTCCTGAGTGGCAGACTCTGCGCTACGCTCTGGAGCAGGGTATTCCTGCGCGCTTCATTGATCTGCCGCTGGCCCGGCGCTTCGGCAGCAATGCCCAGGAGGCAGCAGTGCTGACGGCGGAGATGGTCGACGATCCACTCAGTCTGCTCTCACTGGCCGCTGGCTACCAGGACCATGAACTGTGGTGGGAGCAGCAGATCGAACAGCGGCGCAATGCGCAAGGCGTCTTTGACGGTATCCGTGAGGCGATGCGCGTCCTCCGCGGCGGCAGCCCTCCACGCAGCCAGGAGGATGCCTGGCGCGAGGCCCATATGCGTCAGATGCTGCGCCAGGCGCGCGCGGAGGGGTTTCAACGCATTGCTGTCGTCTGCGGTGCCTGGCACCTGCCTGCCCTTGAAGATCTCGATACCTTCTCCGAAGCCGAGGACCGCGCCTTACTGCAAGGCTTGAAGCCTGTGCGTGTAGCGGCGACTTGGATTCCCTGGAGCAACAACCGTCTGACCTATGCCAGCGGCTATGGCGCTGGCATCGCCGCCCCCGGCTGGTATGAGCTTCTCTGGTCAGCCCCATCTCAGGCCGGGATACGCTGGGTGATCCGCGCAGCCGAGCTGCTGCGTCAGGAGGGGTTCGATGTCTCCCCCGCTAGTACGATCGAGGCCGTGCGCCTGGCTGAGGCCCTGGCAGCGCTGCGCGATGTGAGTGCCCCAGGTCTGGCAGAGCTGCAAGAGGCCATTCAAAGTGTGCTTTGCCGGGGAGAGACAGCTCCTATGCTCCTGATTGAAGAGCGGCTGCTCATTGGTTCGCGTATGGGTAAGGTCCCCCCAGAAACGCCTGCAGTTCCTCTGCAGCGCGATCTAGAGCAACAACAGCGGCACCTGCGCTTGAAGCCTTCCCTCGAGGCCAAAGAGGTTGAGCTAGACCTGCGCAACGAGACTGATCGCGCCCGTAGTCGTTTGCTGCATCGGCTGCGCTTGCTTGGCATCCCCTGGGGTAAGCCGCAGACGATTGCTTCCAGCAAGCGCGGCACCTTCCATGAGCGCTGGATGCTGCAATGGGAGCACGAGTTTATTCTCCTTTTGATCGAAGCGAATGCCTGGGGCAATACTCTGGAGAGCGCCGCGACGAGCTTTGCTGTCAATGCGGCGGAGCGCTGCGAGCAACTGGCTCAGCTCACCGAGCTGCTGGACCGGGCCCTGCTAGCCGAACTGCCTTCAGCCGTTGCCCGGCTGCTGGAACGGATTCAGGCCTGCGCTGCTCTAGCCAGCGATGTGCGTTATCTCATGGATGCCATGCCTGCACTGGCCCGCATCGCCCGCTACGGCGATGTACGTGGGAGCGATATGCAGCAGGTGCGCACGATCGCTGAGGCTTTCTTCGCTCGCACAGTCATCAGCCTGCCGGGCGCCTGCCTGGCCCTCGATGAGGAGGCGGCGCGCACGCTCCTGATCAGCATCCAGCGCATGGACAGTAGCATCCTCACGCTCGCCGATGGGGAGATGTTCAAGGAATGGTGCGCCTTACTGGCCCGCTTGAGTGAGGAAGAACACCCTCATCCGCTCCTGCGCGGCTTCTTCTCTCGGCTCTTGCTGGACCGCCAGCTTATGGAGGCTGCTTCCCTCTCTAGACTGGCGCGTCGACAGTTGTCGCCCGCCCTGCCGCTAGAAGAGGCGGCCCTCTGGCTAGAGGGCCTGCTCAGTGGCCGAGGCCAGCGCTTGCTTGCACTCGATGATCTCTGGCAGGCACTCGATAGCTGGTTGCAGTCCCTGACCGCTGAGCGGTTCATGCTGCTGCTCCCCCTGCTCAGACGGGCTTTCCAGGGCTTTACCGCCGTGGAGCGGCGCGCGATGGGTGAGAAGGTCCGCTATCTTTACCGTTCTCGCTTAAGCCAAGGCGACAGCGAGGCCTTCGGGTTCGATGAAAAGCGCGCTCGCCTTGTCCTGCCTGTCTTGAGTCGTTTACTGGGGGTACCTCTCTATGCCAATTGACGAACAGGAACGCCTGCGCCGCTGGCGCCTCATTCTTGGCCGCCAGGCCGCCTCCGCGCTAGGACCGGGGGCTGACGAGTCAGCAGAAGATCAGCCCTCACTCAACCCCGATGATCAGAGGATCGATCACGCCCTGGAGCTTCTCTATGACGCTGAGCGCTCCGGCGGTTTGGGTGCATCAGCTCCCTACGTCCCGCACTGGTTAAGGGACATCCGTACCTACTTCCCTACTCCAGCCGTGCGCATCCTTCAGCAAGATGCCATCAATAAACTTAATCTGCGACAACTGCTGCTAGAGCCAGAGCTACTGGCTTCGGTTGAGGTCGACCTGCAGCTCGTTACAACGCTGCTTTCCCTGAAGAGCGCCTTGCCCGAGCGCACACGCGAGACGGCGCGCAGCGTTGTGCGTAAGCTGACAGAGGAGCTGGAGCGCAAACTGGCCTATCGCCTGGAGCAGGCGGTACATGGCAGCCTTCGCCACATCAGCCGAACCACGCACCCACGCTTTCCCGATATCGACTGGGACCGCACGATCCGCGCCAATCTCAAGCACTACCAGCGCGAGCGGCAGACACTTATTCCAGAGCGTCTCATTGGCTCTCAAAGACGACAGCGGCGCGCCTCTCTGCGCGATATCGTGCTCTGCGTTGACCAGAGCGGCTCAATGGCAGCCTCGGTTGTCTATGCCTCGATCTTTGGGGCGGTTCTGGCTTCGCTGCGAGCCGTGTCGACACGCATGATTGTCTTTGACACTGCCGTGGTTGACCTCAGCGAGCACCTGCAAGACCCAGTCGAGTTGCTCTTTGGGGCTCAGCTCGGCGGCGGCACCGATATCAATCAGGCCTTAGGCTATTGCCAGCAGATTATTAGGCGCCCACGCGAGACGATCTTAGTGCTGATTACGGACCTCTACGAGGGTGGAAACGCCGAGCAGATGCTGAAGCGTGCTGCCGCCCTGGTCAACAGTGGCGTCCAGTTCATCTGCTTGCTGGCTCTGAGCGATCAGGGAACACCAGCCTTTCATACCGCGCTGGCAGAACGCATGGCAGCGCTGGGTATCCCTACCTTTGCCTGCACACCGGAGCTGTTTCCTGAGCTGCTCGCCGCCGCTCTTCAGCGCCGCGACCTGAACATGTGGGCCGCCCAGCACGATATCGCCGCCGCGCGCCCCCTCCAGCCCTGAGAGGCTGACTGAAAGGGGTGCCGGCTCCCTAGGGGGAGCGGGGTTCTCTCTTGCTCTCCCCGCAGCTCTCTTCAGCCGACAGCGAGACAATCACTCCCTCTCTTGTTCATCGCTCAAGGAGCTAAAGAGATTGTTGAGTGCCTCGGCTAAAGTAGGGTGGGCAAAAATGGCATCGCGCAGCACCGTGTAGGAGAGTTTGCCGAGCATGGCGATCTCCAGCATGGCCATGATTTCGCCGCCTTCTATGCCGAGAACCGCCGCCCCAAGAATCTCCCCGCTGTCGGCATCCACGATGGCTTTCATGAAACCACGCGCCTCACCGACTTCCAGAGCGCGCGCAACGGCAGTCATAGGCATCCTGGCTACGCGAATGCGCTGCCCTCTGGCCCGAGCCTGCGCCTCGGTCAGCCCAAGGCGCCCAAGCTGAGGATCAATGAAGATGGTATAGGGAACGAACCGGTCACGAGTGGTAGCCCGGCCCCCTTCGAGGAGATTGATACGCAGAATACGAAAATCATCATACGATATGTGTGTAAAGGCAGGACCGACACGGGCGTCGCCAATAGCATAGATCCCCGGCACACTGGTTTCGAGACGCTCGTTAACGAGGATGCGCCCACGCTCGTCAGTCTGCACGCCACACGCTTCTAGGTTGAGCGTATCGGTATTGGGCAGGCGTCCTGTCGCCAGCAGCAGATGGGACGCCTTGATCTCTCGCTTGCCTTCGGGCGTGGTTACGCTCAGTTCAAGCTGGCCGTCTGTCGCAGGCTGCACCTGCTGGGGGGTGCTGTCTAGCAGCAGTTCAATGCCGTCTTCGCGCAGAATCTGAGCGACCGCCTCAGCCACATCGTCATCTTCATGCGCAAGCAGGCGCTTTCCACGATGAACAAGAGTGACACGACTGCCGAAGCGGCGGAACATCTGGCCAAATTCGAGGCCGACATAGCCCCCGCCGATAATCACCAAATGGGTAGGAAGACGATCCAGCTCCATGATAGAGGTTGAATCGAAGGCGGGGACCGTCTCTAACCCGGCGAGCTTTGGCCGGGCCGGCCTGGCTCCAACGTCAATTACAATGATCTCGCCCTGCAAGCGCTGGAACCCCCCAGCGCTTAGCCTTACTTCCAACTCCTTGGGGGCCACAAAGCGCGCCTCCCCTTGGAAGAGGTCAAGGCCTGGGGCTTCTCGAAGGCGCCGCTCACTCCCCTGGCGAAAGCTGTCAACAATGGCCCGCTTGCGCTCGCGCACAGTCTTCATGTCGATCGGCGGTTCGGCAGCGGTAAGCTGGACGCCGTAGTTGGCTGCCCGTCGGGCCAAGGCGGCTATGCGGGCGCTGGCGATCATGGTTTTGGTTGGCGTACAACCGGTATTAATGCAAGTACCGCCAATATGCTCGCGCTCGATGAGCGCAGTTTTCCGCCCAGCCGCAGCCAGCGCCGTGGCGAGCGGGCCGCCTCCCTGGCCAGCCCCGATGATGATGGCGTCATAGGTTGCTGTTACCTCTGTCATGCTGCCTCCTCTTGTGTCGCTGTGCTCGTTCGTGGGCCGGCATCCTCGGGCCGGGCCCCCTTGCCTATCCTTCGGTTACTAGATATGTGCTACAGCCAACACGCCTGGAGGCCGACAGCAGTGTCAACTGCCTCCGCTTCCAAAGACACGTAAGCCGGGCATACCTCTGGCTGGGCACTTCATGGTCTCCCATCTCGCCGGCGGAGGCCCCTGCTCAGAGGACCTGCGTCCAAATGGCAATACAGAGCCAGCTTGTTCGATAGCGTTCCCATTCCTCTGGCAGCTCGCTGAGAGCCTGCGCTACTTCCTCTGGTGCAAGGCCTAGGTACTGTGTAAACATCGGCTGTAGATGTTGCAGGGCTTGCAACACATCGCAACAGAAGAGTTTACCTATCTGTGATCCCCAGAGCGGGGCGACAATTTTCCGTACCTGTGGCACCAGGCCAAGCTCAGTAAAGCGCTCGGGGAGTTCCAGAGCAAAGGAGAGCTGGATGTCATGGCAGAGAAAGAGCCGGCGCAGCCAGTACTGCATCTGCAAGGTTTGAGGGCCCGGATTGAGACATTGATCGCTCAGCTCCACTAGCTCGATCCAGCCGGACAGCGCCGTCACGCGTCTTAACTCCGTCAGTGCCCGTCTCCAGGCAGTGAGGGGAATAGCTTCGGCCAGAAAGCGCTGATGAGTATAGTCACTGATCCCATCGGCTAAGGGCAGTCCTTCAAGCAGGCTGGCCTGAAGGACCCGGCAATTGCGGGGCAGCTTGCGTAGAAGGGTTAGGTTGCTATCAACGGTCAGTACATGGGCCTGAGCCCAGCGCCGTGCTGCTTCCTTAGCCCAGATCCCTGTCCCTGTGCCCACATCCACGATTATGCGCGGACATTCGACCGGCGCCAGGAAGTGCGTGCCCAGAAGACGGTAGAAGGTATAATGCTGAAACTCCAGACGGTCCTGTTCGCTGAGGGTGCGCGGTAACAGGTAGCAATCCTGAACCTCGGGCTGGGCCTGTTCATCCTGATAATGATTATGCGGCATGTCTGACCTGCCTCTCTATTCTTCAGAAGAACTGTCAGGATCAGATGAGAAGTCCCAATCACATGGGACATTAGAATTACTGTACTTCTATTCGCGCACTTCACACATTCACAGGTCGAGGGGAGTGCCTGGTCTGAGACAAGCTACTCAGGCATTTCCGTGCACAGGGTAGCCAGGGAAGAGAGAAGAAGTCAAGGGCGTTATCAGTACTTCGGTACGCCCTCAATCTTCTATCAGCCCATTGGGTGTCTGAGACGGTCAGCGTGCGCGCTCTCAAGTGCCGACAAAGCCTACGAGGCTTTTCGTGGGGTGGGAACAGTACTCGCCCTGGCTTCCTCCCGGCCAAGACTTTGGACTGGGCCAGACCAGGCGGCAGCTTGCCTTTGCCTGAATGGCGATGACGCTCTATAATACTACAAGGCAGTGCTTTCGGACGGAGGGCCGCTCGCTTTAGCGTAGCGGCCCTTAGCTTGCCGCTCCGACTCCGTGCCATGATCAGCCCCCGCGCTCCCAAGCAACGCATGGGGCGACTGCGCCACTATTTCTGCTGGATAGGAATGATTCTGAATTGATGAGGAATGCCTTTAGCAGCACTCTGGGCACAAGCACAGAGTCCGAGCCTGCGTTTTTCCCCTGGCAACAGCGCTTACTTCCCTTGCTGGAGGAGGCCCGCAAGCGTGCTCTACAGCGAGGACAAGCCATACTGGTCAGTGTCAGTGGCCCGCTGGCTACCGGGGACAGGGTGCCCAGTAGCCAGCGGCTCCGGCAGAGCGAGGAAGCAGCTTCTGATGCGGGGCGCACGAGCGGGACAGAGCAACTAACCCCGTTGGCCCTTGCTGGCTTTGATCCCCTGCAGTGCTTTGCGCTCGGCCCCTTGCTTGGCTACACGGAGCGTTTCTACTGGCAAGAGCCAGGGGAAGGACGGATCTTAGTCGGCCTGGGGAGGGCCATCTCACTGGAGGCTCAGGGAACCCAGCGTTTCCGTCAATTGGCTGGCGCCTGGCAACATCTGACAACGGAGGCGCTTGTCGAGCAGGTCCCGCTGGGTGTCCCCCTTACTAGCAGCCAACAGCCCCTTTTGTTTGGAGGCTTTGCCTTCGATCCTGAGCAGCCACGCTCAGACCTGTGGGAGGGCTTCCCCGATGGCTTGCTTGTGCTCCCCGCCTTCTTGTTTACGTTCGCTGCTCCGGCACCGACCCTGACTATCAACGTGCTGGTTGGGGCCGATGCGGACCCCCTGCAGATCGGGACCACGACTTTGGCGCAGCTAGAGGCACTTGCAGAAGCCTTGACGACCGCCAGCAGTCCTGCCTTCTCTCCACCCGCAGCGCCTGCAGCATCAACTCCCTCTTCTCTGCACTGTGAACCGCTGCTGCCACCGGCTGCCTGGATGGAGCTAGTGGCCCAAGCGGTATCTCAAATCCGACGCGGCGCCTATGAGAAAGTGGTACTTGCGCGAGCCGTGCGCCTGCTTCGCCAGTATGGGAGATTCGAGCCAGAGCCAGCCCTGCGACGCTTACGAGAGAGCTACCAGGAAGCCTATCTTTTCGCCTTCAGTCGCGCCGATCGCTGCTTTCTCGGCGCCACACCCGAACGCCTGGTAGAGGCTCAAGACGGCTTCCTTGAGACCATGGCCCTGGCCGGCTCCGCTCCTCGCGGTCGCACTCCCGAGGAGGATGAGCACTTTGCTAGCGAGCTGCTGCAGAGTCGTAAGAATCAGAGCGAACACCGGATTGTGGTGCAGATGCTCAGGCAAGCGCTTGAGCATCTCTGCACAGAGATAGAGACCGATCCCACACCGCACCTGCGTCGACTGAAGAATATTCAGCACTTGGAGACGCGCATCACTGGCAAGTTACCGCCAGGCCGCTCTGTGCTGGAGGCCCTGGAGGAGCTGCATCCTACGCCGGCAGTCGGTGGCTTCCCACGTGCTGCGGCACTGGCGGCGATTCGCGCCAACGAGCGGCTTGACCGCGGCTGGTACGCAGCTCCGATCGGCTGGGTGGATGCGGCAGGCAATGGCACGTTTGCTGTGGCGCTACGCTCGGCCCTCATTCGCGGTCAAGAGGCGACGCTCTTCGCCGGCGGCGGCATTGTAGCTGATTCCGATCCGGTCATCGAGTATGCTGAGACCCGCTGGAAATTCCGCGCCATGTTAGGGGCGCTGGGAGTGGAAGAAAACCATGATGAGAGCAGCTTCTAAGAGACAGATGCCGGCCAACCCTCTCTATGCCTATGTCGAGGCCTTTGTTTCTGAGCTGCGAAGAGCTGGTATCGCTCAGGTGGTGATCTGCCCAGGCTCCCGCTCGACACCACTCGCCCTGGCATTCGCCGAGGAGCAAGGCATACGCGTCTGGATGCATATCGATGAGCGCGCCGCGGCTTTCTTCGCCCTCGGCATGGCCAAACGCCTGGCCTCACCTGTAGCCTTGCTCTGTACTTCGGGCACAGCAGCAGCGAACTTTTTCCCAGCCATCATTGAGGCTAAATTGACACGCGTGCCACTCGTGGTACTGACCGCTGATCGCCCGCACGAGCTGCGCGATTGCGGAGCACCCCAGGCCATCGATCAGAATCGCCTCTACGGTGTCTATGTGAAATGGTTCGTAGATGTAGCGCTGCCGGAGGCTACCACGCCCGCTTTGCGCTATATCCGCACTGTGGCCAATCGCGCTGTGGCTCTGGCAAAGGCCACGCCTGCTGGCCCCGTCCATCTCAACCTGCCTTTCCGTGAGCCGCTGACGCCCGAACCGCAGCCTCAGCTCCTCCCTCCTGTCACTGAGCGTGACCCTCTGGCCTGGGATGGGCGCAACGAGCAGACCCCCTATGTGCGCGTGACCACAGCGCAGCAGGGCGGCCTGCCGGCCACTGAGGTAGCCCGTCTGGTCGGGCTGCTGCGCCTGCACCGGCGCGGCCTGATCGCCGCCGGACCACAGAGCGACCCTCGTCTCGCCTCAGCCTTGCGACGACTGGCCGAGCGCTGCGGCTATCCCTTGCTGGCCGACCCTCTCTCTCAGGTACGCAATGCTGGTCAGCCCGCGGGCCCCGTCATAAGTAGCTATGATGCCTTTCTGCGCAGCGAGCGTTTCGTAGCCGAGGCTGCTCCTGACCTGGTGCTGCGCTTTGGGGCCATGCCAACCTCTAAGCCACTATTGCTTTATTTGCAGCGCTATGCCGATCGGCCTCTCCTGGTGATAGACGGCTCAGGTGGCTGGGAAGAGCCAACGCAGCTCGCCTGTGAAATGCTCCATGCCGACCCGCTGACTGTCTGCGAGCAGCTTGCCGACGCGCTGGCCGCTGGCGACGAGCATGCTCCAGGCGAGAAGAAGGCAAGTTGGCTGGAGTGGTGGCAGCAGGTTGATCGCTTGACACGGCAGGCGCTTTGTCAGACAATGGGAACCTTCACGGAGCTGTTTGAGGGCCGGGTCTTCAGCGAGCTGGCCGAGCTGTTGCCAGACGGCAGCACGCTCTATGTTGGCAATAGCATGCCCGTACGCGATCTGGATACCTTTTTCTGGAGCGAACGGCGCATCCGTTGCCTGGGCAATCGGGGCGCTAATGGCATCGATGGCCTGCTTTCGAGCGCCCTGGGCGTCAGCGCCGCTCACCAGGTGCTGGCCGATAGCGGGCCAGTCGTGCTGGTGATCGGCGATCTGGCTTTCCTTCACGATCTCAATGGTCTGATCGCTGCCCATTTGCACAAGCTACCGCTGCTCGTCATTCTGATCAATAACGACGGAGGCGGAATCTTCTCCTTCCTCCCCCAGGCAGCCTACCCGGAGCACTTCGAGCAATTGTTTGGTACTCCTACTGGCCTGGATTTCGCGCCCGCGGTGGGCATGTACGGGGGACACTTCCGGCGCGTGGCCTCGTGGGAAGAGTTCCGCACGGCCTGCCGGGAAGGGCTAAGCTACCCGGGATTGCAGGTGATCGAGCTACCAAGCGAGCGCACACGCAATGTGCAGCTCCATCGTCAACTCTGGCGAGCGGTGGATCAGGCCTTGTATTCCGTGACCAGCGAGGGAATATAATGAAGGTGCAGGTTGAGCGCCTTTTTCTCCAGGTCAATGGGCTGCATCTCAGTCTGCTTCAGCTCCACCCGACGAAGCCGCAAAATTGCCCCGTGTTAGTGCTGCTGCATGGTTTCACGGGGAGCGCTCTCGGCTGGGGTTCCTTACTAGAGGAGCTGGCCACTGCAGGCTTGAGCATCGTGGCTTTGGACCTACACGGTCACGGCCTCTCGGACGCTCCTTCTGATCCTGAGCGCTACAGTATGGAGCACTGCCGAGCCGACCTGCTGGAGGCCCTGCGCCAACTAGGGATTGCTCCCGGCGAGGCCATCTTACTTGGCTACTCGCTAGGCGGACGCATCGCGCTCTATTGCGCCTTCTCCGGCTTCTTCCGTGCACTCATTCTGGAAAGCGCCTCAGCGGGCATTGCCGATCCCCAGGAGCGCGAAGAGCGCCGTCGTCAGGACGAGGAGCTGGCCGCCAGTATCGAGCGTGAGGGAGTGGCGGCTTTCGTGGCCCGTTGGGAGCAGCAGCCGCTCTTTGCCAGTCAGCAGCGGCTGCCAGAGGAGCTGCGCGCCGCCTTGCGCGCCCAGCGCCTCGCTAACCGGGCAGAGGGACTGGCTGGAAGCCTGCGCGGAGTGGGCACCGGCGTGCAGCCTCCGCTGTATGCCAGGTTACCAGAGCTTCAGCTCCCGGTGCTCCTCATCTGCGGAGCCTTGGATGAGAAGTTCTGCGCCATTGGCAGAGAGATGGCAGCGCTCCTGCCGCAGGCCAGACTGGCAATCGTTCCCGAGGCCGGTCACACGGTCCACCTGGAACAACCAGCGCGCTTCCTTGAGCTGGTTCTTTCCTTCTGTTCAGCGCTGTCAATCTCAAGCGGGTCGCAGCGCAATGCCGCCGCGGCTCCGTAGTATTTAGCTTAGCCATCAGTGAAGAAAGGGGAACAGTTAACGCTATGCCTGTCAACTGGCAGAAGGTCTGCGATTATCAGGACATTATTTTCGAGAAGGCTGAGGGTATCGGCAAGATCACGATTAATCGTCCAGAGGTCCATAACGCCTTTCGTCCCGAAACCTTGAGCGAGATGATCGACGCCTTCAATCGCTGCCGTGAGGACCCTGAGATCGGCGTAGTGATTCTAACCGGCGCTGGCACGAAAGCTTTCTGCTCGGGAGGCGATCAGCGCGTGCGCGGTGAAGGAGGCTATGTCGATCAGAGCGGCGTGCCACGCTTGAATGCTCTTGATCTACAAAAGGTCATCAAATACCTACCGAAGCCTGTTATTGCGATGGTTGCCGGTTATGCCATCGGAGGCGGCCATGTACTACATGTGCTCTGCGACCTGACGATCGCCGCCGATAACGCACGCTTTGGCCAAGCCGGGCCACGCGTAGGCAGCTTTGATGCTGGCTGGGGCGCGACGATGCTAGCCCGCATCGTGGGGCACAAGAAGGCGCGCGAGATCTGGTATCTCTGCCGTCAGTATACGGCTCAGGAAGCCTACGAGATGGGCCTTGTTAATAAGGTGGTGCCTCTGGAGCAACTGGAGGAGGAGACCATTAAATGGGCGAAAGAGTTGCTAGAGAAGAGTCCCACCGCGCTGCGCTTCCTGAAGGCCGCCTTTAACGCCGATACCGACGGCCTGGCCGGTTTGCAGGATCTGGCCGGTAATGCGACCATGCTGTTCTACATGACCGACGAGGGCAAAGAAGGACGTAACGCCTTCCTGGAGAAGCGCAAGCCGGATTTCTCAAAGTTCCCACGTCTGCCCTAGCTCACGCGCTCTGATCACACTCAGGTTCAGCCCCAATGAGCGCCGATCTCAGACTGGAATCCATTGGCTGGCAGGTCTACCGGCTGCCGCTGCGGCACCCTTTTCGTACAGCCCACGCTCTGCTGACCGAGCGCCAGGGGGCAATTGTCAGAGCGATTAGCGTAGACGGCGACCAACAGGGCTATGGCGAGCTAGCCCCACTGCCGCCCTTTAGTCCATCGCTCAGCCACACCTTAGCTGCGCTGCCGAAGCTGGTCAGGTCCCTGGCGGGCCTCCCCCTGGCCGGTGCGCTGGCTGTGCTCGACAAAGCTCAGCACCAGGGGGAGACACACTGGCCAGCTCCGGCGATGTTCGCACTGGAGGTGGCCTTGCTTGACTTGCAGGCGCGCCTCCGTGGGCAGGGCCTGCTTGCCCCCTACGCACGCCAGGCGGTGCCAGTTAACGCTGTCATCGGCGCCTCTCCTCCCGATGAGGCCGCCCGCGCTGCCCGTCAGGCAGTGGCCGCCGGCTTCCGCTGTCTAAAGCTGAAACTGAGCGGAGACGAGCAAGAGGACAGTGAGCGTCTGGCTGCGGTGCGCTCAAGCGTGGGCAATACCATTGCCCTGCGCCTGGACGCTAACGCAAGCTGGAGTCTGTCCCAGGCCGAGCAGTTGCTACGGGCCTGGGCCTCCTATGCGATCGAGTACATCGAGCAGCCGCTTGCCGCTGCTGATCTGGAGGGACTGCGTCAGCTACGCCGTCGCTCACCTATTCCTATCGCCGTCGATGAGAGCCTGAGTAGCCTGGAAAGCGCCCGTCAGATCATGGACCTGGAGGCTGCCGATGTACTGATCCTCAAGCCGCAGTTTCTGGGTGGCCTACGACCCGCGCTGCGGCTTGTCGAGGAGGCCTCAGCCCGCGGGATGCAGTGTATCATCACCAGTGCCCTGGAAGCCGGCATCGGCGTCTGCGCCGCTCTCCACCTGGCCGCCGCTCACCCTGCCTTAACCCAGGCCGCTGGCCTGGCGACGCTCTCCCTGCTGACAAGCGATTTGCTCAGCGAGCCGCTCAGGCTCCAGGCCGGCATGCTCTATGTGCCAGCAGGGCCAGGCCTGGGCGTGAGTCTCGATCAGGCCAGCCTGGCACGCCATGCAGTACTATAAGAACAACACGAATTGAAGAGCAGAGGAAAGGAGGGGAAAAAGAAAGCAGCATGTCCGTTGACCTGCCCCCGAGTCAAGCAAGTAGCCAGCTTATACCCGACTGGCTGCAGCGCTGTGCAGAAAATCGCCCCCAGCATCTGGCCGTACAGAGTGGAGCAGTGCGCTGGAGCTTTGCCGAGTTAGCCCAGCAGGCCATGCGACTGGCAGAACAACTAGCTGCCCTCGGTGTCACGAGCGGCAGTCGTGTCGCCTTACTGGCAGCTAACAGCCCGGCCTTTGTCGCCTGTGTTCATGCCCTGACGCGTCTGCGCGCCATTCTTGTTCCACTGAATACCCGCCTGAGCGAGGCAGAGCTAAGCTGGCAGCTTCAGGATGCACGGGTCAGCCTCCTGCTCAGCGATGCCGGTCAGGCCGCGCGCGCAGAGCGTCTGGCCAGCAACCTGGCACCACTGACTCATGCCTGCTTGCGGCTTCAGCCCAATGGCTCTATCGAGCTTGATCCTGCTCCTCAGCAGGGACCGCCAGCAGCGTTTACCCCTGTGCTGCTGATTGACCTCAATGCTGTACAGGCTATCATGTACACCTCGGGCACCACGGGAGAGCCGAAAGGCGTCCTCATTACCTACGGCATGCACTGGTGGAACGCCGTTAGCTCCGCCCTTAATCTAGGGCACCACCTCGACGATTGCTGGCTGGCCTGCCTGCCATTCTTCCACATTGGCGGCCTGACAATCATCATGCGCAGCGTCATCTATGGCATCACCATCAATGTTCACGAGAAATTCGACCCGTTGGCCATCAACCGCTCTATTTTCAGCGAGGGTGTCACCATCATTTCGGTAGTAGCCGTTATGCTGCAGCGGATGCTAGAGGCTCTAGAGCAAGAGCACCCAGGCGAGCGCTACCCGGGCCATCTACGCTGCGTGCTGCTTGGAGGTGGTCCAGCACCGCGTCCTTTGCTGGAAGCCTGCGCCGCGCGCGGCATACCGGTCGTGCAAACCTATGGCCTCACCGAAGCCTGCTCACAGGCAGCGACGCTTTCGCCCGCCGAGGCGCTGCGCAAGCTAGGCTCCGCCGGGCGTCCACTGCCAGCGGTCCAACTGGAGATTCGCCAGGACGGTCGGCGTGCCGCCCCCGGGGAGGCCGGCATGATCTACCTCAAGGGACCAACCATTACCCCAGGCTATGCCAACCGTCCCGAGGCGACACGCGAGGCTCTTCAGGATGGCTGGCTGGCAACAGGCGATATTGGCTATCTAGACGAAGAGGGCTATCTCTACGTCCTTGACCGCCGCTCCGACCTGATCATATCCGGCGGCGAGAATATCTATCCCGCCGAAATCGAGGCGGCTCTTCTCAGCCATCCCGCTGTCGCGGAAGCTGGCGTCTGTGGTCAGCCTGATCCCCAGTGGGGGCAAGTTCCCATCGCCTTTGTGCGCCTGCATCCTGATCAGACAACCAGCGCCGAAGAGCTACTCGCTCACCTGCAAACACGCCTGGCCCGCTACAAGCTCCCGCGCGCGATCCACTTTGTGGCCGAGCTACCACGTAACTCCTCCGGCAAACTGCTGCGTCGCCAGCTTCCTTCTTTGCTCAATCATGCGGTAGACTGATAGCATACAAAGAGACCGCCAGGGGCCGCCCAAGCACGGTGGCTGGCTGCGGCTGTCCTCTGTCTCCACGGTCTGCGCCTAAAGAAAAGAGAGGGGAGACGCAGGCAGCCCAGGAGAAAGGAGCTTCAGCAATGCAACGTATAGCCTTCCTGATGAGTGTAAAGCCTGGCTATGAAGAGGAATATAAGCGTCGCCACGATGAGATCTGGCCCGAAATGCTGGAAGCACTGCGCCGCGCAGGCGCTCGCAACTATAGCATCTTTCGCCACGGCACCCAGCTCTTTGCCTACTTGGAAACCGATGACTTTGAGCGTATGGCCAAAACGCTGGCAGAGGATCCCGTCAATCAGCGCTGGCAACAGTGGATGGCCGAGATCATGACCCAGGAGATCGATCCACAAACCCAATGGCCTCCACTCTTGCCCGAGATGTTCCACATGGATTAGCTCTTGCAGCAGATGCAGGGATAGCCAGAACAGGGTCGTTTGAATCTCCAGGCGTTCGACGTCCCTGTTCTCTTTTTTATCCTGCACATGCTTATGCCTTAGCTGTCTCCACTAGACCGGGACTGTATCCTCCAGACCGGGTTCCTCGTGTAGAAAAAGACGACGTATCGTCCAGAGCAGATCACCTGCTCAGTCTCCTAGCGAGGAACGGAGGTTATCATGCCAGACAAGCAACCCCTTAAAGGGGTCAGTGAAAAAGAAGAACGCCAGTACGAGCACATCAAAGAAGAGGCAGAGAAGAGCGGACGCTATGGTAAGCGTGCCAAGGAGGTAGCTGCACGTACCGTGATGAAACAGCACCGCGAGAAAGGACATAAGAAAGGCGAATAGCTGCGAGACGCCTTTCTTAGTCAGGTGCCACTACGAGCAGAAAGGGAGGAAAGGCTCCGCCAGAGAGCTGGAAAGGCAGAGCTTTCCTTCCCGTCTGCCGCGTTCTCTCTGCCAGTTTCTTCACCCTTACCACAAGCCAGACGGCTTCTCAAGCCATCTCCTCTTGACACCCCTGCCGTTATCACCTATAACTAAACCAACAAAAAAGCTGTAAGATTTCAGCCCGCCCCTGGGCAGACGGACCAGCGAGGCAAGTCCTCTCCTGTCATTCAAGACCTTCCTCTCTGGTCCGCAGGGTCAACAGGAGTCAGACGCGCCAAGTCTGCGCCCCCTACCAGGAAAGGCAACCACCAGAACCAGAGGAGAGTAGCCTGAGCAGCGCAGCCAGAGCAGGCAAGGCACGCTAGCAAAGAGCCAAGGCAGGCAGATCCCCAGCGCCCTTCAGGGAGAGCAGCAACATTCAGCTCAAGCCAAACATTATAAGCTAGCGAAGCGACAGGAGTAGAGAGCGATGGTCTCATCAGCAACACAGACACCGGTCCTGCGTAACTACATTGGCGGCACCTGGCGCCAGGCCGAGGCCAGCGAGACCCTCGAAGTGCGCAATCCCGCTACAGATGAAGTGCTGGCACATGTGCCCCTCAGTAACGCTCGCGATGTCGACGCCGCTGTCTCAAGTGCTGTAGCCGCCTTTCCCGACTGGCGCGCCACGCCTCCACAGGAACGCGCCCGCTATCTCTTCAAACTGCGTGCCCTCCTTGAGGAGCAGCGCGAAGAACTGGCCCGCCTTATCACCACAGACATGGGTAAAACACTCGACGACGCTCGCGGCGAGGTTCAGCGTGGCATCGAGAACGTCGAGACAGCCTGCGGCATTCCCTCGCTCATGATGGGCTATGGATTAGAGGACGGAGCCGCCCGCGGTATCGATGAAGAAGTCATCTATCAGCCTCTAGGGGTCTGTGCCGCCATCACCCCTTTCAACTTTCCTTTCATGATCGCGTTCTGGTTCTGGCCCTATGCCGTCGCCTGCGGCAACACCTTCATTGTCAAGCCTTCTGAACAAGATCCCATCGTCCAACAGCGCGTCTTTGAACTCATTGACCAGGTCGGTTTTCCTCCAGGTGTCATCAACCTCGTCAACGGCGGCGAAGAGGCCGTCGACGCTCTGCTCGACCATCCTCGGATCAAGGCCATTTCCTTTGTTGGCTCAACCAAAACCGCAGCCTATGTCTATGCCCGCGCCGCCGCACAGGGCAAACGCGTGCAGGCTTCCGGAGGGGCCAAGAACGCCATCGTAATCATGCCCGACGCCGACCTTGATAGCCATCTGGGCACTATCATGAACTCCTGCTTTGGCGCCGCCGGGCAGCGCTGTCTGGCTAACTCTCTCATCATGCCGGTTGGCGAAGCCCACGCCCATACCCGCCAGCGCCTGATAGAGGCCGCTGCCCGTCTGCGCCTTGGCAATGGCCTTGAGCCGGGCGTCGATATGGGTCCCGTCGTCTCGGCTCCAGCCCGCGACCGGATCGTGGCCACTATCAGCCAGGGAATCGCAGAAGGTGCTCAGCCAGCTCTCGACGGACGCCACGTCAGTGTCCCCGCCTATCCTCGCGGCTACTTCGTCGGGCCAACGATCCTGGATGAGGTCCATCCCGGCATGAGCGTCTATCGCGAGGAAATCTTCGGCCCTGTTGTCAGCATCACACCAGTCACTAGCCTTGAGGAGGCCATCTCCCTCATTAACGCCGGCGATTATGGTAATGCCGCATCAATCTTCACCCGCAGCGGGGCCGCAGCCCGCGAATTTCGCTATCGCGTTGAGGTTGGCAACGTCGGCATCAACATTGGCGTGGCGGCTCCAATGGCTTACTTTCCTTTCAGCGGCGCAAAGCGCTCCTTCTTCGGCACCCTTCATCCCCAGGGACGCGACGCCGTCCGCTTTTTTACCGAGAGCAAGGTGGTGATCTCGCGCTGGATCAGCGGCGAGGGCAGCCGCGTAAGCGGCATCGGACGCTAGCTGAAGCCCCATAGCATGATTGACTGGCGACCAGCAGTACGCAGCTCGTCCCCAGCGGAGAGTGGGCGCCGGGAAAAAAGGCGCCCGCTATTTTTTGGTCTAGTGGTCTAGATGTCTTGACAGATTGCGGCGGAGTGAGTATAGTTTCTAAAGAACTGGTCTAGACGATCGATCATATTTCTCAAGCGAGGGTCGGAGGCAGAGAAGGGCTGCGCCGACCGAGAAAGGAGTGAGCAGAGGCAGGCACGGCGCGGGGAAGCGACTGGGGGGAGAGGGAGAAGAGGAGGCGAGCGTCCGTGACAGCCATGCGCCGAGAGACGAGAAGGGCCCAGATTACCCCAAAGCGATCGCCAATACCGAGCGGCTCAGCTTAGCCGTTGAGGGGCGAGCACGAAGCCAGTGGCGTCCCAGGAGACGGCGGGAGCGAGAGAGCGCAGGCACAATTTTGCTCAGAGGGAGAGCGAGCGAGGGCAGGTTAACGCCCAATGAAGGCGCGACCATACTAGTCGATCAGGCCCACGCGGAGCATCACCAAGCGGTAGATACTCACCGTATTTCAAGAGCCGTTACAGGAGGTTCTTTGTGTTTGGCAACCCAGCACACACAACTGGCATGAAGCTCAAGGCCGGCACGCTGTGCCTCAGCCTCCTGGCCGTTCTCGTACTGCTGCTCACAGCCTGCGGCGGGAGCAGCTCGCAGAGCAGCCAGTCTGGCAAAAAGGTTCTTACTCTGGCTGCTCAGGCCAGTGCCTTCACTGACCAGGGATTCAACCCCTATGCCTCCACGCCCAACATTGGCATCAATGGCTTTGTCTACGAGACACTTGAATTCTGCAACGTCAACGACAACACCTATCATCCCTTGTTGGCACTCAGCCACCAGTTCAACAGCGACTACACCCAGGTCACCTTTCACCTGAGGCAGGGCGTGAAATGGAACGATGGTCAGCCCTTTAGCGCCGATGATGTGGTCTTCACCTTCAACGCCTTGAAACAATATCCCGCAGCCGACCTGAATGGCGACTGGGGCTATCTCAAGAGCGTTGTTGCGCCCGAT
The DNA here is from genome assembly GCF_019683755.1 of Thermogemmatispora sp. Lineage (GTDB taxonomy): Bacteria > Chloroflexota > Ktedonobacteria > Ktedonobacterales > Ktedonobacteraceae > Thermogemmatispora. The sequence goes on along the minus strand of NZ_JADGHT010000043.1, from coordinate 629 downwards.
GCCAATACGGTCGTCATGACCTTCCAGAAACCTTTCCCCGGTGCCCTCTACTACATCGCTGGCCTGACGGTTATCATCCCCAAGCATATCTTTGAATCGGTCGGCGACGTCACCAAGTATTACAACAGCAAGCCGGTTGGCACCGGACCATTTGTCGTAGCCAAATATACGCCAGATCTTCTGGTGCTTGACAAGAACCCCAACTACTATCAAGCCAACCTCGTCAAGGTCGACGAAATCAAGGAGCCGCGCTACAAAGACAACGACGCTTTCAAGCTGGTCATGCCCACTGGCCAGGTCGACTGGTCGGGCTACTATGCAGACAATCTGCAGCAAAACTTTGTCGCCAAGGACCCGCAGCACTTCCATTACTTCATGGCCCCGGTCGATGAGTTCGGCATTTTCATTGACGTTCACGATCCGCTGCTCAGCGATGTAGCGGTGCGCAAGGCAATTAGCCTGGCCATTGACCGGCAAGCGGCAGCGCAGCAGGGTGAGTCGGGTCTGGTACCTCCTGTCCCGCAGAGTGGCTTGTTGCCCACGCCAGGCAACCAGCAATATGTACTGCCGGAGTACGCCAACCTGCCTACCACGCCCAACCCAAGCCAGGCCCAGCAGCTTCTCAAGAG
>NZ_JADGHT010000393.1 GCF_019683755.1 Thermogemmatispora sp. | reverse complement strand
GGCGTAGGCAGTGGCATAGTCGCCCTGCTGCAGCGCCCGACAGAAGCTGAGTAGAGAGCGCGTCGGCGTCGAGAGCGACGAAAGGGCATCGATGAGCCAGTTGCTGGCAGCCGGGACCAGCAGAGCCGTATTTTGTTCTGGCTGGGTCTCATTACGGTATCTCACCCACACCAATGCCGTTGCCTGCGTCGGCTCTACCGTTTCAAGCCGCGCTGAGCAGGCAGTTACCCCATCCACAAGCAGGCGAAAGACCCCGCGCGCTACATGACTTTGCAGAAGAGGAGTCAAGCCCCCATAAGCAGCCTCTGCATCTCCGGCCCCTAGCATCGTGCAAAACGAGGAGAGGGAGCGCGGCAGCGTCGTCAGCGCCTGGTCTTCAATAATCAGCCAGGTCCCGCCCCGCTCGCTCAGTTTCACCTGCTGCAGCCGCGTCTGACCAGCGACAGTAAGCCGTAGTCTCGCTGTCGCCAGCGTTCCCTGCCTACTCACGGCCTCATAGCTACAGCGCTCGGTTCTTCCCAGCAAGCCGGCGAAGACCAGTAAAGAGGTCTGGCCCTGGAGAGCCGGGTCCAGATACTGATAAGCCGAGTGAGGATCATGCTGTCTGAGAGCAGAGCAGAAGGCCTCTAATGACTTCTCAGGCGCTGATCGTAGCCCGTAGAGGAGGTAGCAAGCGCTTCCCCCCAGCAAAACCAGCAGCAAAACCAGAGCAACCACAACCCAGAGTAGGCGCCGCCCCGTACGGCGCTGCCCAGGGTTGGCCAGAGGCGTAGGCGATGAGTCACTCGGCTCCATTGCTGCCAGCAAGAATGGTCCTAGTGAATTACCTTGACTGAAAGCCATATGACCATTGCTGATGTGTGGTCCTGGCAGCCTCTCATTGTCAGGATCAACAGACCGCATGTGCTCGTCTTTTCCTTCTTTACTTTCCTCGCTACCCTGCTTTCAGCAAGCCGAGCAGCATTTCTCTCTCTGCACCATTGCCTGCCTGGGCAGGCATTTAGCTTTCTTGAGCTTGAGCATCAGATCAAGCGGAGGCCTCACTGTCTCCCGATAGCCCTGATCACAGGCCCACTTAGGCTACTTGCCAGTCCTGAGCAAACAAGGCATACTAAAGAGACAGCAAGAGCGCCAGAGAAGCAAAGGGAGGAAAACAGAGGCAGCAAGCGACTGACCCAGTCACACGGCTGATCGCCGCTTTTCACTCCCTGCGATGAGGCCGCAGGCCGGAGCGTCCAGCACTACAAGCCAAACTGGCAGCTTGGATGAGCACGTCTCAAGGAGCAAAGCGTGAATAATATCATTCTCCCGGGAGAAGACGATACCATCATCAGCACCAGCAGACTCACCAAAGCCTTCGGTAATCTCGTAGCAGTCAACGACCTGAATCTGCGTGTGATGCGAGGCGACGTCTTCGGCTTCCTTGGCCCTAACGGTTCGGGCAAGACCACCACCATCCGCATGCTGCTGGGGCTAATCCGTCCCACAGCGGGGCACGCCTTTATCTTTGGCATGGATAATCAGTACCAGCTCCCGGCCATTCTGCGGCGTATTGGGGCCGTTGTCGAAACGCCCGTCTTTTATCCTTATCTCTCAGGGCGAGACAACCTGCGCGTCATCGCGGCGGCTTCGGACATGGCACGGCACCCTCTCAACGACAAGCGCATCGAGGAGGTTCTTGAGCTTGTCGAGCTGCGTGCCTACGCCGGACTGGCTTATCACGCATACTCACTGGGCATGAAGCAGCGGCTTGGCATCGCAGCCGCTCTGCTGACCGACCCCGAACTCATTCTGCTGGATGAACCGACCAACGGGCTGGATCCCGTGGGCATGGTTGAAATCCGCCGACTGATCGCCCACCTTGCCCAGCAAGGAAAGACCATTTTTCTTTCCAGCCACATTTTACACGAAGTTCAGCAAGTCTGTAACCGTGTAGCCATTCTGCACCGGGGCAACCTCATCAAGCAGGGCGATGTCGCTGATCTCCTGCGTCAGAGCGAATATATTCTGATCCGCATGAACAGTGCCCAAGAGGCACAAGCCGCCTGCCAGGTGCTTCAAGAAGCGCGTGAGCGAGGAGCCATGTGGATCAAGTCCATTACTGGTGCGAGCAATGGGATCGGCAAGCAGCGGATACGGGCAGGAGCCGCCGGAGAACAAGACCCCGCAATGCTGCGCATCGAGGCCCCTGCAGCGCGCTCGGCAGAGATCAATGCCTTACTGGCCCGACACGATCTCTTTGCAGCGGAGCTACACCCCTATCAAGGCAGCCTGGAAGAAGCCTTTCTTGAACTCACAGCCACAGCTCAGTTCCCGGGAGCCTCAGCCGTCAGCGGCTGGCCGGCACTGGCACCACTGGGCAAGGTTCCCTTGGAGGGAGAAGCGCGCCAGTAAGTCAGCGACAAGGAGCAGAGCCTATGCAGCCACCAGTCGATACCAGCCCTCCGCCCTCGGTCAGAGGTAGACAGCAGTTACCCCAGCAGCGCGCCAGCGCCTCAATTCTTCTGGGCCGGCGCGACTACCTGAGTGTACTGCTACGCCTGGTCGCAATGGAGCTTTACAAGCTCCGCCGTCGTCCTCTCACGCGTGTCTTAGCCGTAGTGAGTCTGCTGACCATCTTGCTAGTTTTCCTAGCCCTCTTCCTCTTCTCCATGGGAGACAACACCGGCGAGGTCGCCCGGCTGCTTCTCCCTCCTGCCTCTCTCCATATCGCCGTCCAGACAGCCCTGACTCCCTTTACCATTCTCATTATCATTCTGGCAGGGAGCAGCGCCGGGGGTGAGTACACCCAGGGCACCATTCGCCTGCTGTTCACCCGCGGGCCGACGCGCACCCAATTCCTCTTGGCCAAGGTCGCAGCCATATTGATCTGCTGTATTGTAGGCATTAGCGGGATGACCCTCAGCGGCCTAATCACGGGCTATTTACTCAGCTTCCTGAGGCAAACGCCTGACACCAGTCCTTTTCTCACAACGAGCTGGCTGCTCCACACGGGCCTCTTTTTGCTCCTGGCAATACTGAACTGGTTCATCTTCGGAGTCATTGCTTTGTTTTTCGGCATCCTGGGCCGCTCCAGTGCCGCGGGTATCGGCGGAGGCATAGTCTGGTACTTGTTGGAGCCGATCATCGGGCAAATCTGCCAGCTCAGCAGCGAGCTTGTACAGGGACCGGTCAGCGCCTTTCTGGGGGCGATACCAGACTATCTGATTGGCAATAACTTAGCCACCTTGATGGCCCATCAGGGGTATTATATCTTTGGCAGCAGCAGCTCCTCGCGGCTCCCCGACCTGGGAGCTATGACAGTGCTGCTGGTCTACATTGTGCTTCTCCTGAGCGTTGCAGCCTGGCTGAATCAGAGAAGAGACATCACTAACTGAAACCGTGCTATGGACCTGTTAGATGCCGCCCCAATCAAAGCCTATGGCTATGAACTAGGCTTCGATCTCGTTCGCATCACAGGGGCAGAAGCTTTCCCAGAGACCGAGCGAGTCATTAAGGACCGGATCGCTGCGGGCCTCATGGATGGCCTACCCTGGTTCACCAGCGAGCGGGCAGAAGTCTCCTGCCATCCTGATGCTCTTCTGCCAGAGGCACGCTCGATTATTGCTCTGGCCATGTGTTACCTGAGCGAGCCGCCCGAAGAGCCGCAGGACGATCTGCCGCGTGGACGCATCTCACGCTATGCCTGGGGAGAGGACTATCACGAAGTTATCAAGCCTAAGCTGAAACAGTTCGCTGAATGGCTGCGGGAATATGCGCGGCGCGAGGCTGGCCACGAGCTAGAAGCGCGACTTTTTGTTGATACCGGGCGCATGGTTGATCGTGCCGTTGCTCAGCGGGCAGGCATTGGCTGGTATGGCAAAAATACGACTATCCTGACCCGCGGGTGGGGCTCATGGGTCTTCCTTGC
>NZ_JADGHT010000392.1 GCF_019683755.1 Thermogemmatispora sp. | reverse complement strand
CACCATGATTTTCTTATCATGCATCCCATGAATACTGAGACAATGGTTATGGATGAGGTCTACCAGCGTGCCCTGGCCTATATTTACAATATCGCCCCCGGCGAGAGCAAAACGCTTGACTTTACCTTTGATCACACGGCTCCACCGGGCATGCTTGAATTTAGCTGTCATTACGGCGGCCACTATGAGGCCGGCATGCACCAACCCATTGTTGTTCAGGCCGCCCCAGGGACGCAGGTGACTCCTTATCCGAACAATGGCATCCCGGTTCAGGCCGCCAGGAACACTGCTTCCAGTAGGGCATGCGATCAGCCGGTCAGTGTGATGATCAAAGGGGATGACACCTTCAATCAGCGCAGTGTTTCGCTCAAGATGGGCGATACGCTGACCATCGTCAATACCACGCAGCAAACCTTTACCTTGACCAGCCGACCGGATGCTGGACTACGCTTCACTGTGGTTGATCCGGGCGAGACAGAGTATGTGCCCTTCCCCAAAGCCGGCACCTTTACCCTCTCTTCGCAGGAGCATCCTTCGGCTCGGCTGACCGTACAGGTCTCGATGACGCCCGGGGTCACCTGCGGTTTTGAGCCTGTGGCGACAGTCAGTTTCGATGCAGACTACACGCGCCCTAACAATACCTATTTCTTTGTACCGACGTCGGTCACGCTGAAGGAGGGTCAGAGCATTACGCTTTCGAATCTCTCTGACTACGACCTGACCTTTTTGGCGCAGCCTGATCCCGGCATCGGTCATGTGGAGCTACGCCGCAACGAGCATCAGCTGATCTTCTTTAAGGAGGCAGGAACCTATATGATTACCTGCCAGCAGTTCCCCAGCCAGCATTTCACAGTGATCGCGCAAGAAAACAGCGGTGATCAGGACTAAGCAACGCTGCACGCCTCCGAGACTAGTGATCTCCTCGAGCAGCGCGACGACCGACCTGGTTGCAAGGATGTACCCTTTCAGTTCTTCACTCTTCCCCTCTTTTGCTCCCTCTGCTGGCTGGAAAGAGGAGCTTTCCCAACGTTTATAGCTTTCTGAAAGCTGGTTGCTCAGTCTCTCTTTCCCTGGCCGGCTACCTATAAGGAGAGGGAGAGGAGAGAGCCAGAGCTGCACCGCCTCTGGCTGTCAGAGGCCCTCAAAAGCTTTGGTGAAACGGCACACAGCAGAGAGGAGTAGCCGTTATGATTCTGCATTTGGGCGAACAAGTCTATTGGGGTAGCGTTGAGGTGATTTTTCTGGCCGGTACGATCACTGCTCTGGACGAGGAGCGCCAGACCGTGACGGTGCGCATTGAGCGGGCGACGCCAAACGCAGCTCACCTGATCGGACAAGAGAGTGAGTTTTTTGCCGATGGCCTGGAGCCGCTGACGGCCCTGGGAGAGCTGCCCCCAGGCCTGACGGATCATCCGGTGAGCGAGCGACAGCCACTCCCGCCCATGGATGACGCCGAGAAGCTCAGGCGTGCCGCCGCAGCCGCCGTGCACCAGCTCTACGGCTATCATCGCCTGCCTGCAGAACGAGAGCAGGCGCTCATCGCCGAGGTGCGGGCCATGCTGGAGGCTGATCCCGTCCTGCGCACGCGGACGCTGGAGACAATGGATGCGATTCTGCGCCTGGACTTTTTAGGGAGTCGACGCACGTCGCCTGAGCCTGACCAGCCGGCTTGAGCGCCAGGAGCGCAGGATTCCTCTGAAAGCTGCCTTGTTGCTCATGAGGTCCACAGACCACCCTCGGGGAGAGGGAATAGCCCCGTTGTCTGCTTGAGCACAGGCCAAGCTCGCCAGCTTTTCACGAACAAGCTCATCACCTTGCAGGCCCGCCAGGTGTCTGGCCATTCCCTCGCGATCGGGGGATTCTACGCTGGCATCAATAGAGTCAAGACAGAGAGCCTCATTGAGCTTGCTGCAACGAGAGGCTGGATGGCTCAACGAGTAGCGGGGAGAAGCAAAGCTAAGCACGACGTGAAAGAGATGACCAAGATGGGAGATCCCTGTCCCGTAGCTGCAGAGCCGGAAGTCTGCTGGCAGGCGGCTGCTTCCGTAGACAGGAAACGGAGCGCGCTGGACCAACTCCGGTAATGTTCGCGGCAGATCCTGATGGCGCATGCTATTATCTCTTCTTCAAGGTGATCAGTGCCTCAATCAGGGAGATCGCGACCAGGCCTGAATGTCGTATGAGAAGGTACTAACTGCCTCGCCCGCCTCTGAAGCTGCGTTGATCAAAAATATGATATGCTCTATGCGAGAGGGGTGACGGCAGGCAGAGCAAGCGACCTTAGGCGCCGTCACGCCGAAAACCGAGACGAGGTGAACACCGTGCAATGCCCACATTGTTCTGCTCCCATCGCCCCGGCAGCCCGCTTCTGCCCCAACTGCGGCGCTCTCCTTGTTGCACCGGCCACGCCAGGCTCAGCCGCTGCTAGTGCCGGGCCAGGGCCGACCACAGTCCAGTCGCCGCAAACTCTAGCTAGTCGGGCATTCGCAACTCCCCCTAGCCGCCGGAGACGGCGGGGCCGACGCTGGCTCCTCGGCTGCCTCGGCTCGCTCCTCCTCCTGCTTCTCCTGCTCCTTGGCGCCTGGTTTCTGCTCATTCGTCCCACACTCAACCGCTTGGCCAAGGAGCAGCTTAATGCTGCCCTCGACAGCGCAGTACAGCAGATTGACCCGGCGCGCGCCGCCCAGCTTCCTGGCGGGCCAGTGCGCATCAATGAGACCGTGCTCAATAATCTGCTCACGCTGGCCCATGCGCCTGCCAGTCCCGTCCAAGATGCCCACTTTGCCGTTACCCCTACTGCCATCACGCTCGATTTCACTCTCTACGGTACAGCCAATAGCATCAGCGCTGTACCCGAGGCCAGCGCCGGTCAGTTGCGCATCAGCGATCTTCACACTCAGGGCCCCATCGGTTGGATTCTCTCCGATGAGGATCTCGCCTCTCTTGTCAACCAGCACCTGGCCACTGCCCAACAGCGGCTACAGCATCCGGTGCTGGCCGTTGTGCTAGAAAATCATGCCGTCGACCTGCTCCTGGGGCCGCCCTCCAGCGCCAATGGCCGCTCTGCTTCCAGGCCGCTTGGCGGCGACAGCGGAGGATAAGCGAAGGAAAGAGCAAGAGCACTAGCAGGGACTGGTCTGGCTGTAAGGGCGCAGGCGGCGAGGCGCGAGAAGGCCTCTTCAGCAGCGCCGATGGCTGCAGCATGGCACTTTGGCGCTGGTGCACCTCGGCAAAAACAGCAGAGACATCGGGAAGGAAGCCATTGTTATCCTCTCCCAAGGGCCAGTAGACGAGCGCCGCGCGCCCAATAATATTCTTGCGCGGAACAAAGCCCCAGTCGCGTGAGTCCGAGCTGCCAGCCCGGTTATCTCCCAGGACGAAATAGCTATCGGGCGGTACCACACGGTTCGAAAAGGAAGGATAGGGATTGCCCTGCCGCCGTGGGTCAACATAGGTCTCGTGAAGGGTCACCCCATCGACAATGACGGTTGTCCCCTGAATGGTGATCACATCGCCCGGAATGCCGATGATACGCTTCACGTAATCCTGACTGGGGTTGGGGGGAGCAACGAAGACAATCACATCGCCGCGCGCCGGTTCATGGAAGAGGTATGACCATTTGTCAACAAGAATCAGCTCTTTGTCATGCAGATTCGGCTCCATGCTCATGCCTTCAACGTAGAAATTCTGGATGGCAAAGCGGATGATGAAGAACATGAGCGCCGTGAGGACGAGGGTCTCTATCACTTCACGAACTAGACGCCAGCGCTTCTCAAAATCAAACTCAGGATTCATGCGAACTCCCAGCGCTAGACACGCCAGTGTGCTCAGGGTATTTCAGCCAGTACTATTATAAGGCACTCTGGCGGCTAACTCTACGGTTCAGGAGTCTCTTCGCCAGGACCCGAGGCC
>NZ_JADGHT010000391.1 GCF_019683755.1 Thermogemmatispora sp. | reverse complement strand
AAAAAACACAAACCCCCCCGCGCACACGCCCCGGCCCCCCCCCCCGGGGCCCCGGCGATTCCGAGCCGGCTGCGATTGACCGCCTCTCTCGGGTACGGAATAATCAGACTCCTGGCTCCCCTCAACCAATAGCCGGCCACGCCTCTTGAGCGGTTCAGCCATAGCGCTTGCTCCCTTCCTGTCCTTCCTGATGACATGTTCTGGGCCTCTACTCGGGCACACGTACAATAGTTTTCAGAGGCTTCAAATACTCCTTTTGTTCCAGAAAAGCTGGCAAGCTCCGCAGTCCGATAGTGGTCCCAAGGAAGATATGCAGCCGCTCGCGATTGCGCTGCAGAATGGCGATGGCAGCAGGCATGACATTAGCGTAGCGGAAGATGCCGCGCACCGTAATGCCACGCAGGCTGAGGTCTAGGCCATCAAGGACCATCGCAGCCGCCTCGCCCAGGCCGATGAGGGCCAGGACTCCCCCGCGCTTGACCCACTGCTGAGCCAGGCGGAGACCACCGGCGCTCCCGGAGCACTCCAGGACTACCTCACAGGCTTCAAGCGCTGGAGGAGCTTGCTTGTATGCCTCTAGTCCGATCTGACGCGCCGTCGCAACGCGGTCCTCGCGTATGTCCACCAGGACGACATGTCCTCCGGCGCTCTCTGCCGCCAGCGCGGCCAGCACCCCAACGGGCCCGGCTCCAACGATCCCTACCTGAGTGCCCACACCAATGCGGGTTTCACGAACGGCATAAACCCCTACTGAGAGCGGCTCGGCCAGCGCTGCCTGATCGGTTGTCAGACCCGGGGCTAAATAAGTGAACTCAACCGGGTGCAGCACATATTCTTGCATGGCGCCGTCAATGGGAGGGGTGGCGAAGAAACGCACCTCCGGGCAGAGATTGTAAGCTCCCGTGCGGCAATAGCCACACTTGCCGCAAGGAATACCTGGCTCTAGGGCCACAACCGCACCCCGAGGAAAGCCCTCGACACCGGGGCCGACGGCTTCTACAATGCCTGCAGCCTCGTGACCAAGCACCATTGGCGCCCGCACGACGAAATGGCCGATGGCTCCTTCTTGATAGTAATGGACGTCTGAGCCACAGATGCCTACCGAGCGCACTGCTACGCGCACATAACCTGCAGGCGGTGCAGGAGGCTCCGGGCGCTCTTCGATTTCCAGGATGCCTCGCTCCTTGAGGACAGCGGCTAACATGAGATTCATCCTCCTCTCTATGCTGCTCTCTGATGAGCCAGCTGGCTCAGTTGGATATCCGTGCTTGCCTGTACGCCTGCACTTGCTGCCTGGCCAGTGCAGGCAGAGCACAGGTCGGGAAAAGAAAGATCTTGGCCTGCCTGCGCCAGGCTGCACTGACCTTATGGGTGCCCGGGCGTTAGAGCAGGCCGGGAGGCCCGTCAGTCCCCTTGCCGGAGTCACGAGCTGGGATGTGTGGCCAGATAGGAGGCCGCTTGCTGCTGAGCAGCTGCGAGAGCGGCCTGGGGGCTGAGCTGGCCTGTGATGGCTTGCGTAACGGCCACCGAGACATAGTCACCGATGACGTCGAAGGAAGGTGTGATGACAAAGTGGTTGAGGTCGAGGTGTGGGGTATCCGCTTTGAAAGCCGCCAGCAAATCGGGCCTGACAAATTCCTTGAACTGAGGGTCATTGAAGGTTGATTGACGGGTCACTCCAATATATTGGCCATTTTTAGCGGCCTGAAGTTGGATCTCTGGTGAGGTGCTCCAGACCATGAACTTGATCGCGGCCTCTTTGTTGCGTGAGCCTTTGGCTAGAAACCACATCTGGGTGTCGAAACCGGGATACTGTCCAGCAGGTCCGCGCGGCGCCGGGGCAAAGCCAACTTTCTCCCCCAGGGCGCTGACCATTTCCTGGCCAAAAGCAATGTCGTCGACCAGCATGGCTGCTCGCCCCGCCTTGAAAGTTGAGGTGGTCTCGGGAAAGTCAAAGGCTGCCGAACCCGCAGGCGTGTAGTGCTTGAGGAAGAACTCGCTGTAGACCTCCAGCCCCTTGATGGCCGCGGGGTTGGTTAGGTCTGCTGCCAGCTTGCCAGCAGGAACCGGGCCGCCTGGCTGCTGGCCCTGGTAATAGTGACCTCCTTCGCCGTAGAAGAATATATTGAAGATCCAGATGTTGGCATGGACGCCACGTTTGCCACGCAGGACAACCGCAGGCATGGATGTACTATTGACCTGAGCACAGACAGCCAGCAGCTCATCGATGGTCTCGGGGACACTGGCATGGTGCTCTGCGAGAATATCCTTGCGATACATCAGAATATTGGTATCGAGCAAGGTTGGCAGGCCATAGCGCTTACCTTGCCAGACAGTAGCCTGCCAGCAGGCGGGAATGAAATCAGAGGAATTGAACTGCTTCCCCACAAGAGAGGTATCTGAGAGATAGCTGTCAAGCGGCTCTATCCATCCCGCCGTTTCCCAGCGCGGCAGCTGGCTGACACCGCCCCAGGTCACATCAAGTGAACCATCGCCAGCGGCCAGGGCTACGGAAGCTTTGTTCGTAATCTCCGTTTCGGAAATAACCTGGTAATTGACCTTGATGCCAGTCTCCTTCTCGAACTGCGGCACCAACGGCGCTAACCCCTCACCTTGCGGATTGGCATCCGCAAAGACCGTGATCTGGCTATTTCCGCCCGAGGTAGAGCCGCAGGCGGAGAGCACCAACCCTGTCCACAAAGGCACGGTTGTGAGCGCTAGACCTCCCCGTGTCAGGCGCTTGAGTAGGCCACGCCGAGTCAGTGTTTGGTCCATAAGATCCCCCTGGGTAATATGCTGAAGGCAACCAAATCTAACATATTAGAACATAGTCGCGCTAAGAAGAGCATACCCCAAGGCTGGCATTCTGTCAAGAGACTCGCTAGCTTTGCCGGCTCTTCCGCAGCTATCCGTTCCTTCGGAACGGCCTAGGAAGCGCTTTTCAATGGCGGCTGCGAAGGACAAAGAAGAGTAGTGTTGTGTTCGAATGTGTTAGAATAGGGATGTTCAGAGTGGCTATGTGCCGCGGGAGAATGAGCTAGCCCGAGTGGGCCTTGATCAGGTCCTCTCTGTCCAGACGCTACTAGATGATGACTGCTCATGAGGCGTTTTCCGGCTGGCGGCAACGCTGTTCAGGCTCTCCTGTTAGCAGTCTGGCTCTGAAGGAGGTTTGTCCAGCGAGACTGGTTTGCCCCCTGAGACCGGCAGCAAAGGCCAGATGGCGCAGGAAGCCTCAGGGCGATACCCTCTATTTGCTGCCTGTGCGGGGGACCGAGACCGGCTGGTACAAGAATCTGCGCCAGGCTCCGACCTTAGAAATGCGAGCCGGTCAGCAGGCTCTTACCACCAATGTACGCCTGATTGAGGATCAAAGCCGTGTCGCCGCCATCGTGGAGCGCTTCCGCGAGAAGTATGGGGCCAGTCAGATTCAGGCGTACTATCCGCTCATCAATGTAGCCGTCGAGGTCCCACTGCCCAGCTCACATTATGGAAAGCTCTGGTAGCACCAGAGCGAGTGAGCGCTGCTTTGGTAGGCAAACAAGCAGTCAGTGCGCCTGATCCTGTAGATAGAGATGCTTGGCCAGCAGAGGCCAGCCGTCGGGTCACCGGACCCAGAGCAGACGGCTGGCCTCGTTTGCTCTCGGGCGGTGACGGTGAGCGGGGTAGTTTGGGGACGGGTAGGCTCCTGGTGTCATCATCAGGACCAAACCCGTCACCAGGTGCACCACCAGCCGATGCGTCTAGTAGCAACTGGGGTAGCGTGAAAAGCAGGTACTCTGTCATGCTGCCAGCCTGTTATGTCAAGGCGTGAATGGCCGTGAGCAAGTTGGAGCAGATCAAGAGCACGTTGTTCGATTACTGAAATGATTCAGCCATCAGCACTATTGACAGGAGCAATTTTATACATTACCATATATTATAATAAAGTAGAT
>NZ_JADGHT010000390.1 GCF_019683755.1 Thermogemmatispora sp. | reverse complement strand
CCCAGCCAGCGTTCTCATGGCCGAGCGTGTACGGTAGCGTCACCCCCGATTTCTCAGCCCACTGTCCTTCGATAATGTGCAGATCAGTGCGACAGAGGCCAGCCCCACCAATGCGTACAATGACGTCAAATGGACCACTGATAGTCGGCTCAGCGACCTCTTCAACCACCGGTGATTGATTGTAGGCATGGAGACGCACGGCTTTCATAGGGAATCCTCTCCTTCCTCGTTGTGCGCTGTCTCTGCGCTCGCATGCTGGTAACGGGTGCGGAAAAGAGCACTGCACATGGCTGTATTGAAAAGCAGGCTCAGGCGCACAGAGCGCAGGCGACGCAGAAAGCGCTGCAGCTCACCGGCAGGTATAGGCTCCCCCTGCTCGTCCACAAAGAGGGAAGAACCCGCCCGTAATAATCCCAGCGCCTGGCCACGCTCGACATAAGCTCGGGCCGCCTTGCCCAGCGCAGGTAGCTCCAGAGTGGCCCCTGGCAGGCACAGGCGGGCCACATCGCCCTCTTCATCCCAAGAGAGATCTTCCAGGCGCCGGGAACGTAGCACTTCCTCGCTCAGGCCAGTCTGAAGCAGACGACGTAGCAACAGGTCTTGACGCCTCAGAAAGCCTTTGCGCAAAAAGGTGCGACGCAGCTCTTGCAGATCGCTATCCGTCGTGACCTCCTCGGGAAAAGCGGCGGCGAAGCTGAGGCCTTGATTGACCGCCGCCGAGATGGCCTCACCAGCGCAGTGATCAAGTAGCTGCACCTGAACACTGGCCACTCCCGGTACAGCTCGCGCTCGTTCAGCCAGGTCGGAGGCCATCAAATAAGCGAAGTTGGGCGCACACCAGAAAGTTGGCAGCTTTAAAAAGATGCGCACCTCCGCGCCACTGGTCTCAATACGATCAACGAACCCTAGCCTCACCAGCGGCGTATCTAACTCGGGGTCAATCACATCGGCAATGGCCGCCCAGATCTGCTCTGGCCTGACAAGGGGTACGCTCACAGCATCGTGGATCGGCATGGTCGTTCTCCTCTCTTCCGCCATCAGCACAGTAGGGCCGCTAAGGTGCCGGGGTCCTGAGAGGCCAGGACTGCCGTCTGCCTTAGTCAGGCTGCTCTTCCCACCATCAGCAACCAGGCTGCAGCCTGGCTACCCCTGGAGGACCAGCTCAGGTACCCGCCTCAGCCGTGGCAGAGCTGCCAGGTTCTCTTGACGGCGCTTGGTCTATGCTCTCTCGGCCAGCCGCCTGTTGGGCTAGTTCGTCGCCGCGCAACTTCTTGAGCTGCTCCTCTGGATCAATTCCATAGAGGCGCGCGGCGTTCAAACCCATAATCTTGCGCTTCACATCGAGCGTCAGATCAACCTTAAACTCCTCTTTGAGATCTTGCGGGAGCTCGAAGGCCATGAAACGCTCAACTAACCAGCGCGGTTCCCAGATGGCGTAGTCGCTCCCAAAGAGAATTTTGTCCGGCCCGACCCAGAAGAGCAGATTCGCCATGATCTCAGCGAAGTAGCGTGGGCGCGGATAAATAAAGGGCAGAGCCACCGCCAGACCGGCATAGACGTTTTTCTCTTGAACAGCGATCCAGCAGAAGTCTTCCAGGCGCGGCAGACCAACATGCTCGACGATAAAATTTAGCTCAGGGAAGCGGGAAGCGGCATCGTCGACATCGGCCACATCGAAGGCATCACGGTTTAGTGGATAAATGGTCGGGCCTTTATGCACATGAATATTGGTGATCCCTAGCTTGGCGCATTCCTCCAGATAGCGATAAGCCTCGGGACTGGAGAGCTTGTAGCCCTTGGAGGCGCCACGCCATTCGGCAGTGTAGAGCTTGACCCCCTTAATGTCCCATTCTTCCTTCTGGCGACGCAGATACTCCAAACCCGCGTCACCGTCACGCGCATCCCAGGCCCCGTTGAGAATAAAGCGCTCGGGATAGCGCTGCTTCATGACACTGTTCTGCTCAATGGTGTTGAAGCCATTGATAAAGAATTCAGTGAGGTAGGTGGGCTGGAGAATAGCCATATCAACATAGCCCTTGACGAATTCATCATGGGCCATGCGCTCGGGGGTATAGCGCTCGAAGTCGCTCAGCGGCCAAACATACTCAGCCGGGGAAAGGTTTCGGTGATAATCATAGAAACAGTCGATCCAGCCACGCCCGTACTGGTTGCGCTGATTAGCGGGGCTGGCATCCCAGAGATGGGTGTGGGCGTCAACGATAAAGATTTCTTCGCCCGTTGAGGCGCGGAACATCAGCAGGCCTCCTTTGTCTCCAGTGAGTCAACAGTGACCCGATCAGCGACTCCCTCGGCTCATCTGGGCCCGCTCCAGAGCCAGACTCGGCAGCTTCTCCGGGAACCTGAGCAAACGAGTGAGTCAGAACGCACTACGCTGCCTATATCTGCACAACAGACGCCTTCTCCGGCTTGGCTGCTTCTTGCTTTGGCTGCGGTTTGCAATGATGCCGAGGCGGACTGGCCCAGTCACTCACTCAGTGCCTCTGAGCTAGTCCTCGCCCGGCATCGATCAGCTCCAGCCCACTCGCTTACGCTGCCAGCATAGCATAAAACTATACCAGTGTGTAGATCAGGATTTCATTATTTGAAATCGTATCTTACTGTGCTTGACACAGAGACGCTGCTCAGTATAATCCCAGGTAAAGGAGTGCCCCACTTGAGGGGGGACGAGTTGTAATAACAAGGTCGCTACGATAAACGTCCCCACCTGCGCAAAGGAGCAACAGAGTTATGGTCAACTACCCTTACGCTCACCTTCAGGCCCCAGCCTCATCACTCCCCGAGCCTAAGCGCGATATCTTGCGCTCCGCACAGCGTGTGCTTGCTATCCTTAACCTGATTGCCAGCACTCCTGGTGGACTGACAGCGCGTGCGGTGAGTAGCTTGCTCCACCTCAATATCAGCACGTGCTACCACTGCCTGAATACGTTGGCAGCGGCTGGCTATGTCGAGCGCCTTCCCAACGGTCACTACGTACTCGGCCCCCAGATCCCCTACTTAAACGATGCCTATCTGCGCACCCTTAGCCAAGACTGGCCAGGCCCACAATCAGAGGAACACAGGTCAGCCCTGGCTGTACCGACTTATCAGCCTGCGATCCAGCAACGTCTGCGCCCGATCCTCCACAGTTTGAGCGAACGCTGCCAGGAGCCGGCCTATTTGGCTGCCTGGCGCTACGGTGAGGTGGAGTTACAGGCCATCGTTGAGCCAGCCCACGCTGAACGCATCCCGGGCATCTACGTTGGCTACCGTGGTCAGGCTCACGCTCATGCTCTGGGGAAAGTTCTCCTGGCTTACAGCTCGCCGGAGTTTGTCGAGGACTACCTCGCTCGCCATAGCCTGCCTCGCCTGACTCAGCGGACAATTGTTGAACGCTCTCTTCTCCGTGAGGAGCTTCACAGCGTTGTCCGCCAGGGCTACAGTATTGATCGCGAGGAGTTGCACACGGGTACGGCCTGCCTGGCGGCCCCGGTCAGGGATGCCCAGGGCCGGGTAATAGCAGCCATTGCACTTTCGTTCCGCTGTGACCTGCTTTCTCGCCGAGGCGAGTGGCTTATCACCCAGGTTGTGCGTGCCGCTTACCAGGCCAGTATGGAGTTGCGCCTGATCAACCGCTGCTAGCAGTCTAGTCAGGGCAGCTCCAGGTAGGAGGTGGACCCGTGGACGCGTAGTTGGCAGAAGTGACTCTCTTCTGTTTACCTGCAGATCTATCTGCCTGGCCGGCTCAGAGGATCAGCCTCTCTGGCTGCTTGTCTTTCCTGCGGTGTCCAGCCTGCCGTTCCGTTTGCTCTTCCCTCGCAAAAGTCCTGGTGACCGGACAAAAATAGACCGGGACCTAGGTAGTTGTTTATAATAGGGGACACAGGAGCTGCTACCATCCACAATAGTGCGGAGAAGAGAGATCAAGCCAGGAGTCTAGTGC
>NZ_JADGHT010000389.1 GCF_019683755.1 Thermogemmatispora sp. | reverse complement strand
TCATAGATAGAAGTATAGAGGGGGGCGTCGGGAAACAACTCGTGCAGGGCCAAAACGACACGCTCTGCACCCCCCATTTGGTTCAGATAATCATGGACGAGCGCCACTCTCATCGTTTTTAGTATGCACCCCGCCTGAAAATGACCGCTGGAATAGTGCGCAGCAAGATCTGGAAGTAAAGACGCAGCGACCAATTCTCTATGTAATAGAGATCGAGCAGCACACCCTCATCAAAGCTCAAGTCGCTGCGGCCACGCACCTGCCAGAGGCCAGAGATGCCGGGCTTAATGGCTAACCTGCCCTTCTGCCACTCTTCATACTGGGCTACCTCACGTGGCAGGGCTGGGCGCGGGCCGACCAGGCTCATCTCACCTTTAAGGACATTGATGAACTGCGGGATCTCATCCAGACTCAATTTGCGCAGAAAGCGTCCAACGCGCGTCATACGAGGATCATCGCGCATCTTGAAGAGCGGGCCCTGAGCCTCATTGCGATCGAGCAGAGCCGCCAGCATCTGATCAGCGTTCTGATACATCGAGCGGAACTTATACATCTGGAAAGGCTTACCATTTAGCCCGATGCGCGTCGACTTATAGATCACCCCACCAGGGGAATCCAAGCGGATTGCCAGGGCGATGCACAGCCAGAGCGGCGCACCCAGGACCAACACCAGACTGGCGACCACAATATCAACCACCCGGGTAACAGCGCGCTGCCAGCGATTGAGCGAGGACTGCTTGATGCCGATGAGGGGGATACCCTCGATCGACTCCATATCGATACGCGAAAGGCTCAGCTCATAGAGATCGGGGATCAGTTTAAAGGAAGTGCCAAGCCGTTCACAGAGACGCACCGTCCTGATCACCTGCTCATGCAGATGGGAAGGCAGAGCAATGATTACCTCATCAACCTGCATCGAGCGGATCGCCATCCCTAGGTCATCGAGTGTCCCCAGCATCTTGAAGCGGCCAAAGTCGCCGGGCGGGTTCTCCAGATCATGAAGGAAGCCTACAATCGAATAGCCCAGGCTGGGATTAGCCGTAATGTGCTGCATAATCATCTTGGCCAGGCGACCCGAGCCGACCACCAGTACCCGTGTCTCTCCCAAACCGAGCTGATAGAGCATGCCCATGATGGCCGAAGCTATCAGGCGTCCCAGGCAAAGCAATACAATGGAAGTGGCCCAGACAAAAGGCACCAGCAAGCGCGAATTGGCCGTTGGCTGGAAGACAAAGTAGTAGGTGATCAGGAAGGCCATGCCGATGGTAGCCGAGCTGACGATCGTCCACATCTGACGGAACCAGGTGCCGGTTGGACGCAGCCGATAGAGACCGCGAACCGCGAAAATGGCAATGGCTCCGATCACGATGCCGATCTGCATCTCCGTTAACTTATCGAGAGGGATAAAAGTGGCATGGCTAGGGCCGGCGTCAGTCAGGGCACGGCGCAGGCGATCCAGCCAGGGACTTTCAAACAGCAGCTGGAAGCGGATCAGATAAGCAAGATAGAACGAGATTGCTACCAGCGTCGCATCCAGTAGCACCATTACCAGACACTCGAGGATGCGCCACTGACGGCGATGAGAACGCCGCTGGGAGATAATGCGAGTTAACTGGCCAGTGGCTCCAGTCACCCCCATTGTCCCCGTTGTGCCTGTCATCACACTGGAGCCAGCCACCGCTGAGGTGGTAGCCGCCTCCTGGGCCTGCGGTTTGGCGGCCACCGAGCCTGCTTCTGACGTGCCAGAGAACTGTACTTGTGAGAGTTCACTACCTTTCACGGCCATAGTCCTGCTTTATTGAAGGTTTTCTCACTCCAGTGAAGAAACATCTTGCTCCTCTCGTTGCGGCCACGGCTCAGACTGCAACAATTGCCTCTGCTCCTCGCTGAGAGCCTCCTCATAGATGGCTCGCATCCGGCGAGCCATTGTGCGCAGCGAGAAGCGTTCCGCCACCATACTGGCCATTGCGCGGCAGTGCTGCCGATAACTCTCATCGTTGAGTGCCCGATACAGGGCGTGCGCCAGGGCATCCACATTGCGTGGCTCGACTGTCAGGGCCACGCCGGCGCCCGCTTCGGGCAAGCTGGAGACAGAAGAGGTGACCACCGGCAGCCCGCAGGCCAGTGCCTCTGCCACCGGCAAGCCGAACCCTTCATAGAGGGAGGGATAAGCAAAGGCCGTGGCTGCATGATACCATAAAACCTGCTCGCTGTCCGCGATAAAGCCCGGGAATAGGACTTCTGACTCAAGCCCAAGACTGCGAACGCGAGCAAAGATCGCCTCATAGAGCCAGCCTTTGCTGCCTGCCAACACGAGCTTTTCTCGAATGCCGTGTTGGCCTTTCAGGCGAGCAAAGGCCTCAATCAAGGTATCGAGATTTTTGCGTGGTTCTAGCGTCCCCAGATAGAGAATAAAACCACTCTCAAGCCCATAGCGCGCGCGCAACGCCTGAATTGCCTGCTCATCTCGCGGACTGGCGCTAAAGCGCGCATCGATGCTGGGATAGACGGTGCGAAGGCGTTCCTCCGGCAGAGAGAGCAGCTCGATAGCATCGCGACGCGTGCTTTCCGAGACAGTAATCACCAGCGTCGCGCGACGCAGGCTGCGCAGCGTAAAGGTGCGTTGGTAGAGCCGTTTAGGACCGGTGAGAACCTCCGGGAAACGGAGGAAAGCCAGATCGTGAAGCGTCACCACTCCACGGCAACCCGCCGGCAACCGGAGAGGAAGCACATTCACCGGCGAGTGCAGCAGCTGAATGTGTCGCTGGCGCAGCTCCCCTGGCAATTTGAGTTGTTCCCAGGCCACTCGTGTCCAGGGCCGCTCTTCTGGCCAGGGGGCGCTGACATAGGTCAACTGTGGGTGACTCGCCACAGGAGCCAGATGCTCCTCCACTTCATGGCCATTGACGAAAATTGTATAGCGATACTCGCCAGGTTCCTGGGCCAGTCCTTCAAGCAGCCGACGAATATAGCGACTGACACCGCTATTGCGATAGCTCTGGCTGTATGATAAGAGCTGGGCATTAATCCCAATGTGCATCACGTTTGCGGCCCCTCTCAGAGCGGCATATTCCCTATTCTAGGCTATGGCAGCCGCTCTAACCTGCCAGAAGAACGGCCCGTGTGTTCATATGGTAACAGCCTTGGGCCTTTTCGCCTGTCTCCTACTGATCATTCCCTCGCTTCCCGAGTAATAGCTCAGCTCATTGACATCCTTTGGCCTCGGTGCCTCTCTGCCGCCTACCCTATTACGCATAAACGCATGGCCCTGGTCTTTAGACACAAGGAATCCTCCCTCATTCTAACTAACTAGCCGGGCTTGGGGACTCAGGCGCTCCAGCGCTCTGCCTGTGCGGCATGAGTGCCAGCGCCTTCCGGGGGTGAATGACCCTGTTGGGTTTCTCCTTTCAGCTTTCGTTCCTCTATATTAGCCGGCTGCCCCTACCCTATCCCTGACCCCCAGACCACTCAGGCCAGCTTTCTTGACCAGAGCCCCTTGCCTGTATACAATGCAAAAAAGGAAGCACTCCTCCTGGTCGGGTCGGCTCTGCCCGAGGTGATCTGGCCACACGATGCGCTAGCTAGCCAGCCAGCGAGGAGGGAAACAGCAAGTAAAGAGGATGGCTGCTAAATACGGTCATGATCGCCAGTGACGGGAGAGTCTAGCGAGCGAGAGAGAGGAGTCAGGGAAAAGACAGCGCCCGGGCGACGGGTGGTAAGCCTGGTTAGCTGCTCAGTTGACTTACTCAGGCTGCTGGGTCTCCTTGAAGAGGGACCGGAGAGCGATCGCGGCTCCGCTAATGATTTTGTGAGAGACGGCCTCTACTCGGCCTTGCTAGGCTCTTTCCCATGCGTTGCGTTTTTCTCGGCGTCGGTGTAATATAGCCTAAAGTCTCGGAATTGCCTAGTGTGCACATCACTCAATCGCGAGCTATCAAGTA
>NZ_JADGHT010000388.1 GCF_019683755.1 Thermogemmatispora sp. | reverse complement strand
CAGATGGAAGAACATGAAGCAGCGGACGAGGCGCGACAGCCTGAGCTAGATGCTGCCGAGGTGCTGGCAGAGATCAAGCGCCTGCTGCAGGAGGGACAGAGCCGGGAGCGCGATGACGGTTTTGACTAAGGATGTATGTGGCATCTCTCAGGCCCTGAGCGCAACTGCAGAGCAGGCCGCAGGTCAGCCAGATCGATCTGCTTCCCCATTCGCAGTTGATTGGCTGTGCGCTTCTTTAGCTAGCTAGAATGTTTTCTTGCTTTTATTCGAATAATGGCCATTGAGCTGCGAGCGCAGCGGAGGAGAATAAGGAGACTCATCCTCATCGTCTTCGAGGGGAGCCTCAGGCGCCATCTCCTCTAGCTGATTGAGCTGAGTGGGGTCCAGCCTGATCCAGCGATCTGCCGTCTCGGTGTTAGTGCTCGTGCGGCGGAAGGTGCTGAGACGTTTGCCGATCTCCAGGGCGGCCCAGGCAAGTATGAGGGCGGCTACGACAAAGCCGATATAGCCCAGAACGGTTTCATCCATTTGGCCATCTGTTGCGGCGCCTCCTCACCGCGGATGGTATAGCCGAGCGCAAGTTCAGAGGCGCCGCCTCCTTCCCACATGATTACTATGCTGTCAACAGCGCACTCTCCCCCACCAGGGAGGGTAGTGGCTCCTTGAGCCACTGGTTGTAGTCTAGTCTACCCAGCGCAGCCCTGGCACGTCAAGCCAGAGATGGCCATCCCGGCTAGCCCCGCTGGTGGGGGATAAGCGCCTGCAGCGGCGTGCTTCGAGCAGAGGCAGGCGGAGGTCGGCTAAGGGCCAGGCCCGCCCTGTGGCAACGGACTCCACCCGCGCTTAGACGGTTGTGATGGAACCGTCGGCATTGACGCGGATCATGATCTGCGGCAACGGGGTGGTAGCCGGACCCTGGACGACGCTGCCCTTCTTGGCTGGGTCGAAGATCGCTCCGTGCGCCGGGCAGACGAGCAAATGGGTGGCCGGGTCATAGTTGACGGCAACCCCCTCATGGGTGCAGCTACGTGAGTAGGCCGCGAATGTGCCGCTGGGGAGGTGAATGAGCAGTCCCTGTTTGCCATCGGCAGGATTGGTAAAGGCCTGGGCAGAATTGAGCGCCAGGGCGGTGGTGCCGATGACTTTGCCGTTGGACTTGGCGCCGGAGCCGGCGTTAGACTGTCCTGCTTGGCCAGCGGCTGGCTGCTGACCGGTGGAGGCGGTCGTCGTGGCAGCAGGGCCTTGACCGGCATGGAAGAGTCCACTTAGCAGCGACTGGGCCGCAGAGGTTTTGAGAGCTAGCCCCAGACCAGCCGCCGCCAGACCGCCGCCGGCCAGCAGGGCGACCACCTGGCGTCGTCGCCGTTTGCGGCCACGGCGTGTGCTCACAGGGATGTCAGCGGCAAAGGGCGCCACTGGTGGCAGTTGACGGGAGTGCCCTGGCTGCCCTTCACGCTGCTCCCGCGGGGCGGGCAGCACCACCGGCGCGGGTTCGGCGCTGTGAGCAGCGGCTTTGGCCGCCGTAGCTTGCCCTGAAGCCGCGCGCTGTGGAGCGTAGTCCTCGGGTCGACCGGACCACCAGGCGAAGCTATCAAGATCGGCCCCGCCACCATTGGGTACAGGCATGGGCGGAGCTGGCGGCATGGGAGGCACCGCCTGGGGCAGCGTGCCGGGCAAAGAGACCATTTCACGCCTGGCCCCGTTGCCCGCCGCAGCCCCGGTCGTGAGAGCCTCTTTCAGCAGGGGCAAGGGCCGGTCCTGCCAGGCACTTCCTCCGCCGCTACCAGCCAGGGGACCCGTCGTCGGCAGCTCTCTCTTGCCCGGTACGCTGGGAAGATGACCGGTGATAATAGGGGGCCGGAGCTGCCAGTGAGCGCCAGAGCTGGTTAGCTCATTGTCCTCAGCAAGTTGGTTCTGGGCCTGGGCTGCGCTAGAGGCGACCGGCGCGGCCACGGCAAAGCTCTGCTCTCTGCGCAGCGCCCGCGCGTAGGCGGCGACAAAGGCCCCCGCCGAGGGGAAGCGACGCGCTGGGTCGCGAGCCAGCGCTTGAGAGAGCACCTCATCGATCTCCGGCGGTAGAGAGGGACAGAGGTTACGCAGCGCCGGCACCGGCTGCTTGACATGCTGGAGCGCGATCTCCAGCGAGTCGTTGCCGGTGAACGGCGGCTTGCCACTCAGCATTTCATAGAGGATGATTCCCAGCGCGTAGATATCAGCGCGGGCATCAACTTGCTGCTGGCCAAGGACCACCTCGGGGGCCAGATATTCAGGGGCGCCGAGAAAGGTCCCGGCTAGATTGAGCAAATGGAGATAGGGATGCTCGACACGCCGCACACCGCGCAGTTGCAGGAGATCAACCAGGCCAAAGCCCGCCACGGTCACATGGTGCTCGTCACCCTGGAGCACAATATTGGCCGGCTTGAGTGCCCGGTGGACAATGCCCCGCGCATGGGCGTAGTCCAGTCCCGCCGCCACCTGCTGGAGAACCTCCAGCGCGTAAGAGGGGGCACAGCGCCCATCACGCTTCAGGATGTGCGCGACTGAGCCATCAGTGACGTAGGGAGAAACTAAGTATGGATAGCCGAGCTGCTCGCCAAAGTCGTAAATCGGTAGGATGTGCGGATGATCCAACTCGAGCAGAGCCGTGGCTATCTGGGTAAAGCGCCGGATAAAGCGATTACGTGCACGGACTGAGAAGTCCTCGGGAATGATGATGGCAGTGACTGCCACCGGCACACCACTCACGGGGTGCCGGGCCAGATAGACGGCACTGACACGACCTTTGCTCAGCAGTTGCTCAACACGGTACCCTCCCACCATCTGCCCCACCAGCAGATCTTCTTGCTGCGTCTCGTACATAGCATCTCCGTTCTCCAAAACTGTACCCATCGCTCGCTGGACGGGTCAGAGACAGTGTCTGGTACCTGTCGAGCGAGGGGCACGCGCCTCGCCCACCGCCGCGTCGAAAGCACAATCTGGGCCGCGCGCTCCTCCTCACAGGCCGCCACTCGCTCGCTCGCCCGCCTGGACAGCAGGCCACCGGTCACACCTGAGATGGCCGCCCTCACAGGGCGTGCAGAGCCTGATAGCTGGGCTTTGGTTGCGTGTGTTCACGGCTCCGACGTAATGAGATTACAAAGTATATCAGAGCGAGTCAATCTGTTACGCCTATTGTAGGACTTGTGGGTTATTCCCGCAGGAGTCTCTTTCACCAGCGACTCCCGCCAGCCAGGCAGGCCGGGAGCCTCTGGTAGCAGGGGCAGCCAACTCGCTTTATTCGCGCCAGCCAGCGACAGGTATGAGACTCTGCAAGCGCAGCAATGGGCGGTCGGGGGGAGCACGGTGGAACCCGACCGCCCGCGGAGAGCGAAGCGAGAGAGAGTGCGAGTCGGGAGGCGGCGGGGGACCGCCTCCCGCATGGGAAAGGGGAGGTCGCTTCGGTTGTGTAGTGGAACTGATGTTCTAGATAGAGGATAGCATGGCCGGCACGAAAAGTCAAGAGGGGAGACAGAAGACCTCGGCGCCAGCCTCGCGCGCTGGTGCGGGGTTTTGCCTCTCAGGCAGGGCGGCCTGCTTCCTCGGCGCATGGGCTGGGCCTGAGCTGACAGAGATGGTACAATGGGCAGAGAAGGCGCTGCCCCCTGTGCCCTCGCCGTCAAGGCTCCGCTGCAGTGAATGCTGCAATGAGGGTAGATACGCTATTTATGTGTGGGAGCGCTGAATCTGGAGAGAAAGCGAAGGGCCTCGCCTATGGCAGATGTACGACCTTTCCGTGGCATACGCTTTGCGCCTGAGGCGGTGAGCGACCTGGGGCAGGTGCTCTGTCCGCCGTTTGATGTGATCTCGCCTGAGGCGCAAGAGCGCTATTACGAGCGCCATCCTTATAATATGATTCGTTTGGAGCTGGGACGTGAGTTCCCTGATGATACAAGCTTGAATAATCGCTATACGCGGGC
>NZ_JADGHT010000387.1 GCF_019683755.1 Thermogemmatispora sp. | reverse complement strand
ATCTATAACATTCATATATAACGATGTATTGACCTCAGAATACTCGCCAAAGTTAAGGGCGACAATCTTGTTCTCAGCCTGGCTACGCTCACCAACCTGGCCCGGAGATTTCGCTATGCTAACGCTGGCAAGGGGACGAAAGCAACCAGTGATACAATAAGGCCTGGATCTTACTGCCATGAGCAAACGACCGAGCCAGCAGCGTCGCGAGCGGTGGTATATAAAGTTGAGAAAAAGGAGGGCAGCACCATGAAGCTGGAGCGTATTCAGCAGGCCCTACAAGAGGAAGGACTACACGGCTGGCTTTTCTACGATTTTCGGCGTTCCAATCCCATTGCTCACCGGATACTGGAACTACCGCGCGAACAACTGTTTACACGACGTTGGTTTTACTGGATACCGACCCAAGGGGAGCCAATTGCCCTGGTGAGCGCGGTAGAGCCGCATGTCCTGCGCAGTCTGCCGGGAGAGCAGCGTATTTTCCGTTCCTGGCAAGAGCTGCATACCCAGCTCCGCAGCCTTTTCCGACCAGGCTGGCGGATTGCTATGGAATACTCGCCGCACAACGCCATTCCCTATCTGTCTACCGTTGACGCTGGCACAATTGAATTAGTGCGCACCTGTGGCGTCGAGATTATCAGCTCAGCCAATCTGGCTCAACACTTCGTCGCGCGCCTCACACCTCAACAGATCGCCAGTCACCGTGAAGCCGGGCGGCGACTCATAGCTGCCAAAGATCGTCTCCTTGAGGAGTTAACAGGCGATCTACAGGCGGGAAGAAGCCTTGATGAGTATAGCGTCCAGCAACGCTTGCTGACACTGATGCAAGCCGAAGGGCTGCTAGTCGAGGAGCCGCCGCTTATTGCTGTCAACAGCAATGCCAGCAACCCACATTACACGCCCACCGCAGAGCAACACAGTCCTATTCAGCGCGGCGACCTCCTCCTCATCGACTTCTGGGCGCGCCTCCCTGAACCAGAGGCTATCTACGCCGACTACACCTGGATGGCTTTCGTTGGTCGTCAGGAGGAGATCCCTCCACGGCAACGAGAAATCTTCGCCCTCGTCTGTCAAGCCCGCGATACGGGTCTTGATTTCATTCGCCAACGCTTGGCAGCGGGTCAACCTCTGCAAGCCTATGAAGTGGACGATGTCGTCCGAGCCGTCATCGCGCGCGCTGGCTATGGTGAGGCCTTTGTACATCGCAGTGGCCACAGCATCACGACAGTGGAACATGGCGAAGGTGCGCACCTGGACAACCTCGAAACCCATGACGAACGTCGCCTATTACCCGATACCTGCTGTTCATTAGAACCGGGCATCTATCTGCCCGACTTTGGCGTACGCAGCGAAATCAACCTGCTCATTCATGAGAGAGAAGTAGAAGTTACTGGCGTCCCCATGCAGCAAGAGATCGTTCCCCTGCTCTAGACAACTTCTTGCCTGACGGAACGAGCTGACCTTAGAACGAGCCGAGGGAGAGTAGCGAGAGCGTGAGCACGATGAAAACAGTAAAAAATCGGCTGATCGTTCATGGTAAGGAAGAGAGCGAAGGGGCAGAGAGGAGCACATAGCCAGGACGCAAGTGATTCGGCTACAACGTAAGCGCTGGCCAAAGCGTATAACTGGTAATCAGAGATAGCGCGATGAAAGTGAGGGTGCAGTCCAGCCAGCTTACCGGCGCTTGGAGACTGGGCAAGCAGAGGTGCCTGCCAATTGCAGTATTACAGGCTGCCAGGATAGTACGTATGAGGCTGGCCGAGAAGCTGCATCCCGAGCCGGGAGGCGAAAAACATGAGCAATGAATGGGAGCAAGGCACGAACACGCCGGGGGGACTGCCCGGCCCAAACGATATAGATAAGCGGTTCGAAGAGCTGGGGCGGGTGCTGACTCAGGGAGTGAGCGAAGTTCAACAGCAGATCAAAAGGGTAGTCGATCGCGCAAGCATCTACTGGCAGCAATCGCAGACAGTGCCGAGACCGGTCCCCCCTAGCGACAGCGAAGAGCAAAGGATTCGGCAGCTTGTCAATAGCTGGTCGGCGGGTAACTGGCGCGTAGCGAAAGACCTGGGGACCTACATGGATATTGTCGCCATGAGCCGTGACGAAGTGTGGGAGATCACAGTCCAAACGCGCTGGGAACATCGAACGCTGGAAATTGTCAGCGAGCCGTACACCGGTCAGGTCCCAGGCAAGCCTCAGCCGCTGCTACCTGTCTGGGACTACGAGCTGCCTGAAGTCAGCGACCTGCGACCGCCGACCACGCGCACCCGCCTGGCGGGTCTGGATGAACTGCTAGCCTGTACGGCTTGTAATGGTACTGGGCACGCTCTCTGTACTGAGTGCAATGGGCGAGGATGGATCACCTGTCCGGACTGCCGTGGGCGGGCCCGCAAACGTTGCGCCACCTGCCGCGGGCGTGGCTACGTCGCCGATTGGGCTGAACAGAAAAAGCGGCCCTTCTTACAGAGGCGCGTCGAAAAACTGGCCAATGCCCTTGGCGAGCGCGTTTCCTCGGTCTTTGAAGGCATCCGTCAGCAGGGAGTGCCGGTTCCAAATCCTCTGGATACCGATCCAGCCAACAAGGGGCGTACTATTCCTTGCCCTGACTGTATCAATGGCGAGGTCGACTGCGACTGCGTGACTGGGAAGCGCGTCTGCCCCGCCTGCCAGGGAGCCAAGTCCGTGCTTTGTCCCGCCTGCAATGGAACAGGCAAGATTGTCCGCCATCGCGAGATCGTGCGCAGCTTTGAACTGCGGACGCGGCGCCGCTTTGTCGGTACGGAAGCCTTGCCACAGCAGCAGCTACTCAAGGCTGAAGGGGAGCTGGTCTATAGCGCCGAGGTTGATGAAAACCTCCATCCCGAAGCGCCACCCGACGCCGTCCCACTTGACGTCTGGCAGGCTGCCATTGAAGAAGTGCGAACTGGCGCAGCGGTCTCTGGACGCGCTAGCGCCGAAGCTGTCCAGTCGAGCCTGCGACCAACGCTGCAAGTTCTGGAACTGGTGCGCATCCCCTATATCAAGGTGGACTACCGTTACATTGATCGCGATTACACGCTCTACATCTACGATGGCGAGGGACACGAGAAATTCTATGCAGCCTCCTTCCCGCCACGCTGGGATCGCATTGAACGCCTGGTCCGGGCCATTACCAGTGACCTGGCGGCACCAGCTCAGCCGCCGGCACCTTATGATCCTAATGAGACCTCCCAGCCACCTCGTGGTTACCGCGTACCAGTCGAGAAGCCACCCTACTCGCTTAGCCAAGGCGACGAGGAAGAAGTGCTTTGAGCACAGGGCCGACACCGGACAACGATCTTGTTCCTGCCCGGTGTCGGCTCCTCGCCTGCTCTCTGCTGACTAGCGCCTTCATCGTATGCGGCCTGGTCAGCTCCCCCGGCCTGACCACCTGCCAATTTTCTCCCCAATTTGAAAAATTCTCCCCTACACCCCTTGACAAGGCCCTAGCCCTATGGCATAATTAAGTCCGCGCCGGACGGAAAGACGGTCAACAAATCTCTCGCAGAAATTCTCCACAGAGATTTCAGAACCGCGGTACGGTGTCCTCAGTGTAGTGTCCTGCAGAGAGCTTGATCCGTGAGGGATCGCTCTGTGTAGAGACCAGATGACTGATCCTGAGCGCAACTTACGACGCGGCTGATCTCTGTCTGTCTTTCCGGTAGGCAAGAGTGATTGCTAGTGTACCTTGACAATTGAAGAGTGGAAAACAGCAGAGGCGGATGTGCTGTGTTCGCCTGAAGTGGCGCTGTTTGCTGGTCCTTATGCCCAGGCACAGAAAGCTGTGCCACTAGGATTGGCTCGCAGATGGTCATCCAGGTGAGACAGCGCTGATGACTTCGTTCATCCAGAATTGAAGTGTTTGGCGGGTGGCTAGCTCAGCGGAGGCTGGGGAGCCAGCCGCTGAAGATACAGCCTTGATCCTTGTGGTAAGGGATCAAGGGATACAGCACTGGATGGCG
>NZ_JADGHT010000386.1 GCF_019683755.1 Thermogemmatispora sp. | reverse complement strand
GATAGGGACTATAAAGAGCATGCCCGTTTTGCTGGAAGAGCAGCGGCTGCAGACCCAGCTCGATACCAACCGCCAGCGCCGCCGCAGTGATGCCCAGATAAGCACCGATGGCCGCGGCCCAGATGCGCCGCGTCGAGAGCACCGCTGAGCTTCCCGCCAACAGCCGATAGCTATAATAACCGACAAACGGTAAAATTACCCCCATATTTAGGCAATTGATAAAAATAGCAAGAATGCCCCCATCCCCAAAAAAGAGCGCTTGAATAATCAGGGCCACACTCACACAGAGAGTAGCCGCCCAGGGACCTAGCACAATAGCGATCAAGGTTCCACCGACCCCGTGGGCCGTTGTGCCGCCGGGCACCGGCACATTGAACATCATGATCGTGAAGGAGAGAGCCGAAAAGATGGCCATCAGCGGCACGGTACGCCGATTGAGCACATCACGCACCTTACGGGTGGCCACCGCCCAGGCAGGGATCGTCACCACACCAGAGCCGAGGGAGAAGACAGGCGAGAGATAGCCGTCGGGTATGTGCATGGCAGGAACCTCCGTAGCCCGCTCGGAAAACAGACTACTACCCAAGTGAGAGGGAGACTGCGGACGCCAGATGCTGCAGACACAAACATGCCTGGCCGGCTCGGCTCCTTGCCAGATCAGCCCCCACCTTTGCCTGCACCGGCCATAGCTGCTTGTCAAATGCAATTGCAAATCTTTCTCAATAACTACTGGTAAGTATAGGGAACTGGCAGGTTGCCTGTCAAGGGCGGCAGCGGCGCGCCAGCGCGCCCGCCCTACCTTGATTCAGGCAAAAGCTATCTCAGCAGCCGTGACCGTCGAGAGGGAAGAGTAGAGAGAGAAAGAGAGCGAGGGCGAGGACAACGGAGCAAGCGCTCCACAGCCTCGCCCTTCTGCCAGGGTGGGTGCTCGTGCTCGTTCGTATCCAGCAGGGGCGCTCAGATGATGTCTGCTTACCTTACAGATCTCTGGCCACCGCGAGTTCGCCCGCACAGGCCGGCTACGGCTCACTGTGGCGCTGGTAAGGGACCGGTCGAGCCACACTGGCCGCTCCCACTGCCAGCAGGGACCGCCAGCGGGCCAGTCTCGATAAAGCAGAGGAAGCTATACTCTTTGCTGGCATTAGCCAGACCATTGTATTGTCCATTCAGCAAGCCATAGCTATCCTCTCCATTGAGCGCCCAGTAGGTCCAGTTCAGATTACTCACGGCCACCCCCGAGCCGCCGGAGCCATAGCTGCTCTTAATAAAGTTCACTAGATCTGTGAACCACTGGCCCTGCGAGCCGGCACCGCTGGAGACCAGATCGCTGGCACTGTTGCCAGTGCCAAACTCACCGATCCAGACCGGAGCCGAGCTGTAGGGCTGGGCCCCCGTATTGCTCCAGGGATAGCTGCTATGGCCAGGCCAGCTCGGATTGACTCCGTTCGGCGTGGCAATATAGGCCCAATTGCTCGTCCAGACATCCACCAGGCTCGAACTGGAGCAGCCGCTCTTGTAGCACGTGCTGCTATTGAACCAGCTCTGAGGATAGAGCGTCGGACCATAGTCGTGGGCCGAATAGACCACCTGATTGCTCACCGCCGGCCCCAGGCTGCTGGCACTGCCGCCAGCGTTGAGCACGATTGGTGCGCCTGGATTGTTGCTATTGCCATTGACCCCCTGCAGGTTGCCACCCCACCAGGTGCTGGAGTAGGGACCATTAGCCTGCGTGCCCGAAGAGGTTGGATAGGCTGAAACCCCCTCTACGAAGATCAAAGGATAGCTCCAGCCGTGGGCCTTGGCATCAGCGAGCAAGGTATCAGCGGCACGCTCTGCCGCCAGGCGCCAATCATGGCAGGTCGAGGTCGCCACGCACGCTGGCGCAAATGGATTCGGATTCGGGTTGCTCGCTGGATCAATACCATCGCCCGACCCCCACTGAGCGCCGCTGGCATACTGATTGGGATAGGTCCCCTCCACATGCGGCTCATTGCGCAGGTCATAGCCCAGGACGATCGGCCAGCCATCGGAGGCCAGATAGTTCACCGTGACCGTATCCGTCGCCCCCATCGTCTGAGGAATACCATGCACCCAGCGCTGGACACTCACCCAGTCGTTGATCCAGCTACTCTCGGGATAGGCCGACGTGTACCAGAGCCCGCTCTGCTCTGCAGACTCGCCTGCCTCCGAGCGATGATTGTCCAGAATCACATGCAGACCAATGGAGCCGGCGTAATTAATGATCTTGGCCAGGATATCGCGCGCATGTAGTCCAACGCATGAGGGACATCCCACATCATTCTGCGGCACCGGGTCGGACTCCCACATCTGGTTTGAGAAGGGAATGCGCAGGGTATTGTAGCCATAGCTCTTGACCAGATTGAGAATCGTCGAGATATCGTACGACCACAGGCCATGTGCCACATAATCAGGGGTCTCGAAACCATACCAGTTGATGCCACTGATCACGAATTGACTGCCATTGGGCGCCAGAATCTTCGTTCCGCTGGTCGTCCATCCTCCGCTGGTGCTGCCACTCCCCCCACCGGCGCCCGCTGTGGGAGTTAGGGCCGGCGTGGGAGAAGGCGTCGGCGTCGGTGTTGGGCTAGCCCCACCAGGCTCTGTGCCCCAAACCAGTTGCCCGTTAAGGTAGAGCGTTACTTGATTCCAGGGCGCATAGCTGGTCTGGGTTGCACTCCATGAATAGTCATTGGCCTGGTTATAGTTACTCCAGTCGCTCTTATTGAAGCGTACTTGGATTTCGCCACTATTGCCGCCAGGCAGGATCGTGCCGGCTGCGCTGCTAAAGCTGATCTGGAGATAGGTGTCAGCGGTGGTCGTCGGGGCACTCATTGCTACAAAGGTACCCGAGAGATTGCTGCAGCCGACAGCGGCATAGTCGCACCAAAACTGCTGGGCCTGACTGCCGTCCTTCGTATACCAATAGCGGATCGTCAGGCTGCTGAGAGCCACGCTAGAGCTGGTATTGTTGATAATTTCAAAGTGAGGACGAGGCGTATTCGTGGTGGCGCTGGTATTGGCATCAGCATACTCCAGCACCAGCCCAGCGGGAGCAGACTGCGCATGGCTAATGCGCGCCGTGCCGAGTACTACTCCTAGCGAGGTGAGAAGCAGCACCCCAAGCAGGAGCGCCCCGAGCCACCAGCGTCCATGCAGAGGTCGCATACGCGTAGGCGAGAAGAAGGATGGCTTCATGCCTACTGCCTCCTTGGTGCATCGAGAGCCTCTACACTCCTCTGTTGCGAAGGCAAAGGAGAGGCAAGGTGAGGTGAGGCCGGCTGCGCGAACGGAACGGACCGCCGCAGTGATGTGAGACCTCCAGTGGAGGAAAGAGACCTACTCAGACGAGCCGTCTCTTTCCCCCAGCTATCTCCTTACCACAGCGCTGCCATGCGGTCCCCCAGCCTCACCCCAGGAAAGAAGCTAACCGATCAAGCGATCAATCTATGGACATACCAGCAGGCGCGTCCCTGCGATGTTGGCCATCCCTGACCTGCTGCTGGTATCAAGGCTGCCAGGTCAGACGACGCTGCAGCTAACGCCATTGAGAGTGAAACTGGTCGGCGCGGGATTGCT
Organism: Thermogemmatispora sp.; assembly: GCF_019683755.1. GTDB lineage: Bacteria > Chloroflexota > Ktedonobacteria > Ktedonobacterales > Ktedonobacteraceae > Thermogemmatispora. The sequence goes on along the minus strand of NZ_JADGHT010000386.1, from coordinate 387 downwards.
ACCGTTCCAGGTGGCCAGGAAACCAGGTGGCGAGCTGAGCGAGGCACCCGCCGGAATCTGGGCGTTGTAGGAGGCATTGGTAACGGTCACCTGGGCCCCCTGTTGCGTGTAGCTGCCATTCCACAACTGGGTAATCTGCTGACCAGCCGTAAAGCTGAAACGCAGAGTCCAACCGTTGATAGGACTGCTGCCGGTGTTAGTGATGCTGATACTGGCCTGGAAACCACCCGGCCATTGGCTAACAACGCTATAGTGAACTTGACAGGCCGCGCCCGCGCTCGGTGTGGGAGACGGCGTCGGCGATGGAGTGGCCGTCGGCGTCACGGTCGGTCGTGGTGTCGGTGTTGGCGTCGGCGTCGGCGCTGTGGTCGGCGTGGGGGACGGCGT
>NZ_JADGHT010000042.1 GCF_019683755.1 Thermogemmatispora sp. | reverse complement strand
GAATGATGGTATATTGAACATAGTAACTGCTAATTGTTTGCAGAGGCGCCGCCTGGATCACTTGCAGGGCGTAGTCGAAGCAGGCTTCAGGCAGAGCCTTGCTGGCGATCCTGAGACCTTTCTCCCACTGCTGCCACTCCTCCGTCAGGTCGGGAGGGGCAGTCAGCGGCGACTTTCTCGTGGCAAGCCTGGCCAACTGCTCAAGCCGGCTTTGCAGGTGCTCAAGAAAGCGACATCCAAAGACGGTGCTCCACGGTCCAGGTAGCCTGGTCAGGAGGGCCAGCCAGCGCTCAGACCAGCGCTGCTCAGGGGAGGCCAGCGCACGGAGCACAAACTGCTCTGCTTCCTGCTGCTCTAGGCAATTGAGCAGATCCTCGGCCCCTGTAAGAGGCTGCTGGGTATCTGGATCAAGCCAGGAGAGAAGCGCACGCGCCCAAGAGGGGGCACGATGCAACAGGGTGGCTTGCAGCAGACCGGTAAGTACCTGGGTACGCCAGTCGCTCTCTAGCGCATGCACGCTGTCCGCAGGCGAGAGCTGTAACTGCTGCTCCCAATAGTCAGGAGGAACCAGACTGATCAATGCCTGCAGCCACTCGGCGCGCCGCTGCGGAGATGATCCGCCTTGTTCGATGCCAAAGCGCCGCCACTCTGGTAAGTAGGCTTGCGGTAGGAAGGCGCATACCCGATCGCCTGATGGTCGCCGTTCCTTTCGAAGCAGATTCTGAGCTACTGCCAGCAGCTCGCGACGGCAGGCAGAGGTAGGCAGACGTGCCAGCAATGCGGCTGCCTGACGGCGTTCCTGGGGGCTGCGCTGATCGCGTACTGTTTCCAAGAAAGCCTCATCGGCCTCCTCAAGGCCGATCTCAACTGTTTTCAGCAAGGCTAATCTCTGCTCTAGCCGCTCCTTTGGCCAGGCTTCCGCCAGCCATTGGCGGGCCAGAGAACGATTGTGAATTCGTAGCTGACGCAGCAGGGCCAGGCGTTCGGCAATTGTGCCCTCCTTCCACAGTGCACTCATTTCTTGCTCGCTCAGCTCGGTCGCAGGTAATCTGCTGATCAGCAGCCTGTACCAGGACGGCTGAAAGCGGGCCAGCCAACGCCCACGTTCTCCTATCACCTGCACTACAGCAGGAGGCGCATCAGCTCTCTTCGTGTCCAGCATTTCAAATAGCCTGGGCAGCATGGTGAAAGGCAGGCGAAGGCCGTGTCGTGCCACTAGCTCCAGCGCCTGAAACTGCACTTCAGAGCTGGCCTGCTCCAGCATGCTCTCGAGCATGGCCGCCGCTCGCGGCGGGCATAGAGGTAGCTTCTCCGCTGGGGCGGCTGTGAGCGTCACGCCCACAGAAAAGGGGCTGGTCCCTGCTAGCGTATAGACAGCTTCTGCGCCGGCCAGCAAGAGCAGCTTACGCTCTAGTGGAAGGTTCTCCGGCAGCTCGTCAAGCAGTCGGTCAAAAGGGGTTGTGGCAATCTCTGGTGGAGGTTGCTCCTGGCGTGTGCCAAGCAGGGCATAGCGGGTCAATAGCTTTAAACGGCTCATAAACGTCGATTAACTTCTAGCCTTCAATTGCACTCGATATCTTTTAAGCGAAAACAGAGTGTGAAAGCCCTCGCTGGGGCTGATAGCAGCCAATGGGAATAGCTCAGTGCCGTCCCACTCGCCGATAAATGTGAGGGGGTAGCCACCTGATAGGGCCAGTAATTGCCAGTGGGGGCCGCGGCTCAGTGGCAGAGCTTGACCGTGACGATCGCGTAAGCACCAGTGCTGGCCCTCGTCGAGGCAGATGGGCATGGCCTCGCTCAGTACACACAAGAAGCGCTCAAGCCAGGGTTGACGTGCCAGAGCTGTTGCCACCATCTCCAGAAAGTCGGCAAGGCTGGCGGCCCCTGGTGAGCTGCTGAGCGGAGTGGCGGGGCTATCATATGCCAGCAAGCGGGCACGTTGCGGATAAGCGCTTGGCCAAAAGATCAGCTCGGCCTCCTGTGTGCAGCCGAGGGGGTAGCGCTCAGCAAACATTGGCTCCTTGCTTGCTGGTGAATATTGCAAGAGCAGAGCCTGGCGACCTGTCTGTTGTCCAAGGAGCCATGTGCGCTGCTGCCACAGTTGATCTCTTTGCTCCAGGCGCTGGCCGAGGAAGAGCCAGCGGTCTCGAACCCGCTCCCCGCGGGAGAGCAGTTCCTCTGACGACAGAGAGAGGCCTAGAACCTGGCGGACATCCTCCTGCAATCCGGAGTCTAGACGCTCCATGTGGCGAAAAGCTTCACCCAAGAGGGCCAGCTTGCCGAGCTGGCGCAGCAGCAGCTCTGGCCAATCGGGACGACTATACGGTACAGTAGTCAAGAGGCGCAGGCGCGAAGCCAGGCCCGGCATCTGGGCGTCATCCAGCGCGGCGGCCTCCTGTTCCCACTGATTCAGCGTCTCGCCCTGCAAATCGGCCAGGCCATTGCGCAGCACGTCGGTGAGCCAGAGATCGAGGCGCTCCAAACCCTGTAACATCCGTTGCTGGCGTCGGTAACTGCGTTGTTGGCGTCCCTGCGCCTTCGTGTCATTCGGAGCGGGTTCAAGCGTTTCGGACGCGGCTGAAGCTGCCGCTGATTGCTGAGAGCCTGGCTGTCTCAACAGACCGGCGTGGCGTGTCAACCAGGCCTTGACCCACGTTGGTGCGGGTGATACCGGCAAGCGCTCAGGGCTGGATACTGCCAGGCAGAGCAGTCCGATGCTATGCTTGCAAGGAATCTTGCGACTGGGGCAGGTACAGGAGGTCTTCAACGACAGTTTATCCACGCAGACACGGTAGAGGTTACTGCCCTGGCATTCACCCCAGAGAGCCTGCTCATCCTGGCCCAGGGCTTGCCACTGCCCCTGACTAGCAAGTTTCTGCCCGGCCTTCAGCACCTGGTCATCGGGTGCCAGGTCCGCCAGGATGTTCAACGTGAGAGCTATCTCCACTATCTTCTCACTCCTTCCCTACTCCCTGTAGAGTACCTGCTGAAGGTCATGTCTGTGCTGTTCTGTAGAAGGATTCCTTTCGTTCGGCACCAAAATGGAAACAGTGGCAGCTGAGCTGAGGAGTTATGACGATGGAGGGTCGGGTGCTGGAGAGCTGACACTCTGAGTGGCTACATCTCGTGCCCCTTAGAGAAGAGAGCTAGCCAGTGGGGTGATGAAATTCAATCAGGTTTTGCAGGAGGATCGCGATGCAGGAGCGACTGAAGATCCACCATGTCCCAGTCAAAATGTACCGGAGTGAAGACCGCCTGGTCATTGCTGCTCCCATGCCAGGCATGGAGCCGGATGACATTCATATTGAGCTGCAGAAAGATGGACGCCTGATTCTACATGGAGACTTACGGGCTCTGCTCAAAGACGTCAAAGAGCTGCTGATCGATGAGTGGAGCATCGGCGCCTACCATCGCGAGCTACAGCTAGAGCTGCCTGTCGATGGAGAACACGCCAATGTGACCTACGGCAATGGGGTCCTGGTCGTGGCTCTGCCGGTGAGCACCTCTCTGCGCCCAGCTCATCTTACTCTCAAGGCCCACGGACAGGCTCGTGGTCTTCACCAGGGAGGCGCTGGACATCCAACTGCCTGGACCTCCCTAGAGTAATGATTATGCAACGGAGCGAGGCCTGCCCTGGACCTCGCTCTCATTTTGCTACCGTGAGGCTCATCGTTCCTCTGGCGCTACTCACCGCCGTTACTGTACTATAGTAGAAAGGCGCAGCCTGTCTGTCCGCGGGCGTCTCCTTCGCGATAGCTCATACGCCGCTCTCGTAGCGTAGTGGCTGCAAGCAGCTTGGCCCTGCTTTCTCGGCTGATGAAGATTGCTCGCTGGGCGGGCAGCCGACTGTAGAGAAGCAAGGAGAAAGGAGGACAGAGGCATCGTGTCTGCCGATTCGGCCTCTTCTGCAGGAGAGAATCGCTATTTCATCGATATTGAGCAAGGGGCGGAAACAGCCAGGCTGCTTGAGCAAGAGCGGCTCTTTAGTGAAGCGATGGGGGGACTATTGCCGGAGCTGGACGATCCCAGCCAGCTACAACGGGTGCTTGACATCGCCTGTGGTCCTGGAGGGTGGGCTTTGGAGCTAGCAGCGCGCTACCCTCAGCTCGAAGTCGTAGGGATCGATATCAACCCGACCATGATCGATTATGCCCTTGCCACCGCCCGCGTGCGTGAGTTACCGAATGTCACCTTCGAAGTGGCAGATGCCCGCCAGCCCCTCCCTTTCCACGCTGCCACCTTTGATCTGGTCAATGCCCGGCTAATTATGGCCTTTATGGACCAGCAGAGCTGGCCGGCCCTTCTCAGGGAGTGCCGACGCATCCTCCGTCCCGGGGGCATCATACGCCTCACCGAGATAGAAACTCCGGTAAGCAATAGTCCGGCCTATCAACGCCTTTACACCTGTCTCAATCGCGCGTTGGCCCAACAAAAGCGGACCTTTTCCGTCGACGGCAACTCGACAGGCGTTGTCTACATGCTGGCGCGTCTCCTGCGCGAAGCCGGCTTTGTCAACATCCAGCGTCGCGCCTTCTATTACGACGGCTCCTATGGGATGCCCATGCATGACAGTGGCTACAGAGATATGCAGGCTCTCTTCTGCCTAACCAAGCCCTTCCTACTGGCCAGCGGCGTCATTGATGAAGCGGAATTTGAGCGGGTCTATCAGCAGATGCTTCAAGAGATGGCCGCCGAAGACTACACCATTGTCGGTTTCGGGCTGACGGCCTGGGCCGTCAACCCTGGAGAGCAAGCAAGTAGCTAGGGCATCTCCTCGGTCCCTGGCACTGGAGCCGGCTAGTCAGCAAGGTGACCTGGCGGGGCTGGCCTGGACGTGGACAGCAGAGATAAGCAGAAGATGTCTCTCAGTGCCCAGCCGGGTCCCAGCCCCTACGAGGGATCTGGTTCTTGAGCGGCGATGGTGGCGGCAATCTCTGGGTGGAGCCGCCAGCTACCGTCTACGAACACCTGCTGATCCGCAGAGGAAGATCACTAGTTCATCTGTTGCCAGGGTCACCATCGTAACTACGGACCATACATCAATGGCATTTGCTTCTCTGCTGACCGTGGTATCTTGCTATGTGAGGTTGGCAGAGAGCGGAATCATTGATCCAAACGTCCTGGTAGGCCTGGGCCAGAGGCTAACCTGGCAGCAAGAAGGTCCGCCCAGCCCCACCAGATAGGCTGAACGCGGGCTGGGCAGACCGTTCCCACTCATCCCCCTAACGGGTGGAGGCGAGACGCGGCGAAGCACCCACTATGCGACTCAAGCGCCGCCGAGGTACGCCTGCCGTACCAGGTCGTTCTGCAGCAGATTAGCTGCTGTATCGCTCAACACAATCTTACCGGTCTGCAGCACATAACCGCGATCGGCCAGACTCAGCGCCATCGAGGCATTCTGCTCCACCAGAAAGATCGTCACACCCTCCGAACGGATACGCACGATTGTCTCAAAGACTGTCTCCACCAGAATAGGAGAGAGGCCCATCGAAGGCTCATCCATGCACAGCATGCGTGGTCGTGACATCAAAGCGCGAGCCATCGCCAGCATCTGCTGCTCGCCACCTGAGAGCGTCCCGGCGATCTGCTTGAGGCGCTCCTTAATGCGCGGGAAGATCTGGCAGACGTGATCAAGATCCTGCTCAATCTCGGCCTTATTGGTCCGTGTATAGGCACCCATCTGCAAGTTTTCCAGCACCGTCATGCGCGGGAAAATGCGACGGGCTTCAGGGACCAGGGCCAGGCCCAGCCGTACAATATCGCTGGGGAGCCGGTGATCGATCCGCTGACCATCGAAAGTAATCGTCCCCCGGCGTGGGCGAACCAGGCCGAAGATCGTCTTCATTGTTGTGGTCTTGCCAGCGGCATTAGCCCCGAGCAAGCAAACGATTTCGCCGCGGCGCACCTCCAGATTAATATCGTGAAGCACCTGGATGGGGCCGTAGAACGTATCGACATGCTCCAGCCGCAGCATCACGTCACTCATCGTGCGCCCCCTCACAGACAGCCGATTGGAGAGCGGCGAGCAGCAACACTAGCAGCAGGTCACTTGGCTCAATCAGTTTCTTACTCATGGTGGTTACTTGCCTCCCCTTCGGGCTGACGCCGAAACGTCACCTGCCATGTCTGGCGCCCGGAAGTAGCTGCCGTACCAAGATAAGCTGTAATCACTCGCTCATCGCGACGGATCTCATCGGGCAGCCCCTCAGCGATCTTGCGCCCGTAGTCGAGCACAGCGATACGGTCAGAGATACCCATTGTCACCATCAGTTTGTGCTCGATCAGCAAGATCGTCAAATGCAGCTCATCGCGAAGACGGCGGATATAATGCACGGCCTCCATCGTCTCCGCCTCGTTCATACCGGCGGTTGGCTCATCGAGCAGCAGCAATTTGGGCCGCGAGGCCAGGGCGCGGGCGATCTCCACGCGGCGGCGGTCGGCGTAAGAAAGATTAATCACATACTCGTCCTGGCGGTCGACCAAATGCTGACCGAAGAAACTGAGCAGCTCAATTGCCCGTCGGCGGGCAGCCTCCTCTTCCTGCTTGACCCAGGGGGGACGGAAAACCGCATCCAGAATTGAGGCTTTCAGGCTCAGATGCTCGCCGACCAGTACATTTTCCAGAACCGTCATATTATTGAACAGACGAATGTTCTGGAACGTGCGAGAGATGCCGCGCTCCACCACCTTATGGGGGGCCAGCTTCGTGAGCGGCTGACCGTCGAAAAGGATCTCCCCCGACGTGGGCTGGTAGATCCCGGTGATCAGATTAAAAACCGTTGTTTTGCCCGCACCATTAGGCCCGATAATGCTCACGATCTCCTGAGGATAGACGACCAGATCAAGATCCTGGACCGCGGCGAGGCCACCGAAATGCTTCGTCACCTGCTTCAACTCTAGCAAGGGTTGGCGCGCGGGCTGAGGGGTCTGCTCGTACTCAGCAGTCATGATCGCAGCCTCCAGCTAGGAACAACGCCAATTATTGGCGGCATTTGTCTCCGTCATCATATGCTCAGCTCATTCCTCGTTACTCGTTACTCGACGTGGATCTCCGACTCGAAACCAGGCGCTCCGGGGGGAGTATCCAGAGAAGTGATCTCGGCCCCTTCGAACTCGGCCCGATGCAGCTCGCGGCGTCGACGCGTACTGGGAATCAGTCCTTCTGGCCGGAAGATCATGAGCACAACCAGGATAATCCCGAAAATCAAATTGCGGATATTGCTGAACGAGAAGTTAGGGATCACCTGGAGGATATGCGTATAGATCGGATAGATGATACTGGTTGGATCGTTCCCCAGTGCATCGAGCTGAGGCAAGACCAGCACATTCACGGCATAGACAACGAGGGCGCCGACGACCACGCCAGGGATGCTCCCCAGGCCGCCAAGGACCACCATTGCCAGGTAGATCACCGAGTCGCTGAAGCTGAAGTTGCCGGATGCCACCGTACTCAGCTTAGCGGCGTAGTACGCGCCAGCGATCCCTGAAAAGAAAGCGCCGGCAGCAAAGGCCAACAGCTTTGTCCGCGTCAAATTAATGCCCGAGGAGGCGGCGGCAATCTCATCCTCCCGCATTGCGACCCAGGCTCGTCCGATGCGTGAATCGCGCAGGCGCACGTTGGCCAGCAGCACGATGGCGATCAGCACCAGGATCAGGTAGTAGTACGGCTCTGAGGTTGAAACATTCCAGCGTACCCCGAAGAAGGCCGGCGAGTAGATACCTGTCAGGCCGTTGGTACCATTCGTATACTTATCCAGATTCTGGACCACAATGGGGATAATCTCGCCGAAGCCGAGGGTCACGATCGCCAGGTAATCACCACGCAAGCGTAGAGTGGGCGCACCCAGCAAGACGCCCCAGAGAGCAGCGATCAGGGCGGCCACGATCAGCATCGGCCAGAAGAGCCAGGGCCAGATCTCAGGGTTGATGCGAATCCCTGTCAGCACTGTGAGCTGAGGTGAGCCGACCATCGCCCAGGTATAGGCGCCGATTACGAAGAAGGCAACGTAGCCCAGATCCAGCAAGCCGGCAAAGCCCACAACGATATTCAGACCCAGGGCTAGAATCACATAATAGCCAGCATTGGCATAGTTGTCCAGGCGCGCATTCGTCCCCGCTCCGAAGAGGAAGGGATCAATCATCGGGTAGAAGAGCAGCAAAGCAACAAGCAGCCAGATGTAGAAATTCCGGGCTCCAGTGCTCCTCAGAGGCAGGTCATTGGGGACCAAATCGCGAGCCTCCTCGCGGGCGCGGGTGGCGGAGAGCAGACGCAGGCGGCGTGTGCTAACAGGCGTGTCAGAGCGATCACCGTTACCCCCATTGCCGTTGGCCTGCAGTGCATGGCGTACTGCGATCTGACCTCCCACGCCTCCTAGTAACCAGCCGGCAACTGGCAGCAGCACCGTGCGCAGCACGATCCAGATCAGAAACAGCAGCGAAGCCTGGCCATACTGACCGGTGAAGTAGAAGAGCAAGTCGGCGAGCAGCCAGACTAAGGAGAAGAGGAGGGCGAACCAGAAGCTTCCTAGACGAGCGCGCGTCGTCAAAGTGGCGCGCATCTCCGTATCGAGCACTGTCAAACTTGGCAGAGGGGGAAGGGAAGGGGAGGAGAGGAAGAGCTGCACAAGGCGACGTCCATAATAGTAGATGACCCAAACCACCACTGAAGCCGCCAGGCCTACAAAGAGGTTGGCGGTGATATAGATCAACAGGATCGGGACCACCGTGAAGAAAAACATCGAGATCCACAGATCTATCATGCCCTGTCGCCCACTATCGGCGGCCACCAGGTAGCCTACCAGCCCCAGAATGATGCCATAAAAGAGCAACATGAAGAGGCCGGCGGCCAGCGTCGAAACTGAGAAATTCGCGGGGAAGAAGATCGCCAGCAAGGCAGCATTCAGCATTGCCTCCCCGCTCCAGACGAGCGTAAAGACAAGCACTGGTACCAAAAAGGCGATGACCCATTTCACAAGCAGCCGACGGGTCTCGCCTGTCTGTGGCAGGATCTGGGAAGGAACCAACATAGCCATCGCATTCTACCTCTGTCTTATAGCAACGTGCGCGTGTTCACGCTTCGTGGCTAGACCTTCTCGGCTAGCTGTTGCCCAAGGAGGCCAGTGGGGCGGAAGACCAGAATCAAGATCAGGATAGCGAAAACGGCGGCATCCTGCCAGGAGACACCGCCATGTGGCAAGCCAAAGGGAGGAGTCTCTGGCCAGAGGGCCATCAAGGAACGGATCAGACCGATTGCCAGCCCTCCCAGCATAGCGCCAACCAGATTACCAATCCCACCCAGTACAGCGGCGGTGAAAGCAAAGAGTCCCAGCTCAAAGCCAATGTTGAAGGAAGTATCATTGGACCAGAGGAGGAAGAAGAAGCCGCCTGCTCCCGCAATGCCTGCTCCGACCAGAAAAGTGAAGGCGATCACCTGGTCGACATTGACCCCCATCAAAGCTGCAGCCTCGCGGTCTTGGGCCACCGCGCGCATTGCGCGTCCAATCCGCGTGCTTGTGACCAGCCATTGCAGACCTACCATCAGCAGCACGGCCACAATCAGCACAATAATATCGGTATTATGGAGGAGAATCGGACCCCAGCTATAATTAACCAGAGGGATCAAGGGGGGGGTCGTAACAGCGCTAGGGCCGATAATGGCCTTGGCCGTATCCTCCAGGGCCAGCGAGACGCCGATGGCCGAAATGAGCGGGGCCAGGCGTGGAGCGTTGCGCAACGGGCGATAGGCCACGCGCTCAATGAGCACCCCGAGGAGGGCACAAATGACGGTTGATGCTAAGAATGATACGACCAGCATGAGGAGCAAATTGCCGAGCGGCATGGCAGAAGCGTTGGAGAGATGGAAGACATTGGTGACCAAGAGCAAGGTCACCAGTGTGCCCATCATGAAGATGTCGCCGTGGGCAAAGTTGATCAGCTCGATGATCCCATAGACCATCGTATAGCCCAGGGCGACCAGAGAGTAGATCGACCCGGTGACTAGCCCCTCAATAATCAAGCGTATCGTCTTGGTTAAGAAGTCCATGTAACCTCACCTCACCTTTCACCGGCTGCTTAGCCGGCGTTGCATGCTTGGTTTGGGGCAAGGCGGCAAAGCGCCAGAGTCAGTAAGCGAGGCAGTGGGCTCCGAAACAGACTGGCTGTTGACTTGATTGACTGGCTCTCTCCCGCCTTATCCAGGAAGATCGACTGAAGTGGGCAAAGAGGACTGCAGGGACAGTAAACAAGGTAAGAACGATAGGAGCCACAGGGACACCAGCCTGGGGAGAATCTTCAGTCGACCGAGGCTGCAGTAGCTACAGCAGGTAGAAGTCTACAAGGCAGGCCAGCCGGACTGGCCGCTGCGCTTGACGAATCCGCATCTGCGACCGTTGATTGCCGTGACTGGCCTGCCACTTTAAAGCTACATTACTGGACGGTGACAACGTCCTTCGCCACCAGATCAGGTTTGCCGTTCACGTTAGCAACCTGATAGATGGTGAAGATCTTGTTGGTCGTATCGCCATTCTGGTCGAAAGAGATCTTGCCGGTGATACCATTATAAGTGATCGTCTTCAGGGCATCGACGACCGCCTGGCGGAAGACCTGGGCCTGAGCTGAATCGCTCGAATCCTTCGGCGTATGGGTCTTGGTCAGCGCCACCTTAATGGCCTGAATAAGAATATTCATGGCATCGTAAGCGGCGGCGCTATAGGGACCCACATCGCCATACTTTGCCGTGTAGTTCTTAATGAACGTCTGCGCGGCAGGGATCTTCGAGACATCAGGAGCGGCCACCGTCATGTAGGCCTTGCCTCCCAGATCGACGATCTGCTTATAGAAGTTGGTGTCACCCGTCAGACCATCGCCTCCAGCGAAAACAGCGTTCTTCAGCTCAGGGATGGTCATCATCTCCTGCTGAATGATTTTCCCACCAGTCGAGTAGTTGCCGCCGAAGTAGATCACATCCGGCTTGGAGGCTGCGGCTGCCGTCAGCAGATTCAAATAGGAGGTTGTGCTCTTAACGCCGTGGCTCTTGCCATCGATGACCGTGCCGCCCAGCTTTGTCCACTCCTGGACAAAGTACTTAGCGAGGCCAGCGCCGTAGGTCTCCGTATCATCGATGACGTAGGCGGTGCGCAGATGCAGCGTGTTGTAGAGGTAGTCCGCCATAGCGGGCCCCTGATGGTCATCGGTGGCTGCGACGCGGAAGTAAGTCACATTACCTGTAGGGCGCAGCTTTGGCACCAGGTCATTCGCGCCAGTGCAGCCCACATCGGCCCCTTCCTTGGTCAGACAGGGGTTAGTGTTTGCCGGGCTGATCATTGCCAGCGAGGCCTGATTAGCGATCGGCATTTCCGCCTGCGCCACGTTACTGTTAAGCGGGCCAACCACGCCTGCCACCAGAGCATCGCCAACCAGGGCCTTCATGTTATTCGCACCCTTGGTCGGATCGTGCACGCCCGAGGCGCCAACATCGTCCTGGGGATCGAACTGCAGGGTATAGCCGGGGATCACATGATTGGCGTTGGCCTCATCAACGGCCAGATGGGCCCCGTTCTCTGTCGATTTTCCAATACCGGCATCCGCGCCGCTGACCGGAAAATCCGTGGCAACCTTGATGATGGTGGACCCCTGCGTCGTGCTGGTGCCCGTGCCTGTTGTCGTCGTACCGGCTCCGCAGGCTACCAGCATTGCTACAAGCAAGGGTATGCCCATCGTAAGAGCCATGAAGCGTAGCCAGTTTCTCTTCATGGAAGACAGCCTCCTTCGCAAATACCAGGTCTGCACCGCGCAAGGCGGGTGACAGCAGGGCGGTGAGCGCAACTTTTTGGGGAGCGCACAATTTCACCCCCTATGAGACATTACGCTATGGTCGTAGTAAGACCTCACACAGTCGTGCTTTCACCGTCCCATTAGCCTTCTGCTGACGTGACCTGGATTTGCCACCAGCAGGATATGTGGCTTGCAAGATCAACCAGGCTGGTAGATGGGCTGATTATAAAGAACCCCGGTTTTCTCTGTCAATACCTTCTTTATGCTTCCCTTCTGGAACTTCTGTTTCACTCTGCTCTATACTTTCCCAGTGCGCTTCAGAGAACCCTCCTGGTTGCCCTGGCCTGCCTGCGTTGCTCAGTGGCCTAGCTGTCTGTTCAGGACAGCTTCGCTCTGACCTGCCCCTTGGGCTGGCCTTCCCATCGCCTTTTCAGGCGCACCGGGTGTATACTTAAAGGTGGATCGGCGATTGCTTCCTGGGCAACGAGGGGCCAGACAAACACAACCGTACCGGGAGACAGTCCACCGGAATCTCATTCTAAGGAGGGAGCAGTGGAACATCAAGCTATCAAAAACAGCGTTGGGATCTGGGCCTTTGGCCCCAACGTCACCCGCTTTGTCCCGCCTGGCTATCACCCCGAGGTAGCCAACGAGGACATGGTAACGCGCACGAAGCGCGTGGTTGATGGACTGGCCGATCTGGTCGACGGCCTGGAATATCATTATCCTGGCGAGATCAATGAGGATACCGTCGAGGCCATCAAGGCCGCTCTCGGCCCGATGGATATCTATTGCATTGCCGCCGGCCTCCATACTGACCCCACTTACAAGCTCGGCGCCTTCATTAACCCCGATCCCGCTCTGCGCCGCCGTGGTATCGAGACGCTTAAGCGCGGTGTCGATCTGGCCGCCGCTCTGGGCGCCAATTTCATTATCTGGCCCGGAGCCGAGGGCTATAACTATAACTTCCAACGTGACTACGCCCGCACCTGGGACCTCTTCATTGAGGGCGTTGCCGAGGTGGTCGCTCATGCCGCCTCCAAGGGCGTAAAGGTCTTCTTGGAGCATAAAAATAGCGAACCGGCTATGAATATCCTGATGCGCAATATCGCTGCGTGCCTCTATACGATTGAGCGCATCGGGCGCCTTGGAGTCGATACTTCCCGACTGCTGGTCAATATGGACTGGCAGCACCTGATTATGAATGGGGAGAACCTGGCAGAGTATGCCGCCCTCTTGCATGCTGAAGGGCGCCTGGGTCATCAGCATGCAAACTCTGGCTGGGGCACGTTTGATGACGATAACATGGTCGGTGCTTCTTTCTTTATGCAGACCCTGGAGCTGGCCATGACGCTACAGGATGTCGGCTATGGCCAGAATGGTGAGCGTATCGGCTACGATCTTTACCCCTATACTGAGGACCAGATTGCGGCGGTGCGCCGCTCAGTGCTACAGTGGGCCTTTATTGACGATCTGGCGCGCAAGATCGATCGCCAGGCTCTGGCCGAGGCGCGGGCCCGTGCTGACGCTGTCGAGGGCTACCGCATCGTCTACGAGACACTGGGCCTGGACCAGGCTTACATCGATCGCATCATTCAGCAGCGGAAGAACCGCTAGCCGGCACGAAACGGGCTGATCGCTCCAGCGGCGAGGAAATCGTTGTCTTGTCTGACCGCGCCAGGCTTGCTCTCCAAAAAGGGAGGCTTTCCTACACGACCCTGGAGGCTGAGCCTGGTGTGGTCAACGGGCCAGTGTCCTCGCTCTGCTGAGCTGCTTTTCCAGGATGCATGCCAATGGATGCACTACTTGGTATTGATCTGGGAACTACTGGAGTGAAAGCGGCCATCTTTGATGCAGAGGATGGTCGTCCTCTGGCTTCTGCCTTTGTCGATTATCCTCTCTATCATCCGCGTCCAGGCTGGGCTGAGCAGAATCCGGCGGACTGGTGGCAGGCAACGCTGCAAGCGATTCACGCTTGTCTAGAGCAGGGGACCAGAGCCGGTGTGCAGCCCGGTGATGTACGTGGTGTCGGCCTCTCGGGTCAAATGCATGGCATTGTCCTCTTGGATGAGGCGGCCCAGGTGATTCGCCCTTGTATCATCTGGGCGGACCAGCGTACCGAGCCGCAGTGTCGCTGGATGACTGAACGTGTAGGAGCTGCGCGCCTCATTCAGCTTGTCTCTAACCCGGCGCTGCCGGGCTTCTCGGCGCCTAAGATTCTCTGGGTGCGGGAGCACGAGCCGGACCTGTTCGCTCGCGTACGCACCGTGTTGCTGCCCAAGGACTATATCCGCTATCGCCTGACTGGAACAATGGCGATGGAGATCTCCGATGCCGCCGGAACCTGCCTGCTGAACGTGGCTGAGGGAAGCTGGTCACATGAGGTATTAGAAGCTATTGGACTTGATCCGGCCCTTTTACCTCCGGTGGTGCCAGCCGATGCTGTCGCTGGTACAATTACCGAGGAGGTGGCCACCCTCACAGGTCTACCTGCCGGTACGCCCGTTGCCGGCGGGGGGGCCGATAACGCCTGTGGGGCTGTGGGTAACGGCGTGGTACGGCCTGGCCTGGCCTTGGTCTCGATCGGTACGAGTGGGGTCGTCTTGGCACACGCTGAGGCTCCTCATGTCGATCGCTCAGGCCCGACGCCTCGTATTCATACCTTTAATCATGCCGTGCCGCGGGCCTGGTACCTGATGGGAGTGACCCAGGGGGCTGGTCTCTCGCTGCGCTGGGTACGGGATTATCTGGGACTGCCCGAGCGTGCTCTAGAGCGCTGGACAGGTCTGGATGCCTATGAGTTGCTCACGCGTGAGGCGGCTGGCGCTCCCCCCGGTTGCGCGGGCTTGCTATTTCTCCCTTATCTGCAAGGAGAACGGACACCACACCTTGATGCCTACGCTCGTGGCGGTTGGATTGGCTTGACGGCTGCTCATGACCGCCGTCACCTCATCCGCTCTGTATTAGAAGGAGTAGCCTTTAGTCTCAAAGACTGCTTCTCCATCATTACTGCTCAGGGGTTACAGCTAGAGCAGGTACGGGCCACGGGAGGTGGAGCAAAGAGTCCTCTGTGGCGGCAAATTATCGCTGATGTGCTGGGTGTGGAACTGGTTGTGACCAATGCCAGTGAAGGGCCAGCCTTCGGTGCGGCCCTCTTGGCCGGTGTGGCTGCGGGCATCTATCCGTCGGTGCAAGCCGCCTGTGAGGCCACCGTCAGGGTCACTGAAAGCACCGCACCTCAGCCCGAGCAAGTGGCCCTCTATGCCCGCTTCTATGAGCAATATCGCAGCCTCTATCCAGCTCTGAAGACCGTCTTTCACGCCCTGGCCGGCCTCAGTTAGGCGGAGTGGCCTGTCGGAGTATTACAGGAGACCCTGGGACCCTCGGCAGGAATGAGGGCTAGCATCAGCAGAAAGTGGCGCGCCGGTCAGGGTCACTCATCAGGCTGTGGCCACTAGCTGGCAGGGCCGTTATAGTGGCTGGCCTGGACCGGCGCGCTGGCTATTGTCCTTGCTTAACGCCTCTGACCGGTAAGACGGGCGAGCTGTCCGAGCAGGGCACAGAGGGCTGCCAACAGCAGCAGAACCGTGATGCCAATGAAGGTGTACCACTCGCCGCTGCTGTCAAGCAGCACGTATGCTACGGGCAGAAGTAAGAGACAGCTCAAGGCCAGTTCCAGGCAGAAGCGAGCCAGGCTAGAGAAGGAAAGGCCGCGCTCCACAAAGCTGTCGATTGCCAGGCCCATGAAAATGACTGCGGCCAGGGTAAAGGCAAACAGCGGGATCAGCGTCAGCTTGTCCAACATGCGTCTGTTCCCACCTCCTCCCGATCCTGCTCAGGCACGAGCATCTTGCGTCAGCTACACTGTAAGTGTAGCTAATCTGTGGCCTCTCTGGCAACAGCCAGACTGTCTCTCTAGTGAGAGAAAAGCGAGCAGCAAGACAATCAATGAAATGGTTCGATCAGGTGCTTACCACAGAGTCATCGCAGCGAGCGGAACTACAGGCACTGCGCGAACGTCTTCTTTACCATCCCTTCTGGAGAGGCATAGAAGCAGGCACGCTTGTCAGGGAGAGGCTGGGCCTCTTTGCCCTGCAGGACTGGCTCATTGTCCGGGATGCCTATCGTCTTGATGGGTTGGCCATCGCGCGTGCTGCTCCCGACCTAGAGTTACAGGAAATGCTCATTGATAAACTGGCTGCTAAGAAAGGCGGCCCTGAGCTACTGATGCGTTTTGGAGAGGCGGTCGGTCTCCCACGAGCCGCCTTTTCCCAAGTTGTACCGTTGGCGGGCTGTCAGGCTTTGCTCAACTTCTTCTATTGGATCTTAGAAACGGGTAGTCCCGAAGAGTGGCTAGTAGCCGTGGGTGCTAGCGAGGAGGTCTTTACCCAGCTCTGCCTGCGCGTCTATCCATCGCTCATGAGTCATTATGGTCTAAATGCATCTCAGGTCGCTTTTTTCAGCGCCCATCGTGCCGTTGGTGAGCGGGTCACTCCTCTGGAGCACTGGCTCAGTAAGCAACGCTTGGGCCCTCCAGAGCAGCAGCGTCTCATGCGTGTGCTGCGCCTCAGCTATGAATATGAAATACAGTTCTACAATGCTCTGCTAGAGGCGCCCCTGACCTCACCCTGAGCTGTTAAGGGTCTGAGGCAGCCGCAGACAGACCGTGAGGACTGCCCTCGCCTGAACCTGGGGAGGAGAGGTAGCAAGGAGAGCTGCAAGCCTATTAGCCAGGCTAGGACCGCGATGCGGCGAGGGGAGATAGCTTGAGCCGCTCACTGCCCTGGTCTAGGAACGGCGCATAGGGGCAGAGCACTACCCGCCCGTAGTTCAAGCGTCCTTCACAGCTACCATCTGAAGCCACATCCGGGGTACCTCCTGTAATCCAAGCTCCTGGCCAGCTTCATAGACAGCCACTGCCAACGCCTGGGCACCGATTGGCAGCGGCACACCTGGTAGCGCGCCCTCAATGAAGAGCCAATACTGACCCAGATCCTTCCAGGCATCAAGCGGGATCGACACCTGTGACTGCGTCATCTCCACACGGCTAAAGCCTCCCTCGCGGAAGAGGGCAGCATATTCCTCGGGAGAGAGCCATTGCATTGCCTGGGCCTTAGTCTCACGCGAAGGGCGGATATCGGGATGAGTCTTGCGTAGCCAACCAACGGCGCGGCGCGTCCACATGCGATAAAAGCGCTCGGTGCCGGGGACATAGGTGCCCTCGTAAAAGGCGCTATTGCAAGCGAAGATACCGCCCGGACGCAGGATAGCAGCGATCTGGCGGAAGGCGGTCAATTTGTCGGAGACCAGATGAATAGCGTTGCAGAAGAAGGCCATATCAGCGTCGTGGACAATGCGCGGTAGATCTTCGCTTTCACCCTGGACAAACTCGGCCTGGATTCCTAGGGGCTCCATGCTCTTGCGAGCGCGGCGCAGAGCCTCTGCCGAGGGATCAACGCCAATCAAACGCGCCTGCCGTCCTAGCTGCGTCAACTCCTCAGCGATCAGGCGTGTAACGGCGCCAGTACCGCAAGCCATATCGACGATGGTCAGAGGTTGCTCGTGGGGTAACCCCGTCAGGTGGGCTAATGCCTGCTGCACGAGCGCTCGATTGATCTCGGTGTAAAAGCGGTGTGCGGCGAAAGGTTCAAAGGTGAACTGGTTGGTTTCCTCGGTTTCAATCAAGCCCATCAGTTATGCCTCCTGAGCTGGTGTCGGTGTTATTGAATTAGAGAGAGTTCGGCCCAAAATTGTTTCAGAGCCGCTGGCCCTGCGTTAAAAATCTTCCTCTTCGGCACAGCAAGGCTGAGCAACGCAATGGGAAAGGGAAGCGGCGACGGAGGGAATGATTGAAACCGAGGAACCAAGGAAGAGAGAAGGAGCCGGCTGATTAGATATGCATGGCCATGCCTCCGTCGACACAGATGACTTGACCGGTGATGTAGCCGGCCTCAGGCGAGCAAAGGAAGCAAATAGCAGCAGCAACCTCCTCTGGCGTCCCGAAGCGACCGAGGGGGGTGAGATCGAGCATCTGCTTGCGCTGCTGCTCGCTCAGCTTAGCGGTTAGCTCGGTCGGGACGAAACCGGGCGCTACGGCGTTAGCCGTGATATTGCGACTGGCCATCTCGCGCGCGGTGCTCAGTGTCAGCGCAATGATGGCGGCCTTCGAGGCACTATAGTTCGCCTGGCCAGCATTGCCAAGGAGACCGGCGACCGAGGTAACATTGACAATACGGCCCCAGCGCGCCTTCATCATCGAACGCAGAGCTGCGCGGGTACAGAGAAAGGCTGAGCGGAGATTAATATTTAAAATATCTTCAAAGTCGGCAAGCGACATCTGGAGAATCAGCTTATCACGTGTGGTCCCGGCGTTGTTCACCAGAACGGTCACCGGCCCCAGCTCGCGGTTGATTTGCTCAAAGAGTCGGCTGACATCTTCTTCCTGGCTCACATCGGCCTGGACGGCGATAGCGCGTCTGCCGAGGGCTTCGATCTGGGCGCGTACCTCCTCGGCGGCTTCAGCATGGCGATAATAGTTCACGGCGACATCAGCTCCCGCCTGGGCCAGACGCAGAGCCACTGCTCGCCCAATACCCTGGCTACTTCCAGTCACAAGTGCGATCTTGCCTTCCAGTGGCAGATGCTGTTCATTGGCCATAGAACGTCTACTCCTTGTCGAATACCTTGGCGTCCCCGCCCGTTTGCCGCTCTAGTATAGCATATTTGTGCCGCCTGTGAAGGGCTGGAATGGTTCGCCACAGGCCGGTGCTGGGGAGAAGAGAGAATAAGCCAGGCCTAGACCGGCCCCAGACCGGCCAACAAGCGAACTAATCAAGCAGCGCTCTGATACGCAGGTGGAGACGCAGGTAATCTTGCCTGCCTTGCTCTGCAGGCTGCCAGGCGGAACAAGAAGAGAGAACCCTTCTCTTCCTTTCCTTAAGAAGACGCTTGCTCGCCTGGAGCTGGTGACTTCTGCTTCTTCAGCGCACGTAGCTCCTGGGTATCAACAATGTGGTCAGTTACCTGGGGATCAAGCAGGCTCTCGGCGCTGGTACGTTCTGACTGAGGCAGTGGGTCAACCAACTGCTCGATAAAAGGCAAGGTATCCAGCGTAGGGACGGAGAAAGGCGTCTCTGGGACCTGTGGCAGCTCGCTGGCGGAGGAGCCAGAGGCCTCCTGCGCTTCTTCCTCAGACTCGCTGCTGCTGGTCGTCTCATAGGAGGTATCTGGGATGCGGAAAGCAAAAGGCGTCGGCTTGAGGCTTCCGACATCCTTCTCCGCGGTCTGGTTCTGGTTACCTTCCTCCCCAGAGGTTTCCTCCTGCCCTGAGAAAGCTGCGGCGCGCTCAACAGCCTCTTTCCAGGCGCGCTCCCATGTGGAGGCCGTCCACGGCAGACTTGAAGAGGAAGGAAACTCCTCCTGTTGGTCAAAGCTTTCGGTCGGGTAGGGGGAGGTTTCTAGCCCCTCTGCCGGCGCGTGCTGAGTTTCCTCATCAGTGCTGAGTGACGCATCAAAATGCTGGGACTCGGCCTCCGGGCCGGATGTGAAATTGAACGAGACACCGCCCGCGGAAGTCTCAAGCGCCTTGAGCCAGGCCGGAATCTCAGGTTGTTCTCCAGCCGGACGCTCCTCCATCATGTAGGCCAGACTCTCAGGAGAAAAATAGTCCTCCTCGCTGCTCTCGGTCTCCTGACCAAGCTCATCGCCGGCTGCAGAGACCGCCGCTGCATGCTCTCCCTGCTTCTCTCCAATTGATGAGGAAGCGGCGATGGCCGGCTCAGGCAGCGTGTGAGCGCCGAATGAAGGTGAAGAAGCGGGCGACGTTGACGTTTCCTGATCAGCAGGCAGGACTGTGCCCGGCGTCGTAGCGGCACTAGCAAAGGAGGAGGCAGCTTCTTCCAGACGTGGGGATAGATCAGCGGAGCTGGATCGCTGGCTGCTGGAACTGAAAGATCCAGCGGTAGAAGTGGCTTCCGCCTCTGGGGCAGGGCTTTCCTGAGCACGCGGACGTAAGCTGCTGCTCCCCCCTGGAGGGGCAGCGGGACGCTCCGGAATAATGCGAGTTGGACGGACTGCCGGCATGCGGGGCGAAGTCTCCTCCACCTCGGCCTCGCTGCGACTCTGTGGACCAAGAATAGCTGAGCGCAGTTGCTCCTCGGTCAGGCTGTAGACATTATCCAGGCGGGCCCCAGTCAGATTGGTCTGGTGCAGATCTGCGACCAGCAGGGTGGCCTCACTCAGGTTGGCATCGCGCAAATCGGCGTATGAGAGATTGGCTCCTGTCAAATTGGCTCTCGTCAAGTCAGCGCCTGCCAGGCAAGCGCGCGAGAGATCGGCCATTGAAAGATTAGCGCCCACCAGCCGGGCCCCACGCAGATCGGCCCGTCCTAAATAACGATGGGAAAGGTCGCGCTGTGAAAGGTCGGCCTTGTAGAGATTGGCAGGCCGCCAATGGGCGGGCATAGCCGCTCCTTCCTCCGCCGCCTTCGAGAGAATAGGCGTCTCATCCACGCGGGGTAGACGTGCAAGCTCCAGCTCTACGCCAAACTGACTGATTGCCTGATTAAGGCGCTCCTCATAAGCCTTGCGCAGCTGCTCAACCTGATTGGCCAGGCTCTGTTTCTGGGCGGCCATCTCACGTTGCTGCTTTTGCTCCCAGACCTGGCGCCGTGCCTCCTCCGCGCGTTCCCAGGCTGCCTGCTGCTTACGAACACTCTCGATGAACAGGCGCTGAACACGCAAGCCGAGGAAGATTCCCAGGCCCCCCGCCAGCACAAAGATGATAACGCCCCCGATAATCAACGTTTCGACCATAGCACTAGACTCCTGGCTTGATCTCTCTTCTCCGCACTATTGTGGATGGTAGCAGCTCCTGTGTCCCCTATTATAAACAACTACCT
>NZ_JADGHT010000041.1 GCF_019683755.1 Thermogemmatispora sp. | reverse complement strand
ATCATGGTACAAGTCTTTTGTCTACAAACAAGGCCTCCGCTTTTGAGCCTCGCGACCAGCCACGTTTTGCATGCAAATACATATTAAATTCCTTACCTACATAATAGCTTAAGAAAGGCAAGGAAAGCTTTCCTCTACGGTGTGAAGAAAGACAGCAATAGCACCTGTAGACACATATCTAGAGAAAGGATATCTAGTGCAATGAGTCTATCATCCCTGGCACGAAGTGATAACAAGGATGCGGAGGCGCCGGTCAGAGCACCAATCCTGTCCCAGGCCGGAGCCACTGCTATTCCACGCAGCCTCTCGATCGTGCTCCTGACCCAGAACGACGAAGCGAGCATTGAATTGGTTGTGCGCTCGCTGCTGAGCGGCCTGGAAACTTGGGCCGACGACCTGGAGATCCTGGCTGTCGATCGCGGGAGCCACGATCGCACGGGCATACTGCTCGAACGTCTCGCCGCGGAGGAACCGCGCCTAATTGTCTTGCACCAGCCTGCAAGCTGTAGCTATGGCCGCGTCCTGACCAGCGCTCTGGGTCTGGTCAGCAAAGAGTTTGTGCTGATTACAGAGGCTCAGCCAGGCTTGGATGTAGACCTTCTCAAGCGCAGCTTCACGCTCTTGAGCGACTACGATGCAGTGCTCGGCTTCCGCCAGCGCCAGGGCTGGTCACAGCTGACAACACTGCTCTGGAGCTGGCTACTGCGCTTCGCTTTGGGTCTGCGCGTGCGCGATCTCTACTGTCCCTTTAAGCTCTATCGAGCCGAATTTTTCCGCCAACAGACTCTAGAGATGGGCGGACCGCTCATCAACGCCGAAATGATCTATAAGTTTGTGCGCGCTGGTTACGTTTACACCGAGATCGCGCTTGGCCCAGAGCCAGCGAGCAAACCGTCAAAGACGCCTCTACGGCGCAAGCTAGCTCTCTTCTGGGAGGCGCTCTGTGAGCTAAGCAATTACAGCGGTCGTTGCTATCAGGAAGAGCATGGATGTATTTGAGCAGTATTACTGGAGGAGTGTGGAGGAGAGGATTCATGGCGTCCGGTCTTCTAACAAAGGGATCCCCAGAACTCAGTGAGCTACAATTTCGCAACCGCGTGGCGCGTTATCGGCGCTGGCTAGAGGGCAACGTCAGCCCTGGCGCGGCGCACAGCAGCAGTCGCGAGCTTGCGGAATACCAGCGTGCGGCCAGCCGTCCGATCCTGATTCATGGCAAGGAGGTGACTGTCTTTGCACCTTTCCACCCTGAGCGCGCAGCCATGCACACTTTCAGTCGTCCCCAACTTCTGTTTCTCAGCAGCCTGCTGCTTGCCTGGATCGCTACCCTGATCTGGAAAGGGCCAGCCGTGCTCGTCGTGGTCACGGCCCTGATCACGCTGCTCTACATTGCCCACCTGCTGTTTCAGTTCGCTATTGTAGGCAGCCATCTGCTGACACCGGCCACTGCCAGCGGCGACGAGCGCATCGACGAGCACCTGATCAGCGCCCTCAAGAATGCTGACTGGCCCCACTATACCATTCTTTGCCCGCTGTATCGTGAGGCCTCTGTCGTCGGACAAATGGTGAGCGCTTTGCGCGCCCTGGACTACCCTCGCGATCGCCTCGAGATTCTGCTGTTGACAGAAGAAGATGATCTAGAGACGCGCGCCGCTCTCAAGCAGCAGGCCTTACCAGCCCACTTCCGGGTACTTGTTGTCCCTCGTGGCTATCCCCGGACGAAAGCGCGCGCCTGCAACTACGGCCTCTTGCACGCGCGTGGCGATTATCTGGTGATCTACGATGCCGAGGACATCCCTGATCCGCTGCAACTCAAAAAGGCGGTCCTGACTTTTGCCCAGCATGATCATTCGCTTGCCTGCGTGCAGGCGCGCTTGAATTGCTATAATCCTACTCAAAATCTCCTGACTCGCCTCTTTACCGCTGAGTATTCACTCTGGTTCGACGTGGTGCTGCCGGGCTTACAGCGGCTAGGTCTCCCGCTGCCGCTCGGTGGCACCTCGAACCATTTCCGCGTTTCTGTGCTGCGCGCCGTGGGCGGCTGGGACGCCTTCAACGTAACCGAGGACTGCGATCTTGGCCTTCGCCTCTTCCAGCATGGCTTTAAAACTGTGATTCTTGATTCTACTACCTATGAGGAGGCCAATTCGCGCCTCAGCAATTGGCTACGCCAACGCTCGCGCTGGATCAAGGGCTATATGCAGACCTACCTGGTCTATATGCGCCATCCCCTGGCTTACTTACGCGAGCGCCGTCTACGTGAACTCTGCAGCGTGCAACTGGTGATCGGCGCCAGCGCTGCCAGTCTGCTCGTGAACCCCTTTGTCTGGGCGCTCTCCCTCTTCTACCTCTGCACCGCTGGCCGCTATCAGGCCTTTTATCACCTACTTTTCCCCGGAGCGCTTCTCTACTTGGGCACGTTCTGCCTGGTTTTTGGCAATTTTTTCCACCTCTATCTCAATTTGCTAGCGCTGCTGCGTCGCCGTTATTATGCCCTGGTTCCCTGGGCCTTACTGATGCCTTGCTGCTGGCTACTTGATAGCCTGGCTGCCTATCTGGCGCTCGCCGAGCTATTGATCAGGCCCCATTACTGGCAGAAGACCCTCCATGGCTTCCACTTGCTCAAGCAGCACAAGCCTCTTGAGCAACTCAGCGCTACAGTAGTGCCTCTCACCCCCCAGAGTGGACCAAGCGAGATTGAGGTTGGCCTGACGCCCATCCGCCTGGGTGGCCGTTCCCCCTTCAGGCCACTGCGCCTGGTCTTGACGCCCGAGACGACTGTGCGCCCTCTGCCACGCATTAGGCGCTCACGGCCTCGTGATCTGGGTATGCTAGTGACCTGCCTCTGCGCCTGCCTGAGCAGTATTTCAGCTTGCATCTACTTTTTCCTGCATCAGGAGATTCTTCTCTACGGCGATGCCTACGCTCACCTACGTATTGCACGCAGTGTCTTTGATAGCGCCACGCCCGGTCTGGCTCAGCTTGGTGGCGTCTGGCTCCCGCTGCCTCATGTGCTGATGCTCCCCTTCGTCTGGAATGACTTTCTCTGGCATTCCGGGCTGGCCGGCAGCTTTGTCTCTATGACCTGCTATGTCATCGCTGCCCTCTACCTCTACCGTGGTGGCCTCCGTCTGACACGTGATCGCTGGGCGGCTTTTCTCTGCTCGTTGGTCTTCATGCTCAACCCGAACATCCTCTACCTGCAGTCGACCCCCCTCACGGAGTTGACGCTCATCTGTATGATGACAGTTGCCGGCTACTACTTCCTGAGCTGGGCCCAAGAGAATCGCCCGCGCTACCTGGTTCTGGCTGCAGCCAGCACATTCCTGGCCACACTTTCGCGCTACGAGGGCTGGTCGTTCTTCGTGTGTCTGCTCCTGCTGGTAAGCCTTACCAGCCTGCTCAAGCGGCGTTCCTTCGCCGAGGTCTGCGCCAATACGCTGGTTTTTGCCCTGCTGGGCGGCTTTGGCATTGGCCTCTGGTTGGCCTGGAATCGCATTATCTTCGGGGACACTCTCTTTTTCCTACATGGCCCTTTTTCATCTGAGATGCTGCTCTCTAGCTTCGCTCGGGCCGGTCGCTTCTATACCTATCATAATGTTAGCCTCTCGCTGCTGACCTATCTGCTGCTCTCCGTCAAGACCTTTGGGCCTTTCTTGCTCTTTCTTTCGCTGCTAGCCTTCATCTTTTTCCTGCTACGTCACCGCTTGAGGCCGGAAACACTGGCACTGATCGCCTTCATGGCTCCTCTGGGCTTCTACGTGCTCTCGATCTACAGCGGTCAGGCGCTGATCCTGCTGCCGGAGATCGGGCCGGGTCATGACCCCGGGCGTCTCTACAACGATCGCCACGGGGCGGCGGTCGTGGTACCAGCGGCGCTCTTGCTGGCGACGCTGATGAGTAGCGGACTGCGCCTGCTACGTGGGCGTCTTCATTTGCTAGGGCGCCTCGTCTGCGCGGGGGCCATCTGCGCTCAGGCCTGCTTCATTGCCGCCACTGGCATCGTCACCCTGCAGGACGGCCTCTATGGCAATTCCTGCACAGGGACTCATCCGGTCAGTATCTATCTGGCCAAGCACTACAATGGTGGCCTGATTCTAGAGGATGTCTCTCCCACCAATTTCGACGTTTCGGAGGCTGGCATCAACTTCCGCAATGTGATCTACGATGGCTCGGGACAGCTCTGGCAGCAGGCCTTGCGCAATCCAGGGGCGACCGTCGACTGGATCGTGCTGAATCCGCGGCTGCCCGGCGATCGTGTGGCGCGAGCTTTACCGCCGGACAGTCCCTTGCTGCGTCCTTTCAAGCTGGTGCTGATTGATCCGCGCAGCGGCATGCGTCTGTACTACCACCGCGGGCGCCCTCCTTTGCCAGAGCGCCCGATTCCGTCAGAATTATTGACCGCTCATCGACTCTGCCCGAATGACTGAGGTCTCCCTCCTGATCCCCAGCGCCTCACTCGTCAGGCAGGGGAAAGGTCATCAGATCTCGCCCTACAATGATGCTGCCGCGATAGCCCTCGGCGCGCGCCCGTTCTTGCAAACGGGCCGCGTCGAGCTCGCGATAGAGATGTGAGCAGACCAGCGTCTTCACCTGGGTGGCGGCCGCCAACTGTACGATCTCATCGTCACTGAGGTGGCCAGAGTCGATCACTGCCAGGTCGACGCCTTGCAGGAAGAGGCGCTCTTGCTCGTGAAAGGCAGAGTCGCCGGTGATGGCATAGCGCTGCCCTTGCCAGCTAAAACGAAGACCGTGATTGCCAGCCGGCGGCAGTTCAATGAAATCAAAGCTGTAGGGTCCAATCTGGCATGTTTCTTCTGTGACTTCATGCACTAGAATCTGATAATGAGGCTGACGGAAGCTATGTGGACTGAAAAGACGCATCAGGCCATCGATCAGACGTTGCAGCCCGGGTGGCCCGTAGAGATGAAGGTCCTGTTTGCGTGGCTGCCGCCGCGACCAGGCCCCCGCGTGCATTAGGGGAATAAGGTCAGAGACATGGTCAGGATGAAAATGAGAGATAACTATATGCTCTAGAGCATTGGGATTGAGGCCTACCTCGGCGAGACGCTGGCTGACTCCGCGCCCGCAATCGAAGAGGATCGGTAACCCGGCTAGATTGAGAAGGACACTGGAGGCTCGACGCTCTAGCTCTATCTGACAGGTGCCTGTACCTAGGAGCATGAGATAGCTCATCGCTTGTCTTCCCTCTGCTTGACAGACGGACGTTCTAGATGCTACCATGCAGACAAATCATTGGTAGCATGCAGGACCAGCAAGAATGCAGGGTTCTCCCCCTCTTTATTGTGACATATGCGGAGCGGCTAATCGCCCGCAGGCGCGTTTCTGCTTCGCCTGCGGGCGCCCATTGCAGAATGGTGCTCTGCCAACGCTACCACCCACGCCAGGGCAGGCGCCGACCCTCGCCCCTTCGATCTTACAGGCTGGCAGTGGCCCACATCCCCCTAACACCTTGCTGAGAGGACGCTACCAGATCATTGCCCTCATTGGACAGGGAGGCTTTGGCGCCGTCTACCGCGCTCTTGATCTGGCGCTTGCTAAGCGCACTGTGGCCATTAAGGAGATGCGTCAACAGTCTTTAAGCGCTCAGGAGCAGCAGGAGGCTACCGCCGCCTTCCAGCAAGAAGCCCATCTGTTGGCTGGTTTGCTTCATCCCAATCTACCACGCATCTACGATCATTTCAGCGAGAACGGACGCTGGTACCTGGTTATGGACTTTATCGAAGGGGAAACGCTGGAGGCGCGCCTCAGCCGTCTACCTGATGGTCGGCTCCCTCTCGCTGAGGTTCTTCGCCTGGGTATGCAGCTATGCGATGTGCTGAGCTACCTACACAGCCGCCAACCACCAATCATCTTTCGCGATCTTAAACCGGCGAATATCATGCTGACGAGCGAGGGCCATCTGTATTTAATTGATTTTGGCATCGCACGCCTCTTTAAACCAGGGCAGAGCAAGGACACGACCGCTCTAGGCTCAGCCGGCTATGCCGCCCCGGAGCAGTACGGCCGCGCTCAGTCAACGCCGCAAACCGACATCTATGCCCTCGGGGCTACACTCCATCAACTGATTACAGGTCAGGACCCTTCGCTCTCCCCCTTTACCTTCGCCCCTTTCCCTCAACAGGATGCCAACCATCGCCGACTAGAGGCGCTGGTAATGCGCATGGTCCAGACCGAGGCCAGCCGCCGCCCGGCCAGTATTCAGGAGGTCAAGGCGGAGCTAGAAAGCCTGGCAGCGCAAGGCGTGAGCCTGAGCGCCGGGAGCCGGCCCGCTCTTCTAGCAGCCTCCAGGCTCACGAGCAGAAGTACAGCAGCAGCAACGCTGGCTCAACGAACGCCAACCCCGATCATCACGCGCTGCCTCTACCAAGGCCATCGACGGAACAATGGTATTTACGCCGTGGCCTGGTCCCCCGATGGGCAGTTGATAGCTTCCAGCGGAGCTGATGGTAGTGTACAGATCTGGGAAGCCCTCAGCGGGAGATTGCTGCAACTCTGCCAGGGACATCGCGGCCCCATCTACGGCCTGGCCTGGTCTCCTGATGGCCAATGTCTCGCCTCAGCGGGACGCGACGGCACAGTCCGCCTATGGAGCCTTAGCTCTGGCAAGGAACTTACCAGCTACCAGGGTCATACCTCCTATGTCTATGGGGTAGCCTGGTCCCCCGATGGCCAAGCGCTGGCTTCGGCCAGCGACGATGGCACTGTGCATGTCTGGACCGCCGCCAACCCGGGGGAGAATAGCGTCTATCGCGCCCATCACCATAGCGTCAAAGCCGTCGCCTGGTCCCCAGATGGCCAGCGTCTCGCCTCAGGAGGCGGCGACTGTACGCTGCGCATCTGGCCACGACCAACAACCAGGGGGCGCAGCTTTTTCACTTCCTGGCTGCTGGCAAGGAAACAAGTCAACTGCCATGGTCAGCAGCGACGCATAGACGCTATCGCTTGGTCACGCGATGGACGCTATATCGCCGTGGCCAGAGCCGGTGGTCAGGTTGAGATCTGGGAGAGCCAGCACGGCAAGCTACAGCTCACTTACCACCAGCATAGGGGACCAGTCTATGCCCTAAGCTGGCATCCACGTGGCTTTCTCCTGGCCTCCGGCGGACGCGATGGCCTTCTTCATTGCTGGCAGGCAAGCGACGGGCGGCAACTATTGACCTACGACAGCCGCCAGGGCATCATCTACGCTCTCGCCTGGTCTCCAGATGGGCATTACCTCGCCGGCGGTGGTAAAGATGGAAGTATCTACATCTGGGAGATCAACTAAGGGTGGAGAGAGCAGCTTCCTTTCCAGCCATCCAGCCCCGCGCGGAACTTGCATAGCACAGCTCCAAGGGGTGAGATTCAGGAGAGAAGCAAGAGCGTGTAGACCCCCAATACGAACGCGTCACGGCACCATCAGGCTGACACGAGGCCGCGAGGTAAGCTAGTCCCCCACTGTTGCCCCAACTACGAAGGCATCAACACGCGACGCCTTGCCCCGCCAGTAGGGAACCTTGAACTTGTGTCCCCCGCTGAGAATCGTCACATCTCGCATATGGATGTAGTGATAGACAATTGGTAAACCCTCGGGTCCATACTCCGGTTGATCACGCGGCGGCACCAGCGCTGTATAGTACTTGCGCAGCGCATCCGCAGTATCAGGATCATGCTCGCGATGCGTCTCCTCATTGAGATCAATGTAGAATTGAGCATAGTGAGCAGTACTGACCATCACTCCAAAAATGAGCAGACCATGCATCTGGAGCATCATCTCTATCTCCAGATCGTGCTGTTCTACAAGCTGAATCCACATCTGCAGTGCAACATCTTGCTCACCATACTCCCTGAGCCAAAGCTGCCGACGCTCCATGCGCGTCAGAGGACGGAAACCGCTCTCGAGCGCCTCATTGAGTTCCTGGTCCGTGGCAGAAGCCGATGAGGAAGCAGCGCTTGCATTGTTGTTGTGGGTAGCTGCTGGCTGTGACTGCTGTGGCCCTTGCTTGTTTGCTTCCTGCCCAGCTTCGTTACTCATTGAAACAGAAACCTCCACAATATGCCATGATGCGACCTTCAAGACATTTCTCTGCTCTTCTTCTTAATTATGATACCACGGAGCGCGTGAAGGGACCGATAGGGGGAGAGGAGAAAGAAAAAAGGGCGAGGCAGCAGCGCAGGTCTCTGCCTGGTACGCTGTTCCCTCCTCAGGCAGGAAGCGCTCACCGTTTGGGCCTTGCGTCTTCTGCTCTTCCTTTGCGCCGCTGCCGACCCTGTGCGTGATTTGGCGATTGGTCAGTGCCAGCGAGGAGATCTCCGGCTGGAAAAGCTGCTTAACTTGCTCCCTGGATGCAAGAGGGGCCGACTCGCCTGCCCTCAGGAAGTAGTGGGCATTGTGCCATCGATAAACCAATCGGTGACTGTTGGATCACCCGGGCGAGGCAAGAGACCGGTCAGAGCTGAGACTGTCCCCAGGTGGACATCGGGAGGCCGGATAAAGTCCTCTGGCGGATAGTGATAGCGTTGCGAGGCATATTCCATCACATCATGCCAGATGGGGCCAGCGCCCGTGATACCAATCACGTTATTCATCGCACTATTATCGCTATTGCCAGCCCATACACCAACTGCCAGATAAGGGGTATAGCCAACGGTCCAGTTATCGCGGAATGTCTGGGTGGTACCAGTTTTGGCCGCCGCCGGGCGATCAGTCAGTTCCAACGGATTACCAGGGCCGAACTCGTGATAGCGCGAAGCCTTATCAGAGAGAATGCTGCTGATCAGGAACGAGACATCAGCTCCGAGGGCGCGCACTCCATGCGGATGGGCAGCATCATAGCGATAAAGGGGGTGGCCCAGACTATCGGTGATTTCTAGGATTGCCACCGGCGGGACACGCACCCCTTGGTTAGCGAAGGTTGCATAAGCCCCAGTCAGCTCTAGTAATGAGACCTCCGCCGTCCCCAGGGCGATAGAGGGGAAGAAACACTGTTCTGGAGTGGCCTTCGGCGCATTGTAGTTCTTGCGACAGGCCTGCAGGTCAGCGGTATCGATTGAGGTAATGCCCAGGCGCTTGGCCATATTGAGCACGTTGTCGAAGCCAACATACTCAACTGTTGTTACCGCCGGAATATTGAATGAGTTCGCGATGGCGTTGCGAATGGTCATCGGGAACGTCGTATGAAATTTCTCATCGTAGTTATTCGGCGTATAGTAGCCAGAAGGAGAATTTGAATCTTTCACCGGATAGATCGTGCGATGATCCGGGACAATCATCGCCGGATACCAGCCCATCTCAAAGGCCGCAGCGTAGACAATGGGCTTGAAGGCCGAACCGGGCTGGCGGAGAGCCAGCGCGGAATTATACTGGCCCTGCACCTTGGGGTTCTGATTATTGAAATCGACGCTGCCGTCCATAGCCAGAATCTCGCCCGTTGTTGGACTCATCACTACCACCGCCGCATTATTGACATTATTCGTCTTATATAGCGGCCCCTCATACTGTCCCAGATAGGAATCGTACTGCACCGTATAGAGATGGTCATGTACGATCTGCTCGACTTTCTTCTCCAGCGTCAGATCGAGGGTTGTATAGACATTGTAGCCACCATTGAGGAGGTTCTGGCTGCCGAGCAAAGAAGTGAGCTGATCAACCACATACTGCACAAAGTGGGGGGCCTGAATATGATGGGTCTCACTGTAGGGCTTAAAGACAAACTTCTGGCTCTCAGCCTCAGCAGCAGCCGCTTGCTGGGGCGTGATCATGCCCAGCTCGACCATCGATTGCAGGACCACCTTCTGACGGGCCAGAGCTGCTGGCTTATTGACCGTCGGATCATAGTAGGAAGGGCTTTGCGGCAGGCCAGCCAACAACGAGGCTTGAGCCAGATCAAGCTGAGCCACTGCCGGCTTGCAGCGCGTTGCCGTACACTTCGGCTGCAGATTGAAGTAGTTCTCAGCCGCAGCCTCAGCGCCGTAGTTCAGGTCGCCATAGTAGACCGTGTTGAGGTACATCTCCATGATCTTCCATTTCGGATACTGCTGGGTCAGACCATAGGCTAACACGGCCTCCTCGGCCTTCACTGCCAGCGTGCGAGGCTGATTACTGAACAGCTCATTCTTAATAAGCTGCTGAGTGATCGTGCTGCCGCCCTGAACAACACTCTGACTTTGCAGGTTCGAGAAGACGGCGCGAACAATACCCTGCAGATCAACCCCCGAGTTCTCCCAAAAGGTATGATCCTCGGCGGCCACCGTGGCGTTGATCAACAGAGGTGAGATATCTGTATAACTGACATAAGTGCGACGGCCACGGTTGGCACTATGATCAAATAGCTCATAGAGCAGGGTACCATTGCGGTCATAAATGCGCGTTGTCTGAAAAAGCGCATTATTGTTAGCAATGTTACGCAGCAAAGGTAGCTGCGACTCATAATAGGCATAAACAGCTCCAGCGCTACTGGTAAAGAGGGCGATGCCGAGCAGGGCGGCTACAAGCAGAATCACAGCCCAGCGCGAAGCACGACGCGGATAGAAACGTCGTCGCCAGCGCTTGCGCAGGAGAATGCGATTCGCCCGCCAGCGCCGCAGCGGAGGTGCTCCGCCAGCGCCGCCCGTCGTCAGCAATGGAGCCAGCAACGGTGGCTGTTCTCCAGCTCCCGAACGGCGGCGAGCCGGCAGCCGCAGCCCCGGAACCCTGGGACTCAGCGCTCTGCTGTGTTCAACCCCCCCTGTGCCTTGACTCTCGCGATAATCCATTGCTCCCTTCCTCTTTTTCGGCTTGCAAGCAGATCTAGTGATGGTGAATGCGCCAAGGCCCTCTTCTGTTTATAGAACGATCGATGTGTTTTCGCGTATCATGATAGGTAATTCAAGACCACTCTGCAACCCCTGTAGCCTCTTTGCGTATCCTATGGTAATAGATCGTTCCCGGGAGGAGCTTTGTATCGTTTGTGGCCAGGGTCCAGGAAAAAGAGACCACAGGCAGCCAGGTCGAGTGAGGAGGCAGCCAGGAGCGAGAGCCATGCAACAACAGGAACAAAACTGGCAAAATCAACAACATGGATCAAATAAATCCAAGTACGAAAATGCTCTTGACTTTGAGAGCGAGGCTTCAAACCGTCGTCTTTCGTTCAGGAGCTGGTTGAGTCGCCGGAGCGAGCAAGGCCAGAGTTCGCAGCCGCGCCAGGAGCCATTGCGGGCCTCCAATGAGCCATTGCACGATTACAGCTATCGGCGTGGTTATCCGGCCCAAGACTATCCGACTCGAGAAGAGGAGGAGCAGTTCTCGGTCAGCTCCTCATCGTTTGGGTTCACTGCAGCGACCCCCCTGAATGAGGCTGGGGAAAGCTGGTCGACGGCCGCCTCCGTCCCAGCAGGAAGGCGCATCTATTGGGGTCCAGGTTCGGTGTCGTCAGCCGCGCCGGGGCCTGAGCAGCCACAGGATGCGCCAGCGAGAGCGCATGTCGATCCTGCGTGGTCGCAGCCGCCCTGGTGGGCGCAACCTCAACCCCAGTCTTCGCAGGGCCGCCTCATCGCCTGGATTCTGCTTGCGCTGGCCTTGCTAGCGCTGTTGCCGGGAGGAGTGGGTCTTCTTCTCGGGCTACTAGGAGCGGCCCTCGGGCTAGTCATCGCGGTCTGTGTCATTGGTCTATTCTGTGTGCTGCCATTAGCTATCGGTGGAGTGATCGTCTGGCTGCTAGTGCGTAGTCATCAGCGTGGCTGGTAGCAGCGTTCTGGTCCTGGGCACCGCTAAGGTGCAGGCTGATCGATAGGGAGAAGAGTGGCTAACGATGGGTGAAGAACTTGATCTGACACATCCACGGACCCTGCGTGCCCTGCTTCAGCGGCATGGGATGCGCCCTTTGAAATCCTTTGGACAGCATTTCCTGGTGGACCGCGGTGTGCTGACACGCATCGTGGCGGCGGCAGCGCTGGAGCCGAGCGATAACGTACTAGAGGTGGGGGCCGGCACCGGTGTTCTGACGCGCGAGCTGGCGCGTCGAGCTGGCCGCGTGGTCGCTGTGGAGCTGGAGCGCTCGATGCTACGTCTGTTAGCCGAAACGACCGCTCCTTTTAGCAATATCGAGATCGTGGCCCAAAACTTGCTGACCGTTGATCCGCAGGCACTCTTCGGACACCAACCTTATAAACTGGTAGCCAATCTTCCTTACTATATCACGGCTCCTACTTTTCGCCATTTTCTGGAGAGCGAGCATCCGCCTTCCTTGATCGTTGTAATGATTCAGTATGAGGTCGCACAGCGCATTGTGGCCACGCCCGGTGATTTGAGCCTGCTGGGTATCAGTGTGCAGTTTTTCGGGCGCCCTCAGTTGATCGCCCGGGTGCCAGCGCGGGCGTTTTATCCGCCGCCGCGTGTGGATTCGGCGATCGTGCGGGTCGAGGTTCAGCCCCGTACAGCGCTGACCACCGCTGAACGCGCCTCTTTTTTCCGCCTGGTTCAGGCAGGTTTTGCAGAGCGGCGTAAGCAGCTCCATAATGCGCTGACGCGCGGATTGGGATTACCAGCAGAGACGGTTCACCTCTGGCTGAGGCAGGCCGGTATTGCACCGGAGCGCCGCGCGGAAACGCTGAGCCTTGATGAATGGCTGCAGCTTTGGCGTACCCTGCCTTCGGATGCATCTGGCTTCGCAAAGGAGACCGTCCCGCCTGAGGCGCCTTGCTCTGGCCCTGGTAAGTCGGATCAGAGCAGCGCCTAGTCCTCACTGGATAGAGCGATGCTGCCGATATAGTGGCATTCAGGCGTTCTATTCTATCGCATCAGCCAGGTGCGCTCACATCGGCCCCTGTGACCGAGGCATGTCAATTGTCAGAGCGGGCAGGGCGCTATGCAATGGTAACCTGGCTAGCTGTGCTATGATATAGGATGGGTAAAGAGCGCAGTGCAAGACCCCTGCCCTCCAGTCGGAACCGCGGCAGTTCGAGCCTGAGTGACGGGTTTTTTTATGACAACGCAGGAGCAGGAAATCTTTTGTGATCACTGCGGCATGGCCAATCCTCCAACGGCGCGCTTCTGTCAGTACTGCGCCGCTGCCTTGCCGTTCCAGCATACTACAGGGACCCTTCGTGAGCAAACACTGCTAGCCGGGCGCTATCAGCTGCTGAGTCTGATAGGCCAGGGAGGCATGGGCGCCGTGTATAAGGCTGCCGATACACGTCTTAATAATCGCCCAGTGGCGGTCAAAGAGATGAGCAAAGCCGGCCTCACCCAGGCCCGCATTCAGGAGGCCGAACAGGCTTTTGAACGTGAGGCTAACCTGCTGGCTGAACTGCGCCATCCTAACCTGCCGCGCATCTACGATCACTTTACTGAAAACGATCGCTCCTATCTGGTGATGGACTTTATCGAGGGTGAGTCGTTGGAGGAGTACTTGGCACGCCAGGGGGGTGGCCCTTTGCCAGTAGACCAGGTCTTGAGTTGGGCTGAGCAGCTTTGCGATGTGCTCGGTTATCTCCATAGCCATCAGCCGCCAATTGTCTTCCGCGATCTGAAGCCTTCCAATGTGATGATCGATGGCAGCGGGCGCCTCTACCTGATTGACTTCGGCATCGCACGCCTCTTTAAGCCGGGCCAGTCGCGTGACACTACGGCTCTCGGCTCCCCGGGCTATGCCGCCCCAGAGCAGTATGGCAAGGCCCAATCGACGCCCCGCTCCGATATCTATAGTCTTGGAGCCTTGCTGCACCACCTGCTGACCGGCGTTGACCCTTCCGATCAACCTTTCTTTTTTCGACCCGCCTCCGAGCTGAATCCCGCGGTACCACCTTCCCTGGAGGCCCTTATCCAGCGCATGCTTGAAATGGACCCCGAGAAGCGCCCGGCTAGCACTCAGGAAGTGCTGCAGGAGCTGCGCGCCTGCCGCGAGCCGTCGGACTCCGGCTCCCTAAGCAGCCAGTCCCAGACTACGACGGACACGAGTCGCTTCATCGAACAGGCTCGCCAGCTACGAACCCAGGGACGCCTGACAGAAGCTCTGGAACTCTATGAGCGTGTGCTCGCTCGCGACAGCTCGCAGGCTCTGGCCTGGCAGGGACGGGGCCTGACCTACGGGGCACGCTCCCAGCACCGTGAGGCGTTGGAATCGTTTAATAAGGCTCTTGATCTGAACCCTTCCTTGGTCATCTCCTGGATCGGCAAGGGTACTGCCCTCAATGCGCTCCACCGCTATCAGGAGGCTCTTCGGGCTTTCGAGCGGGCGCTCCAGCTTGATCCGCGCAACGCTACCGCCTGGAATGGGAAAGGGGCCGCACTCGTCGGTCTCCGCCGCGATAGCGAGGCTCTGGCCGCCTTCGAAACCGCCTTACGCTATGATTCACGTATGGCCCGTGCTTGGTACAACAAGGGGCTGCTGCTCAGTCGCCAGGAGCGCTTCCCCGAGGCCCTCGACGCTTTTGAACAGGCCCTGCGCTACGACAATAGGCAGGCCCTGGCCTGGTGTGGTCGCGGGCAAATGCTGCACGAGCTTGGCCAATTACGTGAGGCCCTTGATTCCTTTGAGGAAGCTATCCGCCTGCAGACGGACCTGGTACCAGCCTGGGCCGGGAAAGGAGCCGTGCTCTATGACCTCCAACGCTGGCCCGAGGCTCTCAGCGCCTTCGAAAAGGCCCGCTCCCTTGATCCTCGCTACGCCCCCGCCTGGTATGGCATAGCCCAGATCTACTACGGCCAGCATCGCCTGCGCCAGGCGCTGGATATGCTAGATGAGGCTCTCAAGCATGATCCGGGCTACGTTAAAGCCTGGATACGCCGGGGCGCCATTCTGAGTGAGCAAGGGCGACATGCAGCAGCGCTGGAAAGCTACAATCGAGCTTTGGCTCTGGCTCCCGATCACGCTGGCGCCTGGCAGGGCAAGGCCGCCACTCTCTACGCGCTGGCGCGCTATCCTGAAGCCCTACGCGCCTACGATCAGGCTCTGATGCTGAACCACAATTCTGCCCTCTGCTGGAACGGCAAGGGCAATACTCTCTATCGCCTCGGCTACTATCGTCAGGCTCTTGAAGCCTACGATGAAGCCCTGCGCCGCGATCCTCAGCTAGCTTCCGCCTGGCATAATAAAGCCCTCCTTTGTCAGGAGCTGGGCCGTTATGAAGAGGCGCTGGAGGCAGCCGAACGTGCTATTCAAATCGCGCCCCACGATCCTGACCACTGGGAACGCAAGGCCGAGGTGCTCAAAAAGTTGCGACGGAAACGCGATGCCCGTCTGGCCGAGGCCGAGGCCGCGCGGCTGCGGGGCCAGACCGCAACAGGCTCGCGACTCTCCCCCTGGCCGTTCTGAGGCCTCTCTCCCCGCTAGGGGGCCAGCACCTCGCTCGCCCACCCACTATGACGCGGATTAGTCGTTCCGCCCTTTGCCTTTCACCATGCGCCTTTCCCCGTCTTCTTCAACAGACGACTCTCCGGAGGCCGGTGGCCAGCGTTTTCTGTACTCAGGAGAGAGCAGCAAGTCTGCTACTACTGCAGGCAGGCCCAATCGCTCGTGGCCCTCTGGCTTCCCCGCGCTCAGCTTGCCCAGCAAGCTGGCCAGAGGGACAAACTGGGTTATGTTCGGCTTGGTCTGGGCAGTAGTCGGGCAGACAACCAGGGCCATTGTCAGCAGAGGGAGGCAAGCCTCAGCCCCACTGGCCGGCTTCGGGCGGGCATGGTATAATAACCCATAAATTGCCCCTGCCATTTCAGGCAGTGAATCACTATGAGAGAAAGGACCGTGCAGGACCTCTGCGCTTGTCCTGTCCGCTCGACAGACTATGTTCCGCAAGATCTTGATTGCTAACCGCGGCGAAATCGCCGTGCGGATTATCCGTGCCTGCCGCGAGATGGGTATCCGCACGATTATCGCGCACTCGGAAGCCGATCGCGATTCGCTGCCCGTACGTATGGCGGACGAGCGCATCTGCATTGGACCTGGGCCAAGCAGTAAAAGTTATCTTAATATTCCGAATATTATCAGCGCTGCTCTTATCTCCGGGGCCGAGGCTATTCATCCCGGTTATGGTTTCCTCTCAGAGAATCCCAGCTTTGCCCAGATCTGTGCAGATGTGAATCTGACCTTTATCGGCCCTTCCGCGGCAGCAATGGCGATCATGGGCGATAAGGTCTCAGCCCGCGAAGCCATGGCCGCCGCTGGGTTGCCGATGCTACCGGGCACGCGCGTCCTGCGTACGCTGGCGGAAGCCAGGGAGGCCGCGCACGAGATCGGTTTCCCTCTGATGCTGAAAGCCGCCGCCGGGGGCGGAGGACGCGGTATTCGCCTGGTGAACAGCCCCGACGAGTTTGAACGTGTCTTCACCCTGGCCCAGAACGAGGTCCGTGAAGCTTTCCGCGACGATGGCCTCTATCTAGAACGCTATCTGCCCCGTGCGCGACACATTGAGATACAGGTACTTGTTGATCATCACGGGAACGGTATTCATCTTGGTGAGCGCAACTGCTCGTGTCAGCGCCGCAATCAGAAGGTGCTTGAGGAGTCGCCCAGCCCGCTGTTGCCTCCCGAGCTACGGCAAGAGATTGGTACGAAGGCCGTTCGTGCCGTGCAGCAGATCGGCTACACCAATGCTGGCACGCTCGAGTTTCTGCTTGACGAGCAGAACCGCTACTATTTCATGGAGATGAACACGCGCCTGCAGGTGGAGCACCCGGTCACGGAAATGGTGACCAGTGTTGACCTCGTCAAGGAGCAAATCCGCATTGCCGCCGGCGAGCCACTGCATCTGAAACAGGAGGATATCCAGTTCCGTGGCCACGCCATCGAGTGCCGGATCACAGCCGAAGATGCGGAGGCCGACTTCCGCCCACAGACCGGTGTGGTGGAGAAATATCTGCCGCCCGGCGGCCCTGGCGTGCGCGTCGACAGCCATCTCTACGCCGGCTATTCGGTTCCTCCCCATTACGATTCGTTGCTGGCCAAGTTAATCGTCTGGGCCGAGGACCGCGATGCCGCCATTGCACGTATGCAACGCGCTCTCGATGAGTTCGTGATCGAGGGCTTGCCTACGACGATTCCATTTCACCGGCGCCTGCTCAGGCATCAGGTCTTTATCCGTGGAGAAGCCTACACCCGGTTCCTCCAGGAGGAGGCTGCCTCACTTGGCATCTGACCGGGTTCGTACCAGGTTCGCTCTGGGTCCTCGCTGGGTTCTCAGCGGGCCTCTCCTCGCCGCTTTGGGCTTGCTCTCGGCTGACCGGCTCGCCTCGACGGCTCGCATGACTGGCTCGGTCAGCCTGGTTGACAGCAGCCTGATCGCCAAGCACCACATAGCCAGTCAGGGTCTGGCTGCGGCAGCAGATCAGATGCGGCAGCAGTGCGCTGCCTGCTAGCAGACAGGCGGTTGAGGGAACCCGATTATCGAGGAGGTGACGTAATGAGACGTGTCGTTGTAACCGGTTTAGGTCTGATTACTCCCCTGGGGAACGATGTGGCGTCTTCCTGGGAAGCCCTCTGCCAAGGAAAATCTGGCATCGCCGAAATCGTCGGCTTCGATACCAGCCCCTTCCGCGTCAAATTCGGAGGCCAGATTAAGAATTTCGATCCTTCGGCCTATATGGACCGCAAGGAAATTCGCCGTACTGACCCCTACCAACATATCGCCATTGCCACCGCCAAGCAGGCGCTGGCCCAGGCTCGTCTGGAAATCACTGAGGAGATTGCCGACGATGTGGGAGTTTACATCGGCAGCGGCATTGGCGGCCTGATGACACTCCACGAGCAATTTCGCATTCTCTTTGAGCGGGGCCCGGACCGCATTAGCCCCTTCTTTATCAACATGATGATTATCGATGGTGCACCGGGCATCGTCTCGATCATGACGGGTGCGCGGGGTCCCAACTGGGCCGCTGTTTCGGCCTGTGCGACGAGCGCTCACACGATCGGCGAGGCCTGGGAGACCATTCGCCGTGGCGATGCGAAGGTCATGATTGCTGGCGGCTCCGAGCGTGGCATTAC
Organism: Thermogemmatispora sp.; assembly: GCF_019683755.1. Classification (GTDB taxonomy): domain Bacteria; phylum Chloroflexota; class Ktedonobacteria; order Ktedonobacterales; family Ktedonobacteraceae; genus Thermogemmatispora. Next base: position 2,742 of record NZ_JADGHT010000041.1, on the reverse strand, counting down.
GCCGATCGCGATCGCGGCTTTCGACAACATGCATGCTCTCTCACGGCGCAATGATGATCCCCAGGGCGCCAGTCGTCCCTTTGATGCGACCCGTGACGGCTTTGTGATGGGCGAGGGAGCGGCGGCCCTTATTCTGGAGGATCTGGAGTTCGCCAAGGCGCGTGGGGCGACGATCCTGGCTGAGATGGTCGGCTACGGGGCGACGGGTGACGCCTACCATGTGACCGAGCCGGCTCCCGGCGGTTCCGGCTTGGTGCGCGCGATGCAGATGGCTCTGCGCAAGGCTGGGCTCCGCCCTGAAGATGTCGATTATATCAACGCTCATGGGACCTCGACGCCCTACAATGACCGTACTGAAACTCAGGCCATTAAGACCTGCTTCGGCGAGCACGCCTATCGCCTGGCCATCAGCTCTACGAAATCGATGACTGGTCACACCCTCGGGGCTGCTGGTGCCGTTGAGGCGGTCATCAGCATCATGACCCTGCTCACTGGGATCATCCCGCCGACCATTAATCTCCATCACCCCGATCCCGATTGCGATCTGGACTACGTGCCCAATCAGGCCCGTCAGGCCCAGGTCAAGGTGGCTATGTCTAACTCGATGGGCTTCGGCGGCCATAACGCCTGCCTGATCTTCAAGCGCTATGAGGAGGGCGAGTAGCTGGCTGGCAGAGGAGACGGTGGCCACAGTGGTCACTGCCGCAGCCTGGCTGCCACCTCCTCCCTACTCTGCCACTACCCTAAGCGCGCGCCGGAGCGGATGAGCTGGGCAGACCTCTCCGAACGCAGCCAGGGCGTGAGTGCGCTCTCTTCCGCTCCGCTTCGCTCTATGTCTTTGGTCTACAAGCGAGTGTGACAATGGGCAACAATAAGGAAGAGGATCGAAAAACAGCCTGGATCGAGCGCCTTGAAGAGCTGGTCCATGTGCTTGAGGGCAGCTCAGTGGCCGAGCTGGAGCTGAGCGAAAACGAACTAGAGATTGTCATCCGCCGTCAACCTGGTATGGCGCTGGTGGCCACGCCGACAGTAACTGAGGTTGTGACCTCTCCTGCGACCGCGATGCGCAGCCAGAGCGTGGCTAAACGCTCTCTAGCGGCTGGCCAGGCTAAGGCAGGGGCAGGCAAGGGTGGCAAGGGTCGCGATGAGGAGCGTACCCTCCCAATCGTAGCACCACTTTCAGGAGTCTACTATGCCGCCCCTTCGCCGGACGCACCGCCTTTCGTCTCGGTTGGGGATGTCATTCAGGTCGGCCAGACGGTGGCCCTCATCGAGGCTATGAAGTCCTTTAATGAGGTACCTTCCCCTGTCGCTGGGCGCGTCACCAAGATCCTGGTAGAGAACGGTGCCGTTGTCCAGAAAGACGAGGTACTTATACGTGTTGAGCCGGTCTAGCTCGCGCAGCTAAATCAGTCAATGGGCAAAACTTTGCCCCTGCTCTGGCTTTTGGCCTCTCGCTTACTTTCCGCGAGAAGGCCAATATGTAGCTAGCGAGACGGAGACTCTCCTTTTCAGGGACCTGGCAGACTCCAGCAACGAAGAGAGCAGCTTGTTGCTTATGATCAACAGCTCCACCAGGTCCCTCTTTCTCTCCTTTGAGCACCTCTGATTCTGAACGGGAGAAGGAAAGAGCAAGACCAGCAAAGGAGAGTACAGAGCGAGTCATGCCCATGATGGAAGAAAGACAAGATAGTCATCGAGCCTTGCGCTTTGGCGTTCTTTCACATAATACCTCTTCCGACTTCTCAATCCTGCTTGCACAGGCCCAACGTGCAGAGCAGCTTGGTTATGCAACCTTCTTGCTACCGGACCACATCGGCGATCAATTCGCGACTACTCTGGCTCTGGCCCACATCGCTGCCGCCACCACCAGCCTGCGCGTGGGCAGCTATGTCTTTTCCAATGATTTCCGTCACCCTGTGATGCTAGCGCGTGAGGTGGCCACGCTCGACGTTCTCTCCGGTGGACGCTTTGAGTTAGGCCTGGGGGCCGGCTGGATGGCTAGCGAGTATCAGCAGTGTGGGATTCCCTTTGCCTCACCCGGAGTGCGTATTGAGCGACTCGCGGAGTCGTTACAGATCATCAAAGCACTGCTGGCCGGCGAGCGGCTTTCCTTCAGTGGCCAGCATTACAAGATTGAGGGCCTGGCCCTGGCTCTGCAACCACAGCAGCGTCCCTACCCGCCGATCCTGGTGGGCGGTAGCGGAAAACGCCTGCTCTCGCTGGCAGCACGCGAAGCCAGCATTGTCGGCTTTTCGCCGCGTACCCAGACCATCAGTGTCGCTGGTCACATGAATCAGAGTCTGGATCTACAGGATGCTCTGGCCCCTGCTCTGGCTGAAAAGATCCAGTGGGTACGCCAGGCCGCAGGCCCACGTTTCTCCTCCCTTGAGCTAAATTTGATCGTCCTTGAAGTGATCCGGACAGAGAGCCGACAGCAGGCCCTGGCCGAGGTCGCTACCCGCTATGGCCTCTCAGAGGAGCAGGTTGCTTCTACCCCTTATTTCCTCATTGGGAACACAGAGGAGATTGGTGCGCAACTGCTCCGCTATCGCCAACAGTACCAGATCTCATACTGGGTAGTCTGGGAAGAATATATGGAGGCCCTCGCCCCTGTCGTAGCTCTCCTGCGTGGCCAGTGAGTCATTGGGGATCACATACCCATCCTCTCCTACCAGGTTCTTTCAGGTCATCATTACCTCCTTCACAATGTTCTATAAGATCATACATCTATTACATTTA
>NZ_JADGHT010000385.1 GCF_019683755.1 Thermogemmatispora sp. | reverse complement strand
TCCATGATTATCTGAACCAAATGGGGGGTGCAGAGCGTGTCGTTTTGGCCCTGCACGAGTTGTTTCCCGACGCCCCCCTCTATACTTCTATCTATGATCCGAAACGGGTTGACCCCGCATTTCGGCGTATGGATATCCGTACCTCTTTTATGCAGAGGTTCCCTTTGGTGACCAGCCACCACCAACCCTATTTACCCTTCTACCCCTACGCCATGGAAAGCCTGGATCTGCGTGGCTATGATCTGGTCATCAGTAGTTCCAGCGCTTTCGCCAAGGGGGTGATTACGCGCCCGGAGACGCTGCATATTTGTTACTGCCATACGCCGATGCGCTGGTGCTGGAACTATGAGGAGTATGTTGAGCGTGAGCAACTGGGGGGCCTGACTCGCCGCCTTTTGCCTTTCTTGATCAGTCGACTGCGTATCTGGGACCAGGTGACGGCGGCTCGCGTTGATTACTTTATTGCTAATTCTCCCGTGGTGGCTGAGCGCATTCGCAAGTACTATCGCCGCGAGGCTGTGGTCATCCCTCCGCCGGTCGACGTCAGCCGCTTCAAGTTCGAGCCGCAGGTGCGAGGCGATTATTTTTTGATCGTAAGCCGTCTGGTTCCTTACAAGCGCATTGATCTAGCTATTGAGGCTTGTAACGCGCTGCGTCTGCCTCTGGTCATTATCGGCAAAGGGCGCGACCTGCCACGCTTGAAACGGCTAGCGGGGCCGACCATCCACTTTGCCGGTCGGCTCAGCGATGCAGAAGTGTTGGACTACTTCGCCCACTGTCGCGCACTGATCTTTCCAGGTGAGGAGGATTTCGGCATCACGCCGCTTGAGGCCCAAGCGGCGGGTCGCCCAGTGATTGCCTACGGGGCTGGCGGCGCGTTGGCTTCTGTCATTGAGGGTGTGACAGGCGTCTTTTTCCGAGAGCAAACAGCAGAGAGTTTGGCCGCAGTGCTGGCTACCTTCGATGAACGGGCCTTTGATCCCTATACAATCCGTGAGCATGCCTTAGAGTTTGATAAGCCGCGCTTCCAACGCCGGATCCAGCAATTCATCGAAGCGAAGCTAGCAGAACGCAGGTCACGCGAGTCCTCTACTCCTTTTGCGCGGACAGCGCAAGGGAGATGGCAGGGGCAGACAGAAACTTCTGGAACACCTTAGGGCTTCGGTCTGATAGGGCCGTTCGCTGCGCGCTGCTGGCTTCCAACGCTGTCAGGAAGAAGAGAGGAAGGATAGTTCATCGTGGAATTGCGAGCGTATTGGGGTGTCGTCAGGCGCCGTCTCTGGATCATTATCCTGGTCGTAGTGATTGCTGCTCTCTATGTTGCCTATCAGGGCTATCACCTGTGGAAAACGCCCGGCGCTCTCAAAGCCTATCACTCGTCTGTGACGATCCAGGTGGGTTTGCAGCCAGCCCCTCGCAGTATGATTCCGAGCTATATTGAGGACATGCAGGTTGCTGAGGCGCTGGCCGACGCCGTGCCCAATGTGGTCACCCTTCCCGGCTTCGACAAAGCTGTCTCAGATCAGGTCGGTCAAGACATGGAGGCGATCCAGGCGCGCTATGGCAGCAATCCTGATCTGGGCGATTGGCAGAACCCGGGAGCAATTGCCGGAGCGCTTTCGGCGAGTCGCGTGCATAATCTGGTGACCATTGACGTCAGTTGGCCAACCGCGCCCGGAGCCTGGGCCATTGCTCAGGCCGTGGGTGAGGTTCTGACGCACCGTTTGAATACCTATCTTGATTACATCATTGAGGGTACGCCAGGTACGAGCCTTAACACAGAGCAATTGCAGCCGGCAGCCATTGGACGCCTGGTAAGTCCTGCCTCTGATCCGGCCCTTGGTTCCGGTTCGGCAGGCAATCGCCTGATGCTGTTGGCGGCCATCATACTGGTGGCTCTGATCATTGGCCTGGCCCTGGCCTTTCTGATAGATTATCTGGATGATCGCCTGCGCAGTGCAGAGGAGGTCGTAGAGCTGTTGGAGTTGCCGGTATATGGCGAGCTACCGCGGGCCCCACGCCCTGGGGAGCGACGTGGTCCTCCTGCCCCGGTTTCTTGAACCGGAGCCGATAGAGATACGGTTTTCTTCCTACGGTGAGGAATAGCTTCGTAGGCGGACAGATTAGCTCCATTATATGATGTTTCTTTTGCGTTGAGATCGGCGGGAGAAGCACAAAGGCAAGGTGTGAGGAGAGAAATCAATGATGAGTGGTTGACCGGAAGGTGCTCTTAATTCCGGTAAGCAGGTAAGTCGCCTGCAAGCTGAACCTTCCGGCAGCTTGGGAGATTGTATCGTGGGTGAATCACATACGCAGATGCAACCTTTGTTATCAGATTATGATCCCGGTTCGGCCTATGTGGAGGCGGTCTTCTCGCTTTTCGCAACGATTCGCTTAAATTGGGAGAGTCAGCAGCGATCTTTGGCTCTGCTGCTGACTAGTCCGTCGCATCCAGAGGAACAGGCCACTGTGGCGGCTAATTTAGCTATTGCTTCGGCACAAAGCGGCTTGCCAACAGTGCTAATCGAGGCCCATGTACGCCAGCCTAGGCTGCACCGGCGTTTTGGTTTGAGCCAAGGTCCAGGTCTCTCGGATCTGCTGCTGCAGGAGCGGGCTTTGACTTCCCAGCAGGTAAGCCCGTACCTAGTGCCAACTTTCGTGCCTCAGCTTTGGCTGTTGGGCAGTGGTACCGGCAGGCTACCACACGGGCTGGCTCCCTATACAGCTCGTCTACCAGAGCTGCTCCAGGGCGTCCGCCTCTTCCTAGAAGAAGGCCAGAGCCAATCAGGCTTAGTAGTGGTGCATGGGGCTCCTGTCCTCGAGGGGGCTGACGCTTCGTTGCTAGGGGCCTGCGTTGATCAGACTTTCCTGGTGGTTGTTCTGGGACGCAGTACACGAACGGCGACAAAGAAGGCCAGTGAGCAGCTACAGCGCGCCCACGCTCACCTGAGTGGGGTGATCCTGGCCCAGGCATAGGCAGGGGTACTTTCCCTGCTTCGCCGGGTGAGAGCAGGTTTAGCTGGCCAGACTTGCCCTTTGGATAGCTCTCCATCCATAATAGTAAACGAGCAGCTCGGACATCAGGCATCACTTGCTAGCGCATTGCCGTCAGATGGCAGGCACAGAGCAGCGTCTTAAATAGAGCTACTGCGATGCTACAGTACGGCAGGAGGATTTCATGCCAGGACGCAGGGACCGGGATGAAGAGTCTCAGGAACGCTATGAATATGAGGAGGATTTTGCTGAGTTTGAGATGGCTGATGGGGTCAACGGTCGTAGCCGCCGTCGTCGCCGCGAGTCGGCAGGATGGAAATCACCTGCTGCCTGGCTGTCTCCTGCTGAGGTTGAAATAGAGCCTCCACGCAGGCGTCGATGGCGCTGGCTATGGATTGTCCTCGCGTTGGCCATTTGTGGAATCTGCGGCTTCACCGGCCTCTTCGCCGCTTTCAATCTTAGTATCGGCCTGAGCCTCAGTAAAGATGCCGCCATAACGGCTAGTAACTTTCTCGCCGCTCTAGGTACCCAGGATTACGCTCAGGCCTACCGCTATCTTGGTCCTCCGATGACGCTTCAGCCGGGCGCTCAGAGTAACTTTATTGCTCAAGCCCAGCGCTATGATGCCTGCTTTGGCACTGTTATAGACTATAAGCAAGTCGAAGGCTCAACTGTTATTCAAGACAATACCTGGAGTTCCACTTACGAGATTACCCGCAGCAAACTTCAGCATAGCTATCGTCTGACACTGACCCTGCAGGAGGATAGCAATCATCAGTGGCGGATTATAGACTATCAAAGTGAGGGAGCCGATAACGCTCTGGCCCCTTCTCAGGCGGCCTGTCAGTGAGAGATTGGCTCAATAGCATGCGAGAGCAGTGAGGGCCTTTGAAGAGCGCTTATGTCCAGCTTACGAAGTATTCTGTTTCGCCATCTTGTACGCCTTGGTTCGCTTAGCAATCGAGCGGATGTCAGTATTAGCCAGCTCCGAGCAAGCATGGAGAAAGGAAACTGGTTCCTTTCTCTGGCGATCCCGTGCGGCACAGAGATCCTACCGACCTCTGCGG
>NZ_JADGHT010000384.1 GCF_019683755.1 Thermogemmatispora sp. | reverse complement strand
ATATGGGGACTGGTTCAAACGTACCTCCCAGGCGCTCGATGCCCGCAAGAGCCTGCGCGATTTCGCCGCTCAAGATGAACCCGGCGAGAAAAGCACGCTCTCTGGCGAGCGCGAGGCCCTGCATAGCCAGGGTAACAGCCGACAGGAGGTCAGAGCGTTTTGGATACAGGTAGCGGGCAAGCCGGGGGTTTCGGCCAAAGATCTCGCCCCGGACGGCTCCGAGCGTCTGGATGCCATCGATACGGTGAAGCGCTTCGCTCTACGCTCAAAGAGCTTCCTCAAAGGTCAAGGGGAGGGCAAGCCGGGGTTGGAACAGGGTCTGGATTTCCCTTCAACCAGCACCATGGCCGCCGCAACCTTCATTGAGCGCCTGTTAGCCCTGGTGTCTTCGCCAGAATCTCCAAGTAGCGAAATTCAGGAGGCAGTCAAGGGCTGGCAAGAGATTACTGCACTCCTGAAGAGGGAAAAGCCTCACCTGGCTCTTCCTTACCTGGAAACGAAAGCTCAGCAGGCTAACCACTCCTGGCTTAAGGATGTTGACGGCGAGTGTGCTTTTGTCGAAACTTTTACCGCCCAGCGGCTGCGCACGAATTACCGCGCTCTGGTCGCATCGCAGCCACAGCGCTTTCCCGGCGAATGGGTCATCGAGGAGCCAAGCTATCTCAGCAGGGCCCATGAAGTACTGAGAGAGCTTTACCGGCTCATTGGTGCGCCAAGTCCTTACTACGCCCTGCTGCAGATGGATGGTGACCAGATGGGCACCCTCATTGGCGAGGTCCAGCACCAGGCTAATCACCGTGCCATCAGTGAAGCGCTCTCGACCTTCGCGCGCGAGCATGTTCCCGGCATCGTCGAGGATAAGCATCCCGGCAAACTGATCTACGCCGGCGGCGATGACGTGCTGGCCTTGGCGCCGCTGGCGCAGATGTTCTCTCTCGCCTCAGCCCTGCAGCAGACCTATAGCAAGATCGTGGGGCCGAGCATACAAACGGCCTCCAACGGGACGAGAACGGCTACGGTCAGTATGGGCATCGCCATCGCTCATCATCTGATGCCGCTGACGCTGGTACGCCGGATGGCACGTGAGGCTGAGGAGCAAGCGAAACAACGCTATGGCCGCAATGCCCTGGTGGTGACGATTCTCTGGCGCTCCGGCAATACGCTCTCCGCCGGCTGCCGCTGGAGCTATCCTTTTTTGGACTCTAACCACCCGGCCATCTCACCGCTCCAGATCTTTGAGCAGGTAGCGCACCTGTTTGTGCGCGGTATACTCTCGCCACGCTGCCTGGAGAGCTTGAACAGGGAGTTGCCAGGGCTACAGGGCCTGCCAGACGAGGCCCTCGGCAGCGAGCTGGCACGTGTCTTTAGACGGCACTGGAACCAGTACAAGTACGCTGCCAACCAGGCCGAGGGCAAGGCAGAGCAGACGCCAGCTCAGGCGCCAAGGCGTGGGGAGGCGGTGACAGGACCAGCTCTTGATCCAGGGCAACAAGCGGCCACCAGGGAGGCGATCCAAGAGCTGGCCAGCGATCCGAAAGAGGCCTTGCAGCCCTTGACTCACCAACTGGTTACTCTGGCCACAGCAATGAAGCAGACTCACGCGCAAGCCTTCGCTCAGGCCAATAACGATGGTCTGACCACGGTCCTGAACTGGCTGCAGATTCTGGCTTTTCTCGCAAGGGAGGCAGGAGACAGTGTATCTTTTCATTGAGCCACATGAGACGCTCCTCTTTCGCAGTGGGCGCCCCTTCAATGCCGGCGAGGTCAACTTTGCCGAATCGCTCTTCCCCCCCACGCCCGAAACTCTGCAGGGGTCGCTGCGGGAGCTGATCGCTCGCCACTGGGACCCGCGCAAGAGCCTGCCCGAGCTCCTGCGTGATCCGGCCCTGACAGCCCTGATCGGTAACCAGACAGGCTACGGTCGCCTGCGCATCAGGCTGATCGCGCTCGCGCGCCGTCAGAAGGCGCCGAACGGCGCTCAGCGCTTTGAGCTGCTCTATCCCATGCCGGCCCACTTGCTGCGCGCACCGCTCCAGCCAGACCCTTCCCCTAAACGCCTGCTCCGCCTGAAACCGGCCTCGCCCGCTGGCGTCTGGACCAATCTCCCTCAAGGGCAGCAGCCACTCTATCCTGAAGGCCAAGAGCAGGCGCAACCGCTTGGCAAGGGGAGCAAGCTGCAAGGCTGGCTGACAGCAGAAGGATTAGAGGCAGCTTTGCGCTCCAATGCTGAGATGAGCGAGACTATGATCATCTCCAACAGCGAGATCTACGAGGAAGAGCCGCGCACGGGAATCGCTCGCCAGGAGCGCACGCGTACGACAGAGGAGGGTATGCTTTATACCATCTACACTGTGCGCCTGCGACCCAGCTATGGCTTTCTTGTCGATCTGCGCCTGGCTCAGACAGCCGACCCTCTCAGCGATCAGTTGCTACCTGATGAGCAAACCGCTTCGCTCTTGCGCCTGCCCGCGCCCCCGACGCACTTCGCCCATACCCTGGGCGGCGAGAGCCGTCCTGTGACCGTCTGGCTGATTGATCCCCAGGCTACACCGGTGCGGGCCGCCGCGCCTCAGACGCCAGATCACCTCAGCGGGCAGCGGCTCCTGCTTTATCTGGCCACCCCAGCGATCTTCAGAAAGGGCTGGCAACCCGAGCGCTGGCCCGCAGATCTCGGCGCACCTATTGCTGCGGCTATCAGTGGCTACCAGTGGATTGGCGGATGGCAGATGAACCCCAGTCATCACGGTGGTCAGAGCAAAACAGCCCGGCGCTGCGTTCCTGCAGGAAGCATCTACTTCTTTGACAAGAAAACAGATAGAGATCTCTACCAGCTAACAGATATCGGCAAAGAAATAGGCTACGGAATGATCCTTAAAGGAGCCTGGTGACATGATTACAGCAACAAGCATGATGTACATCTATACAGAAACGCCCTTGCACGCCGGTGTAGGCAGTGGCCTGAGCAGTGTTGAGTTACCGATCCAGCGCGAGCGCCATACCCAGTATCCCATGATCCAGGGTAGCAGCATCAAAGGGAAACTGCGCGCGCTGATTGCCATGCAGGCTGGCGGCAAGTCCGATAGGCGGGTTGAGGCGCTTTTTGGTCACGAGCGCGAAACTCAAGAGACCGACCGGCTTTATGCCGGGGCCTTGATCGTCGGCGATGCCCGCATCCTGCTCTTTCCCGTGCGCTCTCTCCGGGGAGTTTTCGCTTATACTACCTCTCTTGATGTCCTGGAGCGCTTTCGAAAGGATCTCACCCACATCCACCAGGAGCAGACTTTTCCGCAGTTGCCGCCGGAGCGACCGACGAACGGCCAGGCGCTGGTTACTGAGGATTCAGAGGTGATCACTTCCGAGGAGAAGTCAGGCCTGCTGCTGGAAGAGTTCAGTTTCGAGGTCAGCAAGAACCAGCAGGTGACCAGTGTGGCGCACTGGCTGGCGGAGCACGCCCTCCCGCTTGACGGCTACTGGGCCGGCAAGCTGCGGTCTTCGCTGGTCGTCCTCTCCGATGACGATTTCCGCGACTTCGCCCTCTACTCAACCGAGCTGATCACGCGCATCGCCCTTAATCAGAGCACGAAGACGGTCGAAGAGGGCGCCCTCTGGACAGAGGAACATCTGCCTGCGGATACCCTGCTCTACGCTCCTATCTACGCGACCAATGAGCGACGCCCCAGTGAGCCGGGCCAACAGCCGCGTCATGGCCTGGAACTGCTCCAAGAGGCTCAAACACTCAGCCAGCAGGCCGGCCCCTACCTGCAGCTCGGCGGCGACGAGACGGTAGGGCGTGGCTTCGTCAAGGTGCGCTGGAGTCCTGCAGTTCCACTCACTAGCACCACCACCGGTAAGCCCTAAACTATCGTCCCTTTGTTAGAAAGGATCAAAAATAACAGATATAACAGGTGAATCCTATGATAGGAGAGAAAAAACCCATACGACGACTGCTGGAACAAGAGCGAGGCAAGTTTGCCTGGAACTGTATTCAAGAGATAAAGAAGCTCCCCTCAGCCGAGCTGCAGGCCGAATATCGCACACGGGTCTTGACCTTTAACCAGATGGTGCAGATCAAC
>NZ_JADGHT010000383.1 GCF_019683755.1 Thermogemmatispora sp. | reverse complement strand
GAAAAAGGCCAGAATATAGATAAAAATATATTGATGAGGGCTGAGAAGGAGAGCAAGCACGAAGAGCAGGGTTGCTAAGGCCCGCACGACATTGCTGACCCAGAGCACAGTGCGACGATCGAGGCGATCAACCAGCGCTCCAGCAGGAGCGCCGAAGAGGACGAGCGGTAGACTGAGGGCGATAATCACCAGTCCGACCATGACCGCCGAATGCGTCTCATTAGTGATGAGCACGATCATGGCATAGCTTGCTGTAAACTGAACGCTCAGATAGATCACCTGGGCCAGCCACAAGCGTAACAGAGCAGGATGGCGCAGTACGCGGAGGACGGCCAGGCCCTCTACGAATTTCTTCATGCAAACCCCCTCGATCCCGACCAGATGTCGTCAGGTTTCCCCGGCTGCTGCTGCCATCCTCTCAGCAGGCAAGGCCAGTCTGCTAGTTGTTCAGCCGGCCACCCAGCGAGGGGAACCTCCTGGATCGGATCACACTACAATGCCAGCCTTCTTACCCCCAGCAAGCGGGTAAGGGAGGCTCGATGTCATTCACTACCAAAACGGATGAAGTCCAGGACCGGTAGCAACCAGCGCTTTGCCCACCCGGCACGCTATGGCAGGCTGCGCTTTGCTCCAGTAGCGGCAGAACTGTCAACAGTCTAACGCAGGCCTCCCCAGGAAAGCAATGAGAGTAACAATAGTGTGAACAGACAGAAACATAGAGAAAGAAGAGAGGGTCAGGGGATGTCTATCCCTGACCCCAGGGGGTAGATAAGGGGCAGCCGCCGAGGCGGCTTCAGTCCGGGCGAGCGCTGTGCCACTGGGGGCACCGCGAGGCGCTAGCCACAGTTCGTCAAGACAGTACCGTGGAGACCAACGGCCCAGACCTGCTTTGTGTTGGGGACGTTGGCGGCTCCAAGGAGCATGTGCTGACGGCCATCGGCGGCATTAGGAGCCTGGATCAGGTTCCAATGGGCACCATCCCAGTTTTCAAGCAGGGAGCTGAAGTGGCTACCACTGAAGGCCCCCCCAACAGCCCAGACATTGTTTGGAGAAACCGCTGCCACGCCAGTGAGATAGCTGGCGAAGGCATTGGGGGCATCGGAGCTAGGGACAAGGCTCCACTGGGAACCGTTCCAGTGCTCAACCAGCGTTTTGACATGCAGACCATTCAGCAGCGTGCCCTGGAATGCCGAACCGACGACCCAGACGTTATCGGGCGCGAGCGCGGCAACGCCGCTGAACATCGCCATCTGGGTAGAGGGGCCTTGGCCACTGACAGCCTTCCAGCTCTGGCCGTCCCAGTGGACAACGATACCGGAGCCCATCGAACTCATGTTCAGGTTGACTCCGTAGCCTTGGAAGTTGTAGCTGACCTTGAGGCTGGTTCCAACTGCCCAGATGTCATGCGCACTGCTGGCCGCGATGGCGAGTAAGGCATCGCCCTGGCCGACTAGGTTAGCCTGGAGTGCAACGCTCCAGTTCTTGCCATCCCAGTGCTCGATCAGGGCCTGGCTGTTCGAGGTACCAACCGCCCAGACATCGTTATGGGCCAGGGCTACAACGCCGTTAAGCTGGCCATTGCCAACTGCGTCATTAACAATGCTCCAGCTCTTGCCATCCCAGTGCTCGACAAGCGTATGATTCGGGGTATTGGTGGTACTGCCTACGGCCCAGATATCATCGGGCGCGCTGCCCGAGATGCTCTTGAGCAGCGCTGGCTCGCTCGGGGCCGGGCTGGGCACAACGCTCCAGCTCTTGCCGTTCCAGTGCTCGATCAGAGGGACCGATCCCTGGCTGCCGACAATCCAGGCGTTGTCGGGGCCAAAGGCGGTGACCCCTAGTAAGGCCCCTTCAGCGGCATCAGGCACGCGCCGCCAGGTACCACAGGTAAGGGCGGGAACATGCGAGGCCGCCGCTACCGGTGAAGTCAGGCGGGCTGTGCCGTTGCTCGCCCGTGAGATGAGGAGGGTGATCAGGGCGATCAGTGTGCCGGCCAGCAAGATCGCTCCAGAACGTTTGAGCATTCCACCCAACATACTACTTTACACCATCCCTTTCCACGTCTTCCCTGACAGCAAAAACCAGCAGCCTCCTGCTACTGGCCAGGCTGCTTTGCCCTTCCAGCCGCTCCCCCGCAGGCCACCCTCGGTCACTCAGGTCCTCACTCCTGTTCCCGGCCTCCCTACACAGGCCACGCTTGCTGCGTTGTCTTGCTCTGCCAGCCGTGTGGCTCCGGATGGAGTCTTGGGAAGCGCTTGCTTCGTCCATCACTGGCAGCTTCCCTCGATCACCACAGGCCGGGCGCTAGCTTGAGAGCCAGGAGACCGACAACCAGGCGAGGAAGCCACGACGGGCGGTCGCGGTGGTCAGGCGAACAGCCTTCAGCGTTGATCTCCGTCCTCGCTCGAAGATGCGGCCAGTAGAGTAGGCGACGAGTTCCTCTCTACTTATCCGCCTTCTTCATGATACAGTGTAGCAAATGAGATAAAGATGTCTTTCTCATAGAATACTATCCTAGCAAAAAAGTATAGTTTTTAGTGTATATACCTATATCAGTATGCTGATTATTGGAGACAATGCCCGTTGAGCGGCTGTGGCTGGAGGCTGGCCGGCAGGGCATCTGGCGCTTGCTTTCCGCAGGGATGGCATGTGATAGAGTAATAGAACAACGGCACGCACGCCTTTGGGCATCACTCTAAAAGATTGCTCCTGGAGCAGCATCATGCCACGAATTGCCATTGTTGGTGCCGGTATCGCCGGTTTGGTCGCGGCCCTGACTCTGCAAGATGCAGGGCTAACTTGTTCGCTCTATGAGGCCTCTGACCGGATTGGTGGACGGATCCGTTCTGATACACACACCTGGCGGTATGGGGCGGTCAGTGAGGGCTGCGGCGAATTCATTGACGCTGATCACGAGATGATGCATAGCCTGATCCGGCGCTTTGGGCTGAGCACGCTGAGTCTGGAACGCGGGCGGGCGCCGCGGATCATCTACTTTTTCAAGCGCTATTATCGTGAGGACGATCTAATAGAGCCGTTGCAGGCTGTAGCTGCCGTGCTGCAAGAGCAGCTAGAGGAGATCGGCCCGCTGACCACTTACAGGCACTACACGGATGCTGGTCGTCGCTTCGATCAGCTAAGCGCCTATGACTGGATCGAGCGCTTTGTCGAGGGTGGTCATGGTTCTCCCGTGGGCCGCTTGCTGGATATCATGTGCAGCGGCTACTACGGTCTAGATACGAGCGAGCAAAGTTCTCTCAATTTGATTTACATGTTTGCGCCACGCGACCTGGCTCGGGGTTCTACCTCTGGTGCGCCACAGCGCGAAAGTTGCAGGATTCGAGGAGGCAACGAGCAGCTACCACAGGCTATCGCCCGTAGTTTGCCGGAAGGGAGCATTCACCTGCGTCATCGCCTGGTAGCCATCGAACGCCGTGGCAGACACGAGGTTGCCCTGACGTTTTCCACGCCTGGCGGCCCCCTGGAAGTAAGCTGCGAGCATGTCATTTTAACGCTGCCGTTTACGACGCTGAGGCAGGTCGATTATCGTCGAGCCGATTTCAGCCCCTTGAAGCAGCAGGCCATTGCAGAGCTGGGTTATGGCACGGTTTCCAAACTTTTCCTGGAGTTTGATCAGCCATACTGGTATTCGGCTGGTCCCTGGCCCCTGCCCCACAATGGCTTTATCGTGACTGACCTGGATATTCAGACGCTGTGGGATGTCTCGTATGGCCAGGGCGTCTCAGGTGGCCTGCTGCTCTCCTATACCAGTGGCAGAAGAGGGGCGGCGTTCGCCGCGCCGACCGCCTATGCTACGGCAGCCGAGTCCGAGGTTGTGAGACGGGCAGCGGCGCTTTGCCTGCAGCAGCTAGAGGGCATTTTTCCCGGGATCAGCGCCCATTATACCGGTCAGGCAGCGCTGAGTTACTCGACAGGCGACCCTCATCTGCTCGGTAGCTATTCCTGCTGGCGTGTGGGACAATACACGCTCTTCGGCGGTTTTGAGGGGGTACGTGAGGGACCGATCCATTTCGCTGGAGAACACTGCTCGGTCGCTTTTCAGGGTGATATGGAGGG
>NZ_JADGHT010000382.1 GCF_019683755.1 Thermogemmatispora sp. | reverse complement strand
TCTCCCTCTCCCATCCTCGCCAGCACCGTCGCCGCCCGCAGGTACAGATTGCCCCCCAACGCCGGCCCTACCCGCTTCACCCAGCTCAGACCCTCCCAGGCCGCTGCACTGGCAGACGCCCGCTCTCCCGCTTCCAGATAGCGGTGAGCCAGATGGAAGTAGGACAGGCCCGTCAAGGTTGGATCATCCAGTTCGCGCGCCAGGTCCAGCAGCTCGTGCGTCAGGCTCAGAGCTGTTCGCCTCTGAGCAGCTCCCGGCTGATGACTGGCGAGCCAGGCCGTCAGATGGAGGTACTGACCCTGCAGCCAGAGCCAGGCCTCGCGCTCGCTGGCTGGTGCCTCCTTCACCTTCTGTCGCAGCTTCCCCAGCCAGCGCGGCATCCTCTCTGCCAGCACGCGAATCTGACCGGTATACTGCAGCCGGTTAGCAAGCGCAAATAGATCGGCGTACTGATAATAGCCCTCCAGGCTGACCACCTCCGCCAGTCGCTCGTAGCTGGCGCCTGGCTCTCCCCCTCTGCCCACATAGGCCACCTGCTCCCAGGCCAGCCCCAATAACGCCGGCGGGATCTGCAGCAATCTCGCCAGCACAATGCGTCGCTCCGGATCTGCCAGATACATCGTCGCCTCCCAGTAGCTCACCGTCTGCTTCTTGACATCCAATGCCTGCGCTACTTCTGCTCGACTGTAGCCGCGCCGCTGCCGATAGTCGCTCAGGACTGCCCCCATATGCGGCAGATTGTACTTCCCTGGCGGATAGTTTCCATACCTTCTCCACCAATCCGTATCACTCACCTTACACCTCCTTTTATGCATTGGGGAGCAAAGACATTTCCTACCAGGGAGTGTAGCATCCAGTCGGCTCTATTTCAATGGATTGGAGCCGACGGTTTTCACTACACAATTTTGCTTTTGGCAAGCTTTTGTGCGACGATTGCGGCAGAGGGATTACAAGAGGGTTCAGAGGGCCTCAGCTCTGCTCAGGCCCTCTGGCCAAACAAGGCCCGAATCTGAGAGGCAGCCTCCTCAAGCGAAATCTGGCGATCCTGCAAGCGTCGCAGGATGTCCTCCAGCGCCGGAGTCCCCTCTCCAACGGCCTCAGCAGCGGTCGCAGCGGTTATCGATGGCGCCGCCTCTGGCCCTGTTCCAGACCTGGCGGACTGCACTGGCGCTGGTAGAGAAGAACCCAGGTTCGCCAGCACTCCACTGCGCCGTGCCTGCCAGAGATAGAAGGCCAGTACGACCAGCCCGACCAGCAGTCCGACAACACTCTCCTGCATCAGCCGTGGCCAGCTTTCCACAGGAGAGCCAAGTGCCACAGTACCCAGCGAGAAAAGGAGGACCGCTCCACCGACAGTTGTTGCCAGCACCCCACCGATCAGCGCAGCCAGAATGAAGCCCTGGCACGGTAGCAGAGCACGCTCCGGCTCCTGTCGATAGCGCCACATCAAGAGCAGATTCAGCGGCAGCGTGCTCAGACCAAGCAGGAGCGGCGCCCACCCATCGATCCAGTCGCCAGGCTGCGGCAGGGGTCCTGTTGGGAACAGGCTGAAAAGGAGAGCCAGCAACAGACGCCCGCTTCCAGCCCAGAACAGCAGCGCCAGCAAGGCCGCCGCCACAGCCACCAGACTGTAGTGCAGCACAGCACGCGCCAGCCGTGGATCTGATAGCTGCTTCACCTCACTCTGCAGCCAGAGCCAGCCGCAGCTAGCCACCAGCAAGCCGACCAGCACCATACCAGCGGGCAGCGTAAAAAATAGCGCTCCCGGCGGGGTCAGAAGAGCTGTCGCTTGGATCTTCTCTCCCGTCAGGAAGCGCAGGAGTAGATCCAGAAGAGCCGCACACTCATTGAGAGTCAAGAACAGGCCATAGACCAGAACGCCGCCATAGAACAGGCGCCGCAACCACGAACCGGGGTCGTAACGATTGAGATAGCCATAGGCAAACCAGGTCAGCACAAACCACAGCGCTGTCGCCAAGGGACCACGCAGATCGGCATGGCCATTGACAACAGCAGACGGCGCGACATGTCCCCCTCCAAGGAAGAAGGTATCAAGCGTCAAGGAGAGGAAATAGCTCGTAGCACTCACCAGCGGGAAGAGAAGGATGAGCTGAACGCCGTAGACATGAAGACGCTGAAAAAAGCGCGCCAGCCCGGGGCCGACAGGCAGGCGCCGCCGCTCCCACTCCAGAGCCAGTAGCCCGGCCAGCGCCGCCAGTCCCGAGGCTGCGTAGCCGCTTTGAAACTGGATCAGCACTTGTCCTAGCGAAAAGATCGCGATCGGAGCTAGCACCAGCTCACCCAAATTGAGAAAAAAAGCGCGCACAGCACTGCCACCCGCCGCCGGGTCCTGACGCAGGTCGCGTCGCAGCAGCCAGTAATGCAGACCTCCCAGGACGGCGACGAAGAGAAGCACTGTCACAGCGAAAACCAGCGCCTGCACTACCTCAGCACGGTCAGGGACCGCCTCATTGCCGGGTCGCCACGGGGTTAGACGCCAGAGCGGATTAAGCAGATCGGCAAGTGCATAGATGGCAAGAACGAGCAGGAGAAGCAGGATCACATACAGATAACTGCGGTAGAGGTTGCGAGCCACGGTGCACGCTCCTTTCCCGGGGTCCGGCGAATGACACAAAGGGGCCTTTCCCCGCTGAGCTAAGCATACACGAGAGACCGGGCTTTCGACAATGAACTGTTCCACAGCCGGCTCACTGTTGCGCCGCCTGGCCTCCAGATAGCCCGTGGCTCGCCTGGCTCTCCCCTTAGACTCCCGCCAGCAGATCCAGCGGCTCGATCGGCTTCAGACCGGCCTCGATCCGTGCCCGGTACGGCTCCAAAAACGGCGGCAGAGAGAGACGCTCGCCCAGATGCTCGGGGTCCTCGTCGACCGCGAAGCCAGGCAGATCCGTCGCCAGCTCGAAGAGCACGCCACCTGGCTCGCGGAAGTAGATCGAATGAAAGTAAAAGCGGTCGATGATCGGCGTCACTGTGCGATTGACCGCCGCCACGCGCTCGCGCCAGGCACGATGCTCCTCATCGGTAGGGACGCGGAATGCCACATGATGAACGCCACCGATCCCGACAAAGCGATGGAACGGCGCATCAGGCTGAATCTCAACATGGACCAGCGTCCCCGGACCGCCCGGCCCGACCTCAAAGACCGCAACCTCATAGCTGTGATCCTGCTGGTAGCTCCCCACCTGACGGAAGCCCAGCACTTCGGTCAGGAAACGTGCCGACGGTGCCAGGGTACGCAGCGTTAGCTGCACGCCGTAGAAGCCGCGAATCGCATACTCCGCCGGCACAGGGCTTCTGCGCCAGGGAACACCCTGTAGTCGACCGCCATCGTCGACTAGCTCCAGACGCTGGCCCTCGGGATCACGGAAAGGCAGGCTAAGCACCCCATCCGTTCCTCGACGTCGCAGCTCGTCATGCTCAACATGCAGACGTGCAAACCGCTCCCGCCACCAGTGCAGCGCCTCCTCACCATTCACTCCCAGCATAATGGTCGAAATCGTCCCTGCCCCTTGACGGTGACGCTCCAACTCAGGCCAGTCGAAAAAGGTTAGCTCTGTACCAGGCTGGCCTAATTCGTCACCATAGAACAAGTGATAAGCCGAGACATCGTCTTGGTTGACCGTCTTTTTGACCAGGCGCATCCCCAACACCTGGGTATAAAAAGCGACATTCAGCGAGGCGTTACCCGTCACCGCCGTCACATGGTGAATACCTCGCAATTGCATTGTGCTTACTCCCTTCCTTACTCTTGCAGCATTTCCTCAACAAGTCAGGGCTAGCAGTATCAGAGCACCGGAGCGCCAGTCGCTCTAAACCCTGGCCCGGCCTTCCCCAAAGAGGGGCACCGAAGGCCCGCAGAAGCGCGCCTTACCTTGCCTGGCCAGGCAATCTCTGATAAGTACACTATAGGAAACACGCTGGCCTTCCTAGAACTTCCCAGCCAGCGAGTCTGCCCTTTGCACCCGTTTCCCCGCGAAGCAGAGAGCCGGCTGCCGGTGTTCGACGAAGCAAGCTGCCAAAAACAGAGGTGCATGGGTCGACTGCCAAGTCGACCCAAGCACCCCCCCGGCCAGAG
>NZ_JADGHT010000381.1 GCF_019683755.1 Thermogemmatispora sp. | reverse complement strand
ATATACAATACATTTATACTACTGTGGCAGTTTTTTCCCTGTTGTGGTATGCCACAAGAATCCTTCTCACTCCCTTCATCCGTCGTCAGGAGGTGCGTGCGGACAGCTTTGCCCTACAGCAGACTGGCAATCTGCGAGCGTACCGAAACGCCATGATTCGCCTGACGAATTTCAGCTCCTCTCTGGCTTGGAGGCCTCGAGTGCCGTGGCTTGGTAGCCGTACGTATCCTTCGTTAGTGAGCCGCCTGGCTCTGGCTGACCTTTTCCTGCATCAGCAGCAGCAAGAACAGAAAGACAGCACCAACTTGCCATGACGACAGCTCGTGCGTTAAGATAAAACCACCTGAGCTGGAACGCAAACAGCGGTCGCAAGCACTGCTGTTCATGATCGTCTGGAGGATGGTGGCTTTTATGCAACAAGAGCGGTACGAGCGAGCAGACCAATTGAACGAGGATCAAAGGCCAGAGAAAACGTCTGAGACAGAAGCCCAGCTTGATCCACAACGCCAGCAACAAGCGCGCGAATATGCGCGCATTCGTCGGCGTCTCTGGCTGCTAGGTCTGGCTATTGCCGCGGCTGGCCTGGTGATCCTCTTTCTCTTCCGACTTGATCTCTGGCTGCGCGATCTCCTGCAGCCGCTGGCCTGGCAACCGCTGGCGGGCTGGTACCCGCTGCAGGTGGCCGGCTACTTCCTGGTGCTGCTGCTGACCTATGAACTGGTCAGCGCGCCACTGACCCTCTATCGGGGCTACATTTTACCGCGACGCTATGGCCTCTCCGTGCAGACGCTCGCAGCCTGGCTCAGCGACCTTGGCAAGGGCTTGCTGCTGAGCGTGATCCTGGAGCTGGCAGCCCTGGAACTCATCTATCTCCTGCTGGCTACACAACCACTGACCTGGTGGCTTTGGGTTGCGCTCGTCATGCTCTTCTTCTCAGTAGTGCTGGCCAATCTGGCGCCGGTCTTGATCCTGCCACTCTTCTATCGCTTCACGCCCCTGCCTGATGGAGAACTCAAAACGCGCCTGCTGGCCCTGGCCGAGCGTGCCCGCACGCGTGTACGCGGCGTCTTTACCATGCACATGAGCAGCAAGACCACCGCTGCTAATGCGGCACTGATGGGCCTGGGCAACACGCGCCGTATCGTCATTGGCGATACCCTCCTCAATCAGTACACGCCAGATGAAATCGAGGTAGTGCTAGCGCATGAGCTTGGCCACCACGTCCACGGCGACATCTGGAAGCTGATCGCCAGCCAGTCTCTCTTGACCCTCCTCGCTCTCTATCTGATTAACCTCACCCTCCACGGGCTGGCCACGCCGCAGCTCGGCTATCACGGTCTGGCTGATCCGGCCACGCTCCCACTGATCGCCCTGGTCAGCGCCATTGTCGGACTAATCTGCATGCCGTTGGGTAACGCAGTCAGCCGCTATCTGGAGTACCAAGCTGATGAGTATGCGCTCCTGACCACGGGCAAGAGCGAAGCCTTTCGAAGCATGATGACACGTCTGGCCAACCAGAATCTGGCCGAGGCTGAACCGGCGCCCCTGGTCGAAATCCTCTTTCATGATCACCCTTCCATCAAAAGGCGCCTGGAGCATGCCGAAGCTTTCGCCCGTCGTCAGAGCGGCAGCGATCTTGGCCTGGCCAGCCGCTAGCCTCGATGGCTGATCTAAGGAGTCAGAGCATCCACAGAGCCAGGCCAGGAGCATAACAGCAGAAAAACAGTGCGAGCCTGATATTCCTGGCCTGGCCCTCCTCCACTTGTCGGCGGATCAATCAGGAGCGCAGGGCTTCCATCAATGCGCTCAGGAGCTGGCCGGCCTCATCCACCGAGCCTTCTGGCATACTCAGCAATGGCTGATCCACGCCGCGCTCTGCCCACACGTCGAGCTTGGCCACGATCTCGCGCGGAGTTCCTACGATGGTGACAGCGTCGAGCATCTCGGGATCGACCGCCTCGATGGCGCTCTTCATCCCTTGCTTCCAGCCCTCGATGACGGCCTGCACCTGGCTCCCATAGCCGTGGCGAGTCAGCATCTCCGCGTAGTAGACTCCCATTTTCCCAATGTAGTAGGCTAACGGAGCCGCGGCCCGATAGCGGGCAGCCTGGCGCATCTGCTCATCGGCGTTCTCAGGCAGAATCACGCTCGTGATATAGGGAGCGATTAGAGCGCTATGGGGCGGACGTCCAGCGCGTTGGGCCCCCTCATCAAGCTGCTGGCGCAGCTCCTGCCACTTATGGCCAGGCCAATAGACCGGTAGCACCCCATCGGCGATCTCCCCAGTTTGGATCACGTTCTTTGGCCCCATGGCCGCGATATAGATCGGCACATCCGCGCGCAGCGGCGTAAAGCGCAGCTTAAAGCCCCGCTCCAGCTTAAAGAACTGACCATGATAGATCAGCTTCTCATGGCGCAGAATCATCCTGATGATCTCAACATACTCGCGTGTGCGCTGCAGAGGCTTTTCGAAGGGGACGCCATGCCAATGCTCGATGACATTGGCACCCGAGGGGCCGAGACCGAGGATCATACGCCCCCCGGACCGTTCATCTAAAGTGGCCACAGTGCTGGCGATCAGCGCCGGGGTACGTGAGTAGATATTGGCAATGCCGGCGCCGAGCTTGATGCGCCTGGTCGCGCGCGCCAGATCGGCTAACGAGGTAAATAGCTCGTAGCCCCAGGACTCGCCCAGCCAGACAGAATCAAAGCCCAGCTCATCAGCAATCTTGACTTTCTCGACAATCTCGTTCCATGCTCCGGGGAATTGCGGCGAATCTGCTACCAGCCCTACACGGCTGCGATAAGCCTTCATCGCTGCAGGCGCGGAATCAGCGCTCATGCCTGCATACCTCCATTGGTGGAATTTGCTCCTATGCTGAAATTATAGCGCACGCCCGCTTTCTAGCAGCCGTATCACCAAGGGGCTGCTTGCTCTATCTGCTTGCCTGCCTGTCCGGTGGCTACCCATCTCACGACGAGCAGAGAGCCTCTTCCCCGGTCTGTCCCTATTGACCAGTGCGAGTACCGTACTCCCCCTATCGACCACAACAACGAGCCAGGACCACCCACCTGTCTGCACCCTGTCTGCACCCGCCTTCACTCGCTCACCGAGCTGCTCTTCACAATTTGAGCGTTCTCTTACGCTGATGCCACTGATCCAGGGAGCGAACGACAAAGCGCGGCTGGCCATGCAAGTAGATGGCGAGATAATAGTAGTCAGGTTGCCCTACCTCAGACAAGATGCGCACCTCCACCTGGGGCGCTTCCTGTTGAATGAGCATCTGTAGCTGCTGTGCCTCTTGGTATGTGAGCATAGACTAAACCTCGGCTCTTCAAAGCCGGTCTGTGATCGTTTTACCCGCAGTAACGGAGAAGACCGGTTAAGCATTGCAGTGATAAACGAAAAGGCTAGCAAAGGAGGCCTTGAGAGAGAAAACAGGTGGCCGGCCATGAAGAGCCTGCCAGGCCTTGCCATCAGTGGCGTTGCGCGAGGTCAACCAGCAGCCAGGGAGAGGCGCCCGTGGTCGGAGATTGACCGCGAGCGCCTGGGTCCAGACAAAAGAGGAGGGGAAAAGCCTTTTTTCAGGCCAGAGTGCAGCTTTGACCGTTCAGCGTAAAGGAAGTTGGTGCGGGATTGCTCGTTGTCCATGTGCCATTGAAGCCCAGGGTGCTCGAGGCACCTGGACTGAGCACTGCATTATAACTCAAGCTACTAGCGCTGACCTGACTTCCCTGTTGGCTGAACGTAGCATTCCAGCCCTGGGTAATTGTCTGGCCGGCGCTGAAGGCAAAGGTCAGCGTCCAGCCATTGATGGTAGTTGTTCCGCTATTCGTCAGGGTAATACTGGCCGTGAAACCGCCGGGCCACTGGCTGGTAACGCTATAGGTCACACGGCAAGCCGCGCCGGTTGTAGCTGTCGGCGTAGGAGAAGGGGTCTGCGTGACCACCGGTGGAGGAGTGGGAGTCGCCGTCGCGCTGCCGCCGCCAGTCACCTGCGGTCCCACTTCCAGCTTAATAGTATCGTACATGGCGCCGCCGCCGCTGCTCACCGAGGTCATAGCGAACGCTACCGTATTGCTGCCGACCTTGAGC
>NZ_JADGHT010000040.1 GCF_019683755.1 Thermogemmatispora sp. | reverse complement strand
CTACTCTGCCTGCTGGCGTCCGCAGTCCCCGCCCAGGCGGGCAATGGGGCCGGTACGGGGACAATTCGCGGTCATCTGGTGAATGGGACTCATAATAATGCTCCAGTAGCTAACCAAAGCGTAACATTGCAAATGGCGCAGGATGGTTCCGCGCGCGATCTCACAACACTTCGGACTAATAGCCAGGGCGCCTTTCTCTTTACTGGCCTGTCGACAGCCAATACGATCAAGTATGCGGTCTACACCCGCTATCAGGGCGCTCAATATGTCTCCGACCTGATCGATCTTAGCAAGCAAGCAGAGAAGCAGATTGAACTCACGGTCTATGATGCCAGCAGCGACAGTGCGAACGTGGCCGTAGTCCAGGCAACGATTCTGATTCATGAGCCTGATGCCAGTAAGGGGACATTCAGTGTTTCGGAGATCTACTTTTTCCAGAATGTGGGGAGAACGACTTACGTTGGGTCATTGAATGCCAGCCAGGGGCGTCCTAACGCTCTGCTCTTTTCGCTGCCCCAGGGGGCGCGTAATGTGGCCCTGGCCCAGGGTTTTAACAGTGTCGAAGCTGTCCAGGTCGCCGGTGGCTTTGCCTGCGATGCAGCGGTGCCGCCGGGAGAGACACA
This sequence comes from Thermogemmatispora sp., assembly GCF_019683755.1. Lineage (GTDB taxonomy): Bacteria > Chloroflexota > Ktedonobacteria > Ktedonobacterales > Ktedonobacteraceae > Thermogemmatispora. The sequence continues at coordinate 20,351 of NZ_JADGHT010000040.1, read as the reverse complement.
GTTTTCTTTCTCGTTTGAAGTGCCTTATCAGAGCACCAGCTATGATTTTGCTTATACCTTTTTCTATCCGACGGTTCAGCTCTCAGTTCTAACACCGCCGGCCCTGCAGGCCAGTTCGGGCGCCTTGCCCTCCAAGGGGCTGATGACGGCGAATAATCATCCCTATCTGCTGCTACAGAACCAGAATTTTCGCCGTGGCGACCAAGTGCATATAAAGCTACAAGGTCTGCCACTGAGCAGCAATCAGAGCCAAAGCAGCGGGCTGATACTAGTCCCGACCTGGGTCTGGATCGTCAGCGGCGTGCTGGTGATGCTGGTAATCATTGTCTTGTCCTCGCTTCTCTACCATCTCTTCCAGCGTTGGCGCGAGGGTAAGGGTCATGGTCGCCAGCATGTGCCGAGGCGTCCTTCTGCCGAGCGTGCGGAGTCGGCGAAAGCGTCCTTACGTCCAAAGGCCACCCCCACCAGCGATGAGCAGGATCGACTGCTGCGCCAGTTGCTGGAGCTGGATAAGGCCTTCGAGGAGGGGCGGCTCAAGAAGGCGGAGTATACAGAGGAGCGGGCGAGAATCAAAGAGCGTCTGCGCGTGCTGATGAGTCTTGAACAGGAAAAGGAGCACCGCAGTAGATCTAAGGAACATCAGGCCGTTGAGAGTTCGCGCTCACCTTCGAGCGGCAAACGTCGGACAGAGAAAAGCTGAACCAGGAAAGAGACAGCGCGGGAGGCTAATGCTGAGATCTGGCTGGGTCGGCCTGCCGCGCTCTCAGAGAGCACAGCTATGCGCCTGGCCAGCCGCTTTAGCTGATAGAGTAGATAGAGGACCGGAGAGGCGAGAAAGAGGAGCGGGATGACTGATACTGGTAGCAAAGAGCAGGCGAGGAAGCAGCGACCTGATCAGGCACGTGGGGAGCAATTTGTTGCGACCCCACTAGCCGGGCGTCAGGAGACAAGGCCCCAGTCCAAGGTAGGGCGTCCTTTGGTAGAGATTCAGAAGCTGAGTAAGAGTTTCGCCTTTCGTCCGGTACTGCGTGGCATCGACCTGAGTCTGCAGGCTGGTGAACGGCTCGCTTTGCTGGGCGCTAACGGAGCCGGGAAAACAACCCTGCTACGCGTGCTGGCTTGCCTGACACGCCCCTCAGGGGGCCATGCGCTGGTGGCTGGTCTCGACTGCGTGCATGACGCTCAAGAGGTACGGCGGCTGGTCGGTCTAGTGGCTCATCAGCCCTACCTCTATGAGGAGCTGACAGCTTTAGAAAACCTGCTCTTCTTCGCCCGCATGTACGGAGTGACAAGGGGACGTGAGCGCGCCCTGTCCTTGTTAGAGCGCGTCGGCCTGGCTCGCCGTGCCCATGAGCGTGTTCGCTTGCTCTCGCGCGGCCAGGTACAACGGCTGGCCCTGGCCCGTGCTCTCTTACATGAGCCGCGCCTGCTCTTGCTTGATGAGGCCGAAACAGGACTGGACGAAGCTGGCGTCGCTCTCCTCTCCAGACTGCTAGCTGAGCATATAGCCCAGGGCGGTGCGCTGATCTTGACTACCCATCGGCCTGAATTTGCTTTCCAACAGGCAGATCGGCTGGCGATGCTCAAAGGAGGACGCATCGTCTATCAGGCAGCTACAGCAGAACTGGAGCTGGCAGAGGTGCGCCACGCCTATCAGGAGGTAGTTGGCTGAGATGAACACGCTGAGCGCCCTTCGTCTTTTTTATGATCAAGTACTAGCGATTCTTGGAAAAGATATTCGATATGAGCTGCGCAGCAAGCAAACCTGGTTAGGCATGGGCCTCTTTGCTCTGCTGGTCTTTGTCATCTTCAATTTCGCCTTTGATCTACGTGTCGAGAATCGGGCTGCAGTGGCTCCTGGAGCGCTCTGGGTGGCCTTTGTCTTTGCCAGTCTGCTTGGCCTGGGCCGTACCTTCGCCGCTGAGCGCGAGGGTGGTTCTTTAGACCGTTTGCTACTCTGTCCTGTGGATCGTCGCGCCATCTACCTGGCGAAGTTGCTCGGCAACCTCCTCTTTATTGCAGTTGTCGAGCTGGTCGCCCTCCCCGTCTTCGCCGCGCTCTTCTCGATCTCGCTTTTCAGTGGCGAGTTGCTCCCTATCGTGCTGCTTGGGACGCTCGGCGTAGCGATCATCGGCACCCTCTTTTCAGCCATGACTGCCGTCACCCGTGCTCGTGAGCTGCTGCTGCCCCTGCTAGTCTTCCCGCTGATTGTTCCGGTTGTGATTGCTGCGGTGCGAGCTACGGGGGCGCTGATGCTTGTCGCACCTAACGAGCCGCCCTGGCTGGGACTGCTGGTCGCCTTTGATGTGATTTTCCTGAGCCTGGCACTCTTGACCTGCTCTTACGTCCTTGAGGAGTGAATAAAGTTTTGCCTGAGTTGTTGATGAGGGATGGCGGGTCGGCTGCCCGCAGGAGGAACATATGGCTGTGATTAATAAGACAGGCTCAGCCCACCACGAGCTTGCCGCGCCGACGAGGAGGCCGCCCTTGCCTCTTGTGTCGCTGCTGCTCAACGCTCTGGCTTGCGTGGGCATGATGCTTTCTATCTGGGCGATCTTTCTCTATGCCCCAACCGATGCCATCGAAGGTCTCTCACAGCGCATTTTCTACTTTCACGTGCCGGTGGCCTGGTTGGCAATGCTCTCTTTCGTGATCGTCGCGCTTGGAGGCGCGGTCTACCTCTGGCGCGAAGATGAGCGGTGGGACTGGCTGGCGCTGGCTGCGGCGGAGGCGGGCGCGGTCTTTACGACGCTAACACTGGTGACCGGCTCGCTCTGGGGCCGTGCCACATGGGGTACCTGGTGGACCTGGGACGCCCGTCTGACAACGAGCTTGATTCTTTGGTTCCTCTATATCGCCTATCTGATGCTGCGTAGTTATCTCGGCAAAACGCCGACGAGTGCACGAGCTGGTGCTGTGTTGGCAATCCTTGGTGTGATCGACGTTCCTATTATCTACGAGTCGGTGAACTGGTGGCGGACGCTCCACCCGGCTGCCGAGATCGGCACCCCTGGCGCCTTGCCGCCCTCGGTGGTGCTGGTCCTAATGCTCGCCCTGGTCAGCTTCACGCTCTTTTATGGCGCTCTGCTGATACAGCTCTATCAAATGGTGCGCCTCCAGTATCTGGCGTGGCGGCTCCGAACTCGCCTTCAGGTAGTCGACTAGGACAGGAGAGCGCTACACGAGCTGATTGCTCTCGATCGGGAACTGGAGTCATTGACCACGTGATCGAGAGCTAGTGAAGAGGAGGTTCTAGCAACGATGATATACATGGTCGTCGCCTACACCCTGGTATGGGCCGGGTTGTTCGCTTATCTAGCGTTCGTCTCGCTGCGGATTCGCGCCGTGCGCACTGAGTTGGCGGCGGTCGAGGAGCTGCTACACGAGCGCGAGGCAGGGCAGGAATAGTCAGCGCTCGCACCTCTCACGGGGAGGCGTTGGCCTCTCCTTTTCCATCGCTTCTACCTGCTTATCCAGCAGCCGGTATAAATTGTTTTGGTTTAGGAGTAAAGAGTATGGCAGCAACTGAGAGAAATCTTGAAGAGCCTGGTCAGCAGCCGTCGGCGTCGTCTCCCGCGTCGCTCAGGACAACGCCAGGCTACGTGGCCAACCTGGTGGTGGGGGATATACTCGTTTTTCTGCTCTTTGCCTTTGTTGGTCTGACGAGTCATCACGAGTTGGATGGCGGGGCACTCTTCTCCCAGATCGTGCAAGTGGCACTGCCTTTCATGCTGGGGTGGTTCCTGGTAGCGCCCTGGTTGGGAGTTTACCGTCGCAAGCTGGAGACCAGCACGCGTCTCATGACGTTCTATACGTTGCGGGCCTGGATTATCGCTTGGCCGGTGGCAATGGGGATGCGCTGGCTTTTCGTCGAGCGGCTACACCCTGTGCCTATTGATGCCTTCCTGACCTTCTCACTGGTAGTCTTCTTCACTGTTCTGGTGCTCCTGATGGTTTGGCGCTGGCCATTTGCCTGGTACCGGAGTGGGCGGGCCCGCGGCCTCCATTAGCCTCCAGCAGGGGCAGGCTGACCAGATGGTGGAGGGAGAGGCTCACGTCTAGTTGCTGATCTGGGCATTCGCTCCCTCTCCTCTGCTCCGCTCTGCTGGCTGGGTGCTCTCAAGTCTGCCTGTCTCGCCCAGCTCTCCCCCAGATTTACCAGTTCAAAGGCGTCCAGAAGGCTTCTATTGCAATCTGAGAGATGATACGCTATCCTCTCCGAAAGGAGAGTGGAGGCTTTCTTCACTTGCTTACTCGTTAGTTCACAACAACTGCATGCTGACCCTGACTCGCTTCAGGCTAAGGCATGGGCAGCAATCTGGCCAGCGACCCCCCTTCACTAGCCGCCGCAGTCGCACCGCGAGTGCAGCACGCTGAGGGAGACAGATGGCAGCGAGAGGGGCAGGTTGATGGCCTGCTCCGGTAGGCAGTAGCGAGCTGGATGAGTTGACCCCAGAGAAACCTGAGACAGCGGCGGGCTTTGTCAATCAGCGTCAGTAGAGCCGGACAGACAAGGCCGAGGACGCAGGGGCGTTCGCTCATGTGGCCTGTTTTCATCCAGCGACAGTCATTAGGCTCAGACAAGAGGAGAGAAGAGCGCCATGACGCAGGTGCCATCTGACCATGAGGCAGAGCCTCAGGCGGCTCTGGCCGATCTCACAAAGAAGCTGCGCAAGCGTGAGCGCCGCCTGCTCCAACGCCTGCAGAAGGCCCAGACAGCACGAGCAAAGGCGGTCGAGCGTTTGAATCGGGCCCAGGCCCGGCTCGAGAAGCGCACTGCTCGCTTGCAGCGTCTTGAAGAGCGACTCTCACTGGTTCGTCAGCAGCTTCAGACGCTGGAATCGTTGACCAAGGGAGTGCATGCGGGTCTCGCAGCGGGCGAGCCTGACATGAGTGCTCAGGAGGGCGAGAACGGCTTTTCTTCAGTATCAGAGAAGGAGAAAGAGTCAGCTCGCCAGGGAGATGCCCCTCTTTCCGCCCCCTCGGTGCCTGCCAGTATCGACACAAACGCTGCTTCTTCGCAGGCCAGTGAGGCTGCCAGTGGTAACCCAATGATCAATGAGCTGCAGGCCTTGACTCATCTTCTCCTCGAGGAGGGACGTCGCGAGGAGCAGCTTCGGGCAAGCTGGGAGCGATCTTGTCTCCCTTCTCCCCCGCCTCCAGGGACGGCTGAAGACACTTCCGCTCCCCCTAGCGACCAGCCCCAGACTGCCTTTGAGGCGGAAGCCAACATTTGGTCGGCCTTTGAGCAACATGCTGAGGATCTGGGGAAAGGGCGTGAACCCGACTGGGTGAGTCAGTTGGTCATAAGCAAGAGCGGCCTCGAAGAGGGGCTACGAGCCTCAGAGAGCGAGCTGAGCAAGCCAGATGCCCGCTCTATTGGAGAAGGCATCAGCGCGGTACCTACCACGGAGGAGCCGGACAGCCAGCCAGCCTTTCCTGCGACAATTGCACGCTCCGTCTCGCCACCAACTGAGCGATCGCAACAGGCGGCTCTCTATGGCTTTGACGAGCCTCCAGAGCTGCCCGAGGAGGTCGAGAGCGGTGATGAGGAAGCCGCTTTTTCGCCGATGACGTCCACTGTGCTTGCTTCTTCACTGCTGCCTGCTTCGCCTGCTGAGCTGGTACGTGAGGCGCGTGCTGCGGCAGAAGCAGCCGAGGAGGCCGCCAGGCTGGCGATCGAGCGGGCGGCTCTGGCGGCGGCCCGCCTGGAGCAGCTACCATCTGGCCGCCACCTCGTTCAGGAGCTGGCAGAGGTTGAGCAGGCGGTAGCCCAGGCAAGCCACGCCGCCGAGGTGGCTCAAACAACCGCGCGCGCGGTGGAGCGCTGGGCCCAGGCCATTAGCACGCCTGTGAGCACCTCCCCCCAAAGCGAAGTGACCAGCCAGCTTTCTCCGGCCCAGCAAGAACAGGGTGATCCATCCAACGAGTCGTCTACCTCGACCTCGGCCAGTACGACTGAAGAAGCGGGGCCTTCCACCGAGTTAATGTCAGCTCAGTCAGAGCAAGAACCGAGCACTTTTGATCAAGAGGTCAATCAACTAGAGGAGACTTCTCGGTCTCGGCTCGCGGCAGAGCAAGCTGATCTAGCTTCGTCTGCTCAAGATCAGGAGGAGAAGCAAACAGAGCCGGAGAAGATCGAACCGCCCACCGCCGCCCAAGAGCATACAGCAGAAGCCTCTGGCGAAGCAATGCCCGGCACTCTGCAGGCTGAGAAGGGTCTTGCCCAAGTGGCAACTTCTTCGGAGTTAACTGCCTCCAGCACAGCCATGACTCCCCTACCAGCAGCTTCCACCAGCTCGAAAGCCTTAGAGGAAGTCTCAGAGATCACCGCAGAGCCTCCGGCTCAGCAGATGCCCGCAGTCTTAGAGGAGGTGATAAGTACCTCGACACTTCGCGAGGAAGCTGGGCCTGAGCAGGATTCTGCTCCTGAGAAGGCTGATCAGGCCAAGAGCGGTGACGAGGGTTCAGCTTCAGCCGCCCACATTGAACCTGACCAGACCTCGACTGAGCCGCAACAAGCTGACGCCGAGGTAGACCGAGGCTAAGGAAAGGACAAGGGACAAAGGGTTCAAAGAGACCAAGGGGACGATGGGCTGCGACGGTGGCACGCGCTCTGCGGAGGCAAGCTTGCCCTAGTCAGGAAGGGAAAGACGCGGAGGTAGGGTTATTATGAATGCCGGGGTAGAAGGTGAGAGGCAGCCAGGCAAGAGGACAAATCAGTCTGTGAAGAGGGTGGGAGGTGCGCATGGTTCACAGGCGGTAACTGGGAGCCAGACTATTGCCGCCAGCAGCAATATGAGTGAGGATGAGGTGGCACGTCGCTGGTGGGCACTTCAACCCGGAAGCCTGCTCCCTTTGAGTGGAGGAGGTTCGCTGCTCCTGCTTTTTCCAGGGCGGCCCGGTGGCCGTTGTGGGCCAGATGTCCGCGACGCCGTTTTGCACGATGGGACCCAAGAGCTGGTCGGCGATGTTGAATTGCACGTACGCGCCAGTGATTGGCAGGCGCATGGCCACCAAAGCGATGCACGCTACAACAATGTGATTCTGCACGTCGTGCTGATTTGCGATCAGACCTTGCCTCCACGCCATCAAGACGGTAGCCCTCTGCTGGTCTGTTCGCTCTACGACGCGGTAATCACACCTGCCGACAGCTCATCGGTCTGCTGGCCCTGTCAGCGTCTCTGGCCCCAGATGGCTTCAGAAGAGCGCACGCACCTGCTGACTCTAGCTGGTATTTTGCGCTTCGAGGAGAAAGCCGCCCATTTTGTAAGAGCATTGCGCCTGGCGGAAGCTCTTGCCCCGTTTTCCACCTACGATGTTTGCCTGATCCAGGCCCTGGCTGAGGGCCTGGGCTATGGACGCGATCGCCGCTTTTTTCGGGCCTGTGGTCAGCGCTTGCTCGGCCTCACCAATCATCTTCCAGAACCAGAAGGGCACTCGCTAAGCCCGCCCCCATTGGATGCGGCTCGCCTTCGCACTCTGAGCCTGCTGATAGCCCGCTGGTCAGTGACGGGCGCTTGGGCTACGTTCAGACCGGCGCTAAGTAGCAAAACCACCAGGCGGGCGATCGCTGAGCTGAGGGCTGCTCTGGCGCCATTGAGCAGCACTCGCAGCGATATTCTGATCTGTAATGTAATCCTTCCTTTTGCTTACGCCATCGCCCTGACCGAGGCCAACACGGCTCTGGCTGAGCAAGCCAGACAGATCTATCTCAGCTATCCAGCGCTGCCAACTAATCAGATCACGCGCGCCATGTCGCGGCAGCTCCTACTGCCCAGCGAGCCGCGACAGGCCTGTCAACAACAGGGATTGCACCATATCTATCAGGAAACATGCCGAGCTAAACGCTGCGGCATATGTATGGCAGGAAAGAAGCTGCTATGACTCCACCGACAGGTAAAGAGCGCTTGGCTCGCTTTTTGGCCCACGCCGGTGTTGCCTCACGTCGCCATGCAGAAGCTCTCATCTTCAGCGGGCGCGTGCAGGTTAACGGCCAGACTGTGACCACACCGGCGACTCGCATTGATCCCGAACGCGATATTGTCACCGTCGACGGCCAGCCTGTCCAGAGGCAGGACTCACAGCATCTTTACCTCATGCTCCATAAGCCAGCAGGCTATGTCAGCACTGTGAGTGATCCCCAGGGACGGCCTACAGTTCTGGACCTATTGCCGGCAGAGCTGCGTCGTCAGCGGCTCTACCCAGTGGGACGACTGGATCTGGAGACTACGGGCTTGCTGCTCCTCACTAATGATGGTGACTTTGCGCTCCAGATGACGCATCCACGTTTTTCACCAGAGAAGCGCTATCACGCGCTTGTACAGGGACATCCCTCCGCCGCGACCCTGGAGCGGCTGCGTCAAGGGGTAGTCATCCAGGAGGACAATGGCCGCCTCTATCGCACCGCCCCCGTTGGGGTACAGCCGCTCCGGCGCACCGCCGCCGGTACCTGGCTGGAGCTGCGCCTGCACGAAGGGCGCAAACGCCAGATTCGGCGTATGCTTGCTAGCCTTGGCCACCCCGTCATCGCGCTGCAGCGAGTAGCGATCGGCCCGCTGTCGCTAGGCGACCTGGCACCTGGCGACTGGCGCCCGCTGACCGAGGGAGAAATTGCCTCGCTGCGCACCCAGACAAAACGGGCGACGACCTCTAGCCCAGAGCCAACCACTACGCCCACCACCAGCCAATTCCATAAGAAGAGCCAGACCTAAACCCAAGCGTGTAATCGTCCTGGTTCCTTGCCTGATGCACCAGGGAGGGAAGCACTTGATTACCCCCAGCCTCCTAGTCCCTGTCCCCCTTTGGTCTGCTTGAAGCGGAGGCAGCATCAAATTCAGCAGCAGGAACTACCCACTGCTTCCGACAGAGGCTTCCTCTTATTAGCGGAGGAAGAGATGGCCTGGCTGGCCTTATGGCCTTATATCTTCCTCCTCCTAGAGATGGTAAGAGCAAGAGCAAAGCAACCTGAGACAGCGAGCATACCAAACCTGGCTTCGCAACAAGCGCGTTTGCTCTGCACTTTAGCTCGAGTCAAGCGAGTCAAGAGAGATTTTCTATGCTAACAGCGCAGAGGCTGCTACGGCTCACCGAACGTCTCCAAGGCCTGCCTCAGAAAGACAGGCAGTATCTGCTGCTTGACTTTCTCCGCAAGGAAAGCACTGCCCGGCGTGGCCTGCTATTTCTGGTCGAGCCAGAAGTCCAGTGCCTGCGCCTGCTGGCAAGCAGCGGTCCCTTACCACGGCGGCCTAGAGCCGGCAACAATAGCCGGCGCCGCAGACATGTTCCCACCCTCTTGGCACTGAGTGGCCTCTTTGGCAGCGCAACCCGTCTGAATGAGGCGCTCTTTATCTCAGTGATCCAGCGGGAAGAGCAGATCTTACCAGAAGAGCGCTATTGGAGCAGTGAGGCCGAGCAGCTGCTCCTCTGTCCACTCAGCCAGGGCGCCTACCCCGCGAGGGGCCTTCTCGTTCTCTGCTTCGCTTCTAGGCAGAGTAATCAGCAAGCGGCCCAGGTTGCTGATCCTTCGACCCTGCTCGTAAGCCACCACTTCCAGCTCTGCCTGAAGCTGCTCGCGAGCACCCTACCATCGTTCACAAGCGCCATTGTTTGCGAGCAAGCGAGCGAGAAGAGAGCACAGAAACGTCGCCGAGGCGTTGCCGCCGTAGCTCCCGCGGCGACCAGATCGCTCTCCCCAGAATCCACTATCGAAGAAGAGCGGGCCCGCATTGCCCATAGCCTTCATGACGGTCTGGCCCAGGAATTAGCCCATATCCTGCACCAACTGGAGGCCGTCAGCACACTACAAGAGAAGCAGCCAGAGGAGGCTAAAAGGGCACTGAACGAAGTTCAGCAACAACTGCGCCAGAGCCTTGAGCGCTTGCGCGAAACGATAGCCACGCTGGCCCCCGCTCCACTAGGCGACCTTGGCTTTGAGCTGGCCCTGCACTCACTGCTAGAAGATTTTAAGCGAGCAGAACCGGCCATCATCCTGGAAGAATACCTAGAACAGCCGCTGACCCTCCCTCGCTTCCTGGAAGCGACAATTTTCCATGTAGTACAAGAGGCCCTGAATAACGTACGCAAGCACGCTCAAGCCAGTCACGTGAGAGTCAGCATACGGCAGCAAAAAGAGAGGCTCACCGTCAGCATCGAAGACAATGGGAGGGGCTTCCTGCCAGAACGACGCACCAGCGGTCTACAGTCCCAACTAGGGCTGTATTTTATGCGTGAGCGTGTCCAACAGGCCGGTGGCAGCTTAACGATCCAAAGCGCGCCGCAGCAGGGAACACGCCTTGAAGCGCACTTTTCACTGGATCTTGCAAGCGCGCCACCTACCTCACGCGAGCGCGAGATTCTCCAGCTCCTCAGCACCGGAGCAAGCAATCAAGCCATCGCTCGGCAGCTCTCACTAAGCGTCGACGCCGTTAAAGCCCACGTTCAGAGGCTCATGCGCAAGCTCAAGGCCCGCAACCGCATTCAGATGGTTGCCAGCGCCTTACGGCAGCATTGGCTAGAATGAGTAGCTTGATCCCACGCTCTATCGGCCTGACCCCTACCAGGGACTCGGCAGAGGGATAGCTGAATGGGAACAAACGAGTAAGGAGAAGGACTAGAAAATTGGAACCAGAAGCGTAATCACGGAAGGCAATATGAGCCTGCAGCCCCAAAGCGAGCGAGCCAGGAATCTACTTCTCTAACGTCTGCGATTGCGCTTCAAATCGCGTCCCACCTGCAGTACATCCTTTACCCGTTCGAGGCGGGCAATGACGCGCTGGAGTTGTTCCAGGCTGTCGATCTCCAGGGTAGCATTGATCACTGCCAGCTCGCGCGAACCGTTGGTGCGGGTAGACAAAGCAGCCATATTGATGCCCAGCTCAGCGATGGCGCTGGCAATATCGCGCATCAGGCCTGGGCGATCACGGGCCGTCATCACAATGGGCGCCAGATAGTGAGATTGCTCCACGCCGGCCCAGCTTACTGTGATCAGGCGTTCGCTGCTATGCTCGCGATAGCGGGCAATATTGGGGCAATCAGCACGATGCACAATTACACCGCGACCGCGGCTAATAAAGCCCACAATGGCATCACCTGGCAGAGGACAGCAGCAATTTGCCAGGCGCGTCAGCAACCCCGTGACCCCATCGACGCAGAGATTGACCGCCGGCGCCTCTTTGCCGCTGCTTGCTGGCAGCAGCGGCTCCTCCTCCTGGAAAGTGCCGTTCTCACGACTCTCGCGCTCGCGCCCATCGCGATCACGATCGCGGATCTGCAGATACTCGCCCAAGCGCACCGCCACCCAATGTTGACGGATCTTATCGCTGCCAATGGCTGCCAGCAGATCTTCAAAGGAAGTCAGGCGCGGCTCTCGCTGCTCGCGCTGAGCATTATACTCCTCCAGCAAGCGATCCTGCAGTTCTTCTGTCAGCGCCTCCAGCCCCCGGACTCCGAGAGCCTTCAGCTCACGATCGAGGCGCTCACGCCCAATCTGGATATTGATATCGCGCTCGTGGGCCTTCAGGTAGCGGCGAATATGGCTGCGAGCTGTTGCTGTGCGCGCGAAATTGAGCCAGTCGCGACTGGGATGGGCGGTGCGACTGGTGGTAATATCGACGATCTCACCATTCTTGAGCTCATAGTCCAGGGGGACCATGCGCGCCACCAACCGTTCACCCTCACCATCGCCGATCTCGGTAATGATGCGAGCGCCGGCGCAATGGTTGCCGATCTCGCTATGGATGCGATAGGCGAAATCGATCGGCGTTGAACCGACAGGCAGATCCTTGACCTCGCCTTTCGGTGTAAAGACAAAGATCTGCTCCGAGAACGGATCATTGCGCGACGTTTCCGGCAGCTCAGACTCACCGCTCTGCGAAGCCCGTAGCTCACGCTGCCACTCAGCCAGTTGGCGCAGCCAGGTTAACAACTCCTTAGCCGAAGGAGAGGCACGGTCACCGGCATCCTTATAGTGCCAGTGCATGGCCACGCCATACTCGGCGATCTGATGCATTTCAAAGGTGCGGATCTGAATCTCCACCAACTGATCGTCAAGGCAGAAGACCGTCGTATGGAGGGCCTGATAGCCGTTCGGCTTCGGATTGGCAATATAGTCCTTAATACGGCCCTCCTTGGGCTTCCAGAGGCTATGGATATGGCCCAGCGCCAGATAACAATCCTGGGTCGTCTCGACCAGAATACGAAACGCAATCACATCATGGATCTGATTCAGATCCAGGCCGCGCTTGAGATCCTCCAGGCTCTCCGTGCCGAGCAGGCTCGGCTGCGTAGGCAGGCCAGCGGCCCGCAAGATCTTCTTGTAGAAGCTGAAAAGGTGCTTAATGCGACCAGAGACCTCGACACGTTTGAGGCCGATAGAGGCCATCTCGCGGCGCAGAATCTCACAGACCTTCTCGACATAGGCCCCCCACTGCTTTTTCTCAGCCTCCATCTGATCGCGGACCCAGGCATATTGCACCGGCTGCAGGATCTCGAAGGCCAGATCCTCTAACTCGCACTCCACCCGCGACATCCCCAGGCGACCCGCCAACGGCGCATAAATCTCACGCGTCTCTCTGGCCATCGTCAGGCGCTCCTGGGGATCGTACTGGAAAGCAGGATCGCGCAGCATACGCATGGCGTGCAGGCGATAAGCCAGCTTCAACAGCACTACCCGTGGATCATCCGACATGGCCAGGAACATCTTGCGCACCGTCTCCGCCTGCTGATGCTGCAGCGCATCGCGATTGCGCCGCTTCCGGCTCTCACGGCTGCTCTCAACCTCAGAGCGGCCCGCTGGCAGCAACTGAGCCCCAACCTGCTTCTTGCGCTCCAGAATATTGAGGCGCAGCATGCTGCTCACCACACGCGCCACTGCGCGGCCCAGCTCCTCAGCGACGCGCTCCAACGAGAGCAGCTCAGCATCAACCGCTTCGAAGATCAACCCCGCGGCAACGCCGATAGCATCGATGCGCATCTCGGCCAGGATCAAGGCCACTCCTAGCGCATGTTCCAGAGGAGGAAGGGCACGCTTCCCCCTGATGCCGCGACAATGCTCCTGAGCCAGGCGCAAAGCGCGCTGCACTTGCTCTATCTCGCTAGGGGACATATATTCTTGGACGCGAGCCAGCAGGACTTCTGCTGCACGCTCGTCGGGGGGTTTCTCTCCAACGACAGTGGTCAGACCTCCGCCGGCCTCCACCTCCCCCCGTGTTCCCGCCGCAAACACGGATGAGCGCTCTCCCACTTGCCGGTCTGACTCGTGCTCGATCGTCATCTCGGCCATGTGCACATGTCTATATTTCATGCAGAGAATTGCAGGATTTAGTCCAGCGTGGATTCACTTATCGTTCTTCCAGGGTAGCCTTGCAAGAATCGCTAGAGGCCCTGCCACCTTCCTTTTTCGCCGATGTGCTCCTTGACTTTCACCAGGCAGTATCCCGGGCCTAGAGTGTCACAGGTTCTAGCATTACATCCTTTCAGATTATAGACCTTGCGGATAGCGTTGTCTAGCTGCTCTGACATGCGCCGATCTAGAGGAACCGCCTGGCAGCGCGCGCCAGAGCAAAGGTCTCCCTATCTAGCTGAGATCAAGACCTCTAAACCAGCCCAGGGTAAAGAGTACCATTGAGGTCAACACAACTATCGCTATTCCAGGGACGGGCAACAGTAGCTGGCGCAGGAACGGACTGTCCTGCCGCTATCGCAGGGGGAAGCTACCAGCCAGCAAACTCATCGGGCGCAGAGCGAGCGCCAGCGGAGCAGAGGGAGGCCTTTCAGCTCTATGCATCTAGACTAACCATTGCCGCCCAGCGATCTCAAGCGATCCCAGGGCAGGTTGCTACCAGCGTCGCAGACCGAATCAGCCTTTCGTCTCCCACTCAAGGTCACTTACCAGTAGACCATCCAGGCGGCTCCGAGAACATCCCTTCATCGCCCGTGCGGCTGCTGACTTTGCTACTCTGACCAGCTCGATGGCCCAGGTTACGCCGTACGCTGACAACGCTCTTTACCTGCAGCAGGCGCTTGAAAATGCGCTCGATTTGATCCACCGACTGGATCTCCATTGTAGCCGTAATCACAGCCTTCTGGAGGGCGGGATTTGTCGTTGAGGAGACAGCGGTCATGTTGATGCCTGCATCGCTGACCACCGCCGCCACATCGCGCAGCAAGCCAGCCCGATCACGGGCCACGATCGTAATAGGGGCCAGGTAAGACTGCGTCTTCACCTGTGACCAGTCGAGATCAAAGATCCGTCCTTTGACGCGCTCGCGGAAGCGCTGTAGTGTACGACAATCCTGCCGATGAACAATCAAACCCTTATTCGGACTTAGAAAACCGGCAATCGCGTCCCCTGGAAGGGGACAACAACACTGGGCGAGACGCGTAGCCACGCCGGGAGCAGGCTGTTTTTCAGCGGTATGCGTCTCTGTCGTCGTCGTAGCTGAGCGATGTCCATTGAGCACAGGACCGGAGGCAAGGGCCGGGAGTTCAGAACCAGCCTGGCCAGCGGGAGCCTCAGCTTTCTGCAAGGCCCCGCGTTCACGCAAGACGGCTAGCAGCTGCTCGACCAGGTCTTCTACTGGCAGGTCACCCCGTCCCAGAGCCACATAGAGGGCCTCAATTGACTGATACTTGCGCGCACTCGCCAACGGCAGCAGGTCCTCATCGCGCACGGCCTCCAGGCCAGCCGCGCCTGCCGCCTTCAGGGCCAGATCGAGCCGCTCGCGCCCAAGCTGCAAATTGATCTCACGCTCGTGATTCTTGAGATAGCGCTTGATCTTGGTCCGGGCATTGGCCGTACGCACGAAAGAGAGCCAATCACGCGTAGGATGAATGGCCTGATTGGTCACGATGTCAACAATCTCACCGCTCTTCAGCTCATAATCTAGCGGAACCAGGCGCGTCACCAAGCGCTCGCTATCGCCCAGACTGGTAATGATGCGAGCGCCCGCGCAATGGTCGCCAATATCCGTATGGATGCGATAGGCCATATCGACCGGGGTCGATCCGCGGGGAAGATCCTTAATTTCGCCTTTGGGAGTAAAAACAAAAATCTGCTCCTGAAAGATATCCCCCTTCACGGCCTCAATGAAGTCATCAGCGCTCTGAGGTAGCTCGCGCTGCCACTCGCGAAGCTGCTCGATCCAGGCGATCATTTCCCGATAGGAAAGGCGAGAGCCGCCGCGTTCACGCAGATACCAGTAGCTGGCGATTCCATAGTCCGCCGTACGCTGCATCTCATGGGTGCGGATCTGGATCTCAGCGAGGCGATCATCGAGGCAGAACACTGTGGTGTGGAGGGACTGATAGCCATTGACCTTCGGAGTTGCAATGTAGTCCTTAATGCGACCATCCTTTGGGCGCCAGAGCGCGTGGATATGGCCGAGGGCCAGATAACAATCGTGATCGCTATTGACAAGGATACGGAACGAGACCAGGTCATGCAACTGACTGACCTCACCGCCGCTCTGTAACAATTTGCGGTTGATACTGGCCAGATGCTTCTGCCAGGCCAGGACCTCAGCCTGGATTTCGGCGCGACGCATTTCCTCCTCAATAGCGCTACAGACAGCGTCGACATAGGGCTGACGTTTGCGCCGCTCCTCCTCAACCTCGCGCGCCAGACGCATGTAACGCTCCGGCTCTAGATAATAAAAAGCCAGGTCTTCCAGCTCAGCCTGCACCAGACCCATGCCCAAGCGCCGCGCCAGCGGGGCATAGATCTCACTGGTTTCACGAGCGATAATCTGCTGCTTGGCGGGCGGCATGGCACCCAGAGTTCGCATATTATGCAGACGGTCAGCCAGCTTAATAACAACAACGCGGGGATCTTCGGCCATAGCCAGCAGCATCTTGCGCACCGTCTCGGAGCGCAAGCGGCTTTTGAGATCACGCGCGGCCTCTTCAGTGCACGCGGCCTCGGAAGCGGAGGGACGCGCTCCAGAGCCGGCTCCAGGCTTGCCAGCCAGGGCATCGAACTTGGTTACGCCATCAACAATCGTGGCAACCGCTGGACCGAACTGGGCCTGGACCTCTTCAAGGGTGTAGTCGCTATCCTCCACCACATCGTGGAGTAAAGCGGCGACAATCCCGTCGGCGTCGATACGCATCCGAGTAAGGATCAGCGCCACCGCCAATGGATGCTGAATATACGGCTCACCCGAGCGGCGCCGTACCCCCATGTGGGCCCGATTCGCCAGCTCATAGGCCCGCTCGATCTTCTCTACATCCTGCGGCGAGAGATAAGCCCGCGTTTCCGCCAGCAGTTGCTCAAGGGCATCGCCTTCCAGATGCCCATCGGAGGGCTGATACGGATAGATTACAGTCCAGGTTCGTTGCTGCCGCTCTTGCCGAACCTGATTCTGCTGACTGGCGGTCTCCGAGGCTGTAGTAATGATCGTATCGGTGTCCACGCTCATATTCGGGGAAACCATCGAGGCCACGGACCGGCCATCAGTTCCTTCTGGCCCCATTAGGGTACCCGCCTCATGCCGGCTTCGATTGTGTTCACGTGAGTCCATATCTGGGTACCCAATCCTCTGCCTATGATGGCTATACTGTTCAACAAATTTAGCTGGCCGTTGAGAAATGTTAGACACCTGCCTGTGTATTACCTTGTAATTATAAGGTGCGAGGCATCACTGTCAAGCAGTCGACGGCGAGCGCCAACGAACGAAGAAAAGAAAGAGACAAGGCCAAGAACAGACCTTGGTCTTGTCCGTGAAGCAGATCATTCTTACAATGATTCCTACGTTCCGGGATCACCTTCCCTCACAGGAGCGCGTGCCACAAGCAGAGCCGCGCAGTGGAGGAAGGCCAACAGGGCCGAAGAAATCAGCCTTACCCTGTTGGTTTCGTGATGCTGGCCACGTTGCGGTCCCAGACGCAGACTGATAGCCCAGCCAGCCCGGCTTGGTCTTGGTGATCAGCGACCCATCCGTACCGTACCTGCCTGCCGTACCGGGTGCAGCAAGTGACTAGCGTCGCGCCATACGCGCTTTATCATAGCAGCTACTGCAGTAGACAGGCCGATCGTTGCGAGGGAGGAAGGGTACTTTAGCCTCCTGTCCACACTCAGCGCAGATCACCGTGTGCATCTCACGCGGCGCGCGCTCGCTCCGGCTGCCTCCTCCCGCCGCCTGACGCCGCAAGGCCCGACAGGACGGGCAACGCGCAGGCTGGTTCAGCAGGCCCTTTTGCTGGAAAAATTCTTGTTCCCCTGCTGTGAAGACGAATTCATTTCCGCAATCACGGCACTTGAGAGTCTTGTCGACGAAGCTCAACCAAGGACCTCCTTAGTGGTATGGTCGGTATCCTTTCAGGTCCATTCCTGGCCTCTGTCACCAGTCTGTTTGTCACCCTGAGCAGCGTGGGACCCATGCCTGATGGCACTGTGCGCAAGACCAGTCTCGGATTACCGCTTGAAAGCATACACCAACTTTTGCTGTTTTTCAAGTGATTCCAGTCCCAATCAGTCAGTGTTTTGATATTTTTACACGCTTTTCATGTGAAGTGGACCGCTTTACATTGATTTCACGATGTTTCTTTCTTTGTCAAACAGCTTCAATCGCGCGGGCAGACACTCTTTCTGCCAGGGTGGGACATTGCTTAAACCCTCCCGATTCGCTATACTGTTCTCAACAGAGGAGGTGCGCCCGGCAGGCCGGTGTCAATCTGTCCCAAGCTCGTTGTCCACTGCTATTCCGCTCCGCTGAGCTGGTCTAAGCTGCCCCTTCTTAGTGGGCGCTGAAGGCCTTTGCCATCCCGTTCGGCTGGTGGTCCTTTGGCCCTGCATGGCACGGCGCTGGCTCAGCCGACGCGCCTGAGCTGGGCTGGCTCCTCTCACCAGGTAAGCTCGTTGTTGCAAAGGGAGTGGCCTGTGGACGTACTCGCGGCTCGTTCCGGCCCGTTTGCTTTTACGATCGATGTTGAGAATCCGCCGGCGCCCTCGGCCCCTACCTGGGCCCGCGCTTGTACCTTGCAGACCCCTCACGGGACGATTCAGACGCCGATGTTTATGCCCGTTGGCACTCAGGCCACGGTGAAGTGTCTGACGCCCGAGGAGGTGCAGGCGGCGGGCGCACAGATTATTCTCGCCAATACTTACCATCTAATGCTGCGCCCTGGCTCGCAGTTGATCGATAGCTTCGGCGGCTTGCATCAGTTCATGCGCTGGCCCGGGCCAATACTGACCGACAGCGGCGGTTTTCAGGTCTTTAGTTTGGGCCACTTGCGCAGGCTGACCGAGGAGGGCGTGACCTTTAAGTCGCATCTCGACGGTTCGCTGCACCTGTTGACTCCTGAACGCGGCCTGGAGATTGAGGCTGAGCTGGGTGCCGATTTTGTCCTGCCTTTGGATATTTGCAGCGGTTATCCCTGCTCCCCGCAAGAAGCTCGCGCCGCTATGGAGCGCACTCACCGCTGGGCACTACGGGCCTTGGAGGCCTTTCAAGGCCATCCACACCGCCCGGAACGCCCGCAGGCTCTCTTTGGCATCGTGCAGGGCGCTTTTGAGCCTGAGCTGCGCCAGGAAAGTGCTCGTTTTATCGGCTCTCTTCCTTTCTTCGGTCTGTCGATCGGCGGCCTCTCGGTCGGCGAGCCAAAGGCGCTGATGTGGGAGCTGTTGCGTGTGACTACGCCTGCTTTGCCTCGTGAGAAGCCACGCCATTTACTGGGAGTCGGCTCGCCCGAGGACTTGATTATGGGAATCGATCTGGGCATGGATTTGTTTGATTGTGTGTTGCCGACACGGGTGGCCCGCCACGGCGGCCTCTTTACTCGTCGCGGACGGGTCAATATTAAGCGCGCTCGCTTCCGCACTGAGCATGGCCCTGTCGAGGAAGGTTGCGATTGCTATACGTGCCGTAACTATAGCGCTGCTTATCTGCATCACTTAGCACGAGCAGAGGAGCAGCTCTATTATCGCCTCGGCAGCATTCATAATTTGCGTTTCATGTTGCGCCTGGCCACGGAGGCGCGGACAGCGATTCTGGCAGGAACCTTTCCGGCTTTCCGCGATGCCTTCCTGGCCAGCTATGTCCCAGCCTCGGAGACAGCACGCGAGGAGCAGCGGGCGAAGTGGCTGGCGCGTGCGGCCTCCCGCGCTCTGTCGTCTTGATCCTGATGGACCCCTTGCTGTTCAGTTAGAGAAGGATAGCAGCTTATGGCCGAGATGTTTCGCTTTCTGGATACCGGTGTGCGCGATGCGGCCTTGAATATGGCCATTGATGAGGCGATCTTGATTCACCACCTGCACGGAGAAGTGCCGCCAACTTTGCGCGTTTTTCGCTGGTCACAGCCATCGATTTCGCTAGGGCGCTTTCAGAATGTGGAACGCGAGATTCTGAGCGAGGTTTGCCGCGAACGCGGCGTAGCTCTGGTACGCCGCCCGACAGGTGGTCGCGCCGTCTATCACCGCGATGAATTTACCTACAGCATTGTGATTAGCCGGCGCTATGGGGTGCCTTCCGGTGTAGTGGCTGCCTATGCCTATCTGGCCCGCGGTTTATTGGAGGCGCTGGCCTTGCTGGGAGTGCAGGCCGAGATCAGCGATGGCCGGGTGCATAAGCATCCTTCAGCCGCTTGCTTTGCTTCGTCCACTCAGGCGGACTTGACGAGCGGCGGCTATAAGCTGGTGGGCAGTGCCCAGGTCTGGCGGGAGGACGCTCTGCTACAGCAGGGATCACTACCTCTGGATGACCGCGCCGAGGAGTTCTACGCTCTACTGCGCTTCCCCGATGAGGCTGCACGAGCCGAGGCCCTGGCCATGTATCGCCAGAAAACTCAGCCACTTCATGCCTTTGTGCCTGCAGTGAGCTGGGACCAGGTAGCGGAGGCGTTCCGCCGGGGCTTCAGTCAGGCGCTGGCACAGGAGTTTGTGCCGGCTGAGCTGAGCCGCTCTGAGCTGGAACTGGCCGAGCAGCTCGTGGCCGAAAAATATAGTCAGCTGGAATGGCGCAAAGAGCGCGTGACCCTGGTTTGAGTAATGATGGTCGCTCGCTCTCCCAGCTTAGAAAAGGCTGAGCTGAATAGGGGCTGCTTTCTGAGCCTGGACCCGTTGCGGCGGATAGAATACACCAATAATAATGAAAGGGTTAGGACTTATCTTATGATACTGGCGGGTCGTGCCTAAAAAAAGATACAGGTCTCTTGTAGAGCAAAACTCTTCCAGATATTTGTGACGCACAAGACGATTGGCCTCAACTTCATCGCCATGAGTGTTGCTCAGGCAGTTCCAGTATAGTGCACCCAGCTCCCAGTCCTCTATCAAGAGCTTGTGTGGCTTCTTATCGCCACGGCTCATAAAGATGTAGTAATACTTGTAAGGTAGTTTTTTAATTGGGACTCTTCTC
>NZ_JADGHT010000380.1 GCF_019683755.1 Thermogemmatispora sp. | reverse complement strand
ACTTGGGGGGGCCGCTTCCTATTTCTCTACGGCCGCTTCCCTCTATAGTCCGGTCAATCTGGTAGCCGTGGTCGGTACCGATTTCCCTCAAGAATATTTGGAGTTTTTCCGCAGCCGGGCGATCAATCTCTCTGGCCTACAGGTACGGCAGGGTCGTACTTTCCGCTGGGTCGGGCGCTACCATCTCGATATGAATGTACGTGACACGCTCGATACGCAGCTTGGTGTCTATGCGGATTTCCATGCAGTGATCCCCCCTGAGTATCGTGATAGTGCGCTCCTCTTTCTGGCCAACATCCAGCCTGACTTGCAGCGGGAGGTTCTGGATGCCATGCCCCAGGTGCGCTTGTCTGTCCTGGACTCGATGGATCTCTGGATCAATACGGCGCGTTCGCAGTTGACGGAGGTGATGCGCCGTGTTGATATCATGCTAATGAGTGAGGAGGAGCTGCGTCTCTATACCGGCTGCGCCAGCGTAGTGGCCGGCGCCCGTCAGCTCTTCAGTCTGGGGCTGAAGTATGTCATCGTGAAGCAGGGCAGCTATGGCGCTTTGCTCTTCGGTCATGATGGCAGCTATTTCAGCGCTCCCGCCTATCCTCTTGAGGAGGTAGTCGACCCTACTGGCGCCGGCGACGCTTTCGCCGGGGGCCTGCTTGGCTATTTATCAACTGTGGAGCCGGGGCCAGATGGTCGCTATCGCTGGGAGGATTTGAAGCGTGCCGTGGTGCATGGCAATATCCTTGGTTCTTTCGTCTGTGAGGATTTCAGTATCCGTCGTCTGCAGCGGCTGACGTTGGCAGAGGTCGCTGCCCGCTATCAGGAGCTGGTGACCTGCTCGCATTTTGATCCCAATTGGCTGCCTCCACGCTCAGCAGCGACGGCTCCTGCTGGATGAGCCTGGCCTTTTACCCGCCTCTGGGCTGGCCTGCCTGCAGGCCGGTGAGGAGACATGGCTGCTAAGCTGCCTGATAGGAGAGGCGAGAGGTGATAAAGCTAGGGCCTCCGCGAAATTAGAAAAGAAGAAGGGAAAGAGGGTCTATGACCACATCAACACAAGGAGATGTTAAGGATCGCTCACTGGCTCCGCGTGGAAAAGAGCGTATCGAATGGGCCGCGCGAGACATGCCTGTGTTACGCCTCATTCGCGAACGCTTTAGTCAGGAACAGCCACTGAGGGGCATTCGCATGGCTGGCTGCCTGCATATCACGACGGAGACGGCTAATCTGGCTTTGACGCTGCAGGCTGGCGGCGCCGATCTTGTACTCTGCGCTTCGAATCCCCTCTCGACGCAGGATGATGTGGCTGCGGCGCTGGTGGAGGAGTATGGCATTCCGACTTTCGCTATCAAGGGCGAGGATGAGGAGACCTATTATCGCCATATTCATGCGGCGCTGGATCATCGCCCTCAGTTGACGATGGACGATGGTTGCGATCTGGTGTCAACGCTGCACAGTAGCCGCAGCGATCTGCTCGGGCAAGTGATCGGTGGTATGGAGGAGACGACCACTGGCGTGATTCGCTTGCGTAGCATGGAGAAGCAGGGGGTTCTCAAGTACCCGGTGCTGGCCGTCAACGAATCCAATACGAAGCACCTCTTTGATAATCGCTATGGTACGGGTCAGAGTACACTCGATGGCATCATTCGAGCGACCAATTTGTTGCTGGCCGGGCGGACGATCGTGGTACTGGGATACGGCTGGTGTGGGCGCGGTGTCGCGGCCCGGGCGCGCGGTCTGGGGGCCAATGTCGTGGTGACGGAGGTGGACCCAATTCGGGCCCTGGAGGCGGTCATGGATGGCTTCCGTGTGCTGCCCTCACTGGAAGCGGCGGCTATCGGCGATATCTTCATCACTGTGACAGGCAATCTCAATGTGATCGATCGCTCTCATCTGGAGCGCCTCAAGGATGGGGCGGTGCTGGCTAATTCAGGCCACTTCAACGATGAGATCAACATCCCTGCGCTAGAGCAGTTAGCGGTACGTAAGCGGCGTATCCGCGATTTTGTCGATGAGTATACCTATGCCGACGGGCGTCAGGTTTATTTGCTGGGCGAAGGGCGTCTGATTAATCTGGCCGCCGCTGAGGGACACCCTGCAAGCGTCATGGATATGAGCTTTGCTAATCAGGCCCTGGGCGCCGAATATATGCTTAAGCACGCCAAGGAGCTGCTGCCGCGTGTCTACACGCTGCCTCTGGAAATCGACCAGGATATCGCGCGCCTCAAGCTAAAGGCAATGGGGGTCACTATCGATACCTTGACCACTGAGCAGCGGACCTACCTCGATTCCTGGGAGGCAGGTACCTGAGCCTGACCCTCGGGCTGGCCAGGCGGTGAGGGGCTGGCGTTCGCTGAGAGAGTAGGGCACGAGCCAGCCCCGCTCTCTTGACAGTGAGCAGCGTTCTTCGATATACTGAGACAAACCTGACCTGTTGTGGACAGGAAGCACCAGCGTCTCCGGTGTTTTGTTTAGTGTCCGCTTAGTAGACAGCACACCTACAATTGAATACAGTTCGTGTGAGATCTGCTCTCATCCAGAGAGGTGGAGGGAAACGGCCCGATGAAGCCCGGCAACCCATCTGCCGCCGTGGCCACTGCCCACGCTGCAGGAAGGGTGCCAATTCCGGCGGAGCGTTCCGCAAGATGAGGGGGATAAGCAAGGTGACGTTGCTAGACCCCTGCTTGCCAGGGGTCTTTTTGTGCCTTATGCGCCGCTGCAACCACTGCATTGATCCCCGCATCGCCTGTCTCCAGTGACTAGGTGAGTGAATGACCTGCTCGATTAGCAGGCAGATAGAGCAAAAGTGAAGGCAGAGAGTGCCAGTTTTCTCGTCAGGAGGAATGTCTTCGGTGAGCAGTACTATGAGTAGCTTCATGAGCAGCCCAAAGTTGTTCTTTACCAGCGAGTCGGTCACAGAGGGGCATCCTGACAAGCTATGTGACCAAATCTCGGATGCCATTCTTGATGCCATTCTGGCCCAGGACCCGCACGCGCGCGTTGCCTGTGAGGCGGCGACGACTACCGGTCTAGTCCTGGTGGCCGGTGAGATCACGACCTCAGCTTGGATCGACATGCCCGCGGTGGTGCGCAAGACGATCGAGCAGGTTGGCTACATTAATGCAGAGTATGGCTTTGACTATCGCACCTGTGGTGTTGTGACCTCCATTGGCAAGCAGTCCCCGGATATCGACCTGGGGGTGAGCCGTTCGGCTGAGGTCAAGAGCGGTCTTGTGCTGACTGATGATGAGCTGGAGCAGATCGGCGCTGGCGACCAGGGCATGATGATTGGCTTTGCCTGCAATGAGACCCCCGAGCTGATGCCTTTGCCGATCAGCCTGGCGCACAAATTAACGTATCAACTGGCGCAGGTACGGCGGCGTTCCTGGGCTGGCGATGGACCGATGCCCTATCTGCGTCCCGATGGCAAGAGTCAGGTCACTGTCCAGTACGAATATGGACGTCCGGTGCGTGTTGATACAATCGTGGTCTCTGCGCAGCATGCGGACTACGTTGATCAGGAGCAGATTCGTCACGATGTGCTAGAGTATGTGATTAAGCCCGTCATTCCTCCTCATCTACTCGATGAACGAACGCGCATTCTGGTCAATCCTACAGGGCGCTTTGTCATCGGGGGACCGATGGGCGACGCCGGTCTGACGGGACGCAAAATTATTGTCGATACCTATGGTGGCATGGCGCGCCACGGTGGTGGGGCCTTCAGTGGTAAGGACCCGACGAAGGTCGATCGCTCCGCAACCTATATGGCTCGCTATATTGCCAAAAATCTCGTCGCTGCTGGTCTGGCGGACCGCCTCGAACTCCAGATTTCCTATGCTATTGGCGTGGCTCGTCCCCTCTCTCTATTTGTCGATACTTTCGGTACCGGGCGAGTCTCTAACGAAGAGCTGGTTCGGCTCATCAATGAGCATTTTGATCTCCGTCCTGCCGCCATTATCCAGAAGCTGAATCTACGCCGCCCGATCTATCGACCGACAGCCGCCTACGGGCATTTTGGTCGTACTGATATTGATGCCCCCTGGGAGGCGCTCGATATGGTACCGGCCTTGCGGCGGAGCGTTGGCGCTAGTGTTGATGGGGATGCCTCTGCTCCAT
>NZ_JADGHT010000379.1 GCF_019683755.1 Thermogemmatispora sp. | reverse complement strand
GGCTGAGGGTGGAAGGCCGGCATAGGGGTAGAGAGGGGGCTGTGGTTGGGCGGGCGGCACCGTCAGCGAGCTATCGGCTAGGGTAGGCGATGCCGGTGAGAGTTCCAGAGCGGAGCCTGGATGGAGGCCGGCGCTGGCGGATGGCGTGGCAGAAGCAAACGAAGAGAGACGGCGTCCACCTTCGCCGCTAGGAAGTGAGGGAAGGGGCTGGCCTTCCGTTTCTGGCAGCAAGGGCGCAGGAGTGAAGGGGCGAGCGACAGCGCCTTCCTCCACTGCCGGCGTTGCTACAGCCACTGAGACAGGGACGGCAGCTTCGAGGGACTCTTCCAGCGCCTTCAGCTCCATATAGAGAGCTTCGGGTCTATTGATATGCTGGGGATGATCACGCATGACAGCGCGAGCGATGAGGTCGCATAGCTCTGGGGGGGCAGTGCGCAGAAAGCGCAGGCGACCGTCGGGTGGTGGTTCAACACTCGTCGCGCCGGCGGAGCGTCCCGCCAGCAACTGGTAGAGCAGGAGGCCGGCGGCGCGGGTATCGTCATCGAGGCGGCCTTCACTCGCCTGGCCCCAAGGCAATTCCTGATCGGAGAGAACGATACCGGCGGCACCGACTACGCTCCAGGCGCTAAAATAGGCGACATCGCTGGGCAGAGCGAAATTATTGACGCGCAGGAAGCCCTGTCGATCGCGTAGAATCGCAGAGGGCGTGAGGTCGCCGTGGCAGACGCGGCGTGTGCCGCTTGCAGCGTAGACCAAGGCCTGACAAAGCTGGCAGCCAAGTTCAATCACCTCAAGAGGGGAGAGCTGGCGCTGAAGCAGCGCTGTGAAATCCTCGCCCTCGACATATTCCTGCACCACATAGAGCTGATCGCCCTCGCCGACGATATCGTAGAGGCCCACGATATGCGGGTGGGAAAACTGAGCTGTCATGCGCAAGGCGGTGCGGTAGACAGACACCTGCGACGGGGGCACCGCCTTCACAGCGACAGGGCGCTGCAGTACCTGGTCCAGGCCCTGATAGACGGTGCAAAAAGGTCCCTGCTTAATCACGCGTCGCAGCAGGTAACGCCTGCAAATGACCCGGCCTGTTTCCACAATCGATGCCTCTTTATCAATCAAAGCGATTACAGATCCTGGAGAGCCAGCGTCACCGCCCCGACAAGGCTTGCCTGGGGGCCCAGCTTGCCCTGAACGATGCGCAGATGCTGGCTAGCCGCGGGCAGACAGAGCGTGCGCAGGCGCTCGCGCAGGGGAGCGATCAGGGGTTCCCCTACGAGCGCGACCGACCCGCCTAAGATGATCATACCGGGATTGACAAGATGAACGATATTGGCCAGAGCGAAGGCTAGGTAAGTCAGCACCTCGTCGATCAAGCAACGAGCCACTTCGTCGCCCTCGGCAGCCAACTCGAAGACCTGTCCTACCGTGATGCGCTCGGCGCGTCCGTCGGTGAGGCGGTGAATAGCTGCCAGCGTCTCTGGATGTTCGACAGCGCGCCCGATCATCGTGCGAACGATGGCCTGAGCAGAAGCGATGGCCTCGAGGTGGCCATAGCCGCCACATGAGCATTTCGGTCCATTGTGCATCACCAGCAGGTGGCCAATCTCGCCTGCGGTCGAGGTGACACCGTGATAGATGCGGCCATTCACGATCAGGCCGCCACCAATGCCGCGCCCCAGTCCCACGTAGAGGGCCACGCGCTCCCCGATGCCGGCTCCGTAGAGCACTTCGGCCAGCGCGGCGGCGTTCGCGTTATTGTCGATGATACAGGGCACATTCAGGCGCTCAGCCAGGTAATCCTGCAGGGGAAAGTTATCCCAGCCACGCGCGTGGTAAAGCGTCCGTACAATCCCCTGTGAGGCGTCAACCGGCCCGCCCACGGCAACGCCCACGCGTAGCACACGCCCACCGCGCAGGCGTTCGGGGGCCAACACCTCCGTTAGCATGGCCTCCAGCAACTGGAGCAAGGTTGTCGTATCGGGAATATACTCCAGTGGGCGGCGTAGCTGATAGAGAATGTTGCCATCCAGGTCGGCCAGCGCCACCGATTGGCGTGTGCCGCTGCCGCTGATCTCAATCCCTACTACATAGCCCTGAGTCGCCAGCAGCTTACCGGTTGATCTTGGCGCCTGGCTGCTGCCTTGTATAGACACGCTCTGTCTCCTCTTGCGGGCTTGCCTGGTGCTGCCGGTGTGGCAGGAGAAGGGAGAGCAACAGAACAGCCTAAGGCCGCAGCGAGAAGATCCGCCAGCTAACTGCTCCTCGGAGAGAGCCGGCTCTGTCGGCGCTGGCCTTCCTGGGCAGCTTGCCCGCGCTGCTGCTCTGCTCGCTTCCTTTCTTGGCTTGCTTGCAGTGCTTCCCTACTCACGCCCTGGCGCTGCCTCGCCCTGCCCGCCAGCGGGGGATGGGCCATTCCAGGAATCCTGATTGCTCCCTTGTTACAGGCAGTGCTCTCTAGATGAACGAGACAGCGGCTTCAGTATATCATAAGAAATGCCTCACGCAAAGTACGTTAGGATGGCTGTCTTACCTCAGCTTGCTCGCATCGGCCCACTCGATTGGCCGTACTCTGGCTTCTGTCCTCTTGCTGGCTTGCAGGGGAAAAAGGCTGACCGCTACAATTGGATGCAGAGTGAAGAGTCGTTCTGGTCAAGTGCAAGCAGGGGGTGGCCTGCTTGTAGACGATCGGGCTGCACTATTTGATGATCTGCGAGGGAGTGCGATGGTCTCATCTGCGCTCGCTGAGCCGCGCACCTTTGTGGGGCGGGGCCTCAGCCCAATGAAACGCTTGGTGACGGCGGTAGCCTTGTTTGCCATCACTTTGGCGGTGCTGCTCATTGCCCTGCGCGAGGGCCTGTCTGCGATTGGCAGCACCATCGCGGCCTTGCTCTTTATTGCTGGCTTTATCTATTATCTGTGGATTATTGCCCCGCGGCCCTTTACCATTACGGTCAGCGCGGAGGAGATTGTGAAGCGCGACCAACATGGCGAGGTGGTAGCTCTGCGTTGGGAGGAGCTGGCGCGCGTCAAAGAGGAGTTCTTCCCCAATGGAACGCGCATTAGTCTGACGCTCTACCGCCGCCCAGCTACCGCCGAGGGGAGCAAGGCGAGTAGCCAGCCAGTCCGCGTCTGGGTAGTCTATCGCGATGATGTCGATGATTTGGACGGACTGGCTGCTCTTGTACAACAACTAAAGCCTGATGACTGCCGATGGGAGAGCGCCAGAGTCCATGAGTGATGCCTATGGCAGTCAGGCAGCGCCCGTAGACTCTGGCGGTTGCTCCCCCACTGGCTCCAGCCGGTCTCTTGCTGGGTAGAATAGAAGTGCTGCTCCCGCTTGATCTGTCGCCGCACGGGTCTGACGCTGCGGCTCGGCAGCAGCGGCTTTTTATAGGCTGATCACCTTAAAGCTTGTGACGATGAGCTGAAAGCCGAAGCAGGAGAGACCCACCTGTGTGGTTGTAAGATAGCGATTATCTGTGACTGCCAATGCCTGGCCGCCGTCGATCAAGAGCCTAAGGCTGTTATCTTTGACTTCGACACGGTAGATGTGACTGCGGTTCCCAGGGTTGAACGGGACTGTAGCCAGGATCTGACCGCTGGTGCTCAGTGAAGAATAGCTGTTGGCGGCGATGATCGCCTGGTAGGGGTTGGTTTCGAACTCTCTATAGGTGATAGCTGCGATATAGCCACGCCAGGGATCCTGCGTGGGGTCGCCGCGTACCGTGATGCCAAAGCCATCGTTGTCGGTGTCATTCGAGGAGATGATTTGAATGGTGGCTTCTACTGCATAGTTGGCGACGCCGTCGAGCGAGCAGGGGGCCCCGATCGTCGGCTGCAGGGATGCGTCGTCGTTTGTACCGTCGTTCAGTAGCTGACCGTTGAAAACTTTCCAATCGGCAGAGCCGGACCAGCCCTTCCAGCCTTGGGTCGCATCAGCCTGGCAGAGAGTGGTTCCAGGGGCTGGCTGCGTGGTTGGCGAAGGCGTCGGCTCGGTTGACGAGGTGGTCGCTGTGCCGCTGGGTGATGTCGACCCCTGGCCCTGGCTTCCCTGGGTCGCTCCGGTCCCTGCATTAGATCTGTCTCTTAAACAAAACAGACGCAGCCGACGAAAAAT
>NZ_JADGHT010000039.1 GCF_019683755.1 Thermogemmatispora sp. | reverse complement strand
TCTCATTACGAGTGATCTCTTCTCCCTTCGCGCTCTGGGCTGCTACGCTGGGGATCACCTTCTGCTCGTGGGCCCTTCTCGCTCTCCTGATCATCCTCTGCTGGAAGCAGCAGGACCGCCGCCTGTGGCCTCTGGCTCTTGCTCATCAGCCTGACGGCGGCCCTGCATCTCCTGCTGAGCCGCCGTCAGTCCCTTCTGGCCCCCATCGTCAAGACTCAGAGCGATGCTCTCCTTCAGCTTGGCTCTCCCGTGTTCCAGCCGAGCGAATCACAGAAAGCAGACGAGGCTGGGAAGAGAGAGCATGCTTCCCCCCAGATCATTTCCGCTGTGACCCTGCACTATGATCCGAATGCCACTTCGCTAGCCAGAGGCCCTCTTCACCGCGATGCGCTCCCAGGGGTCCAGGCTTCTTTGTTGCTGACGGCTCTGGAGGTCGCCTTTTTCGACCGGGCGCGAGTGGCTGAAGGGGACAAGATTTGCGAGTCGGGAAGTAAAAGGATTTGTTTCAGTAAGGCCGCTGCTGCCTTCGTCGTGCAGGATAGCAACCCTCTGGTCTCCCTGGACCACCCTGAGTTCAAGCAGCGAAACGAGACAGGAGCAGCTCCCCCCACCTGATCGAAGCGGATCTTCCCGGCCCCCCTTTCTGCGGCACTCGCTGGCTGTTACAATACCAGCAGGGTAGTCAATAAGACCCTGGGGGACCTGACAGGAAGAAGCGGTTGATGGGGACCAGGGCGCAGCACGCTGCCCCGGGTAGCTCAAAGGGGCCCCCCAGTGCAGCAAGAGAGGAGCAAGTGTAATGACCACACCCAGCAACACCTACCCGATCGATCCTGAACATGCCGGCGAACTGGCCCGCCTCATGCAGCAGGATCGCCTGCTCACCGAGGCGATGGGCGGCCTCTTGCCCGAGGAGGGGATCAGCCTCCCCGAGACGGGCCGCGTCCTCGATCTGGCCTGTGGCCCTGGCGGCTGGGCCTTAGAGCTGGCTTTTCGCTTCCCCAAGGCCGAAGTCTTCGGGGTCGACATCAGTCCCCAGGTGATCGAGTACGCCCGTGCTCAGGCCTGGTCGCGCGGCCTGGAGAACGTCCACTTCCAGGTGATGAATGTCATGGAGCCGCTCTCCTTCCCGGATGGTTCCTTCGATCTGATCAATGGCCGCCTCCTGTGTGGCTTTATGTTACCGTCAGTCTGGCCCCGGCTGCTGCAGGAGTGCTTTCGTCTGCTCCG
The DNA here is from genome assembly GCF_019683755.1 of Thermogemmatispora sp. Classification (GTDB taxonomy): domain Bacteria; phylum Chloroflexota; class Ktedonobacteria; order Ktedonobacterales; family Ktedonobacteraceae; genus Thermogemmatispora. The sequence continues at coordinate 19,751 of NZ_JADGHT010000039.1, read as the reverse complement.
GCCCGGCGGCGTGCTCCGCCTGACCGAGACCGAGGGACCACTCACCAGCAGCGCTGCCACCGAGCGCTATTTGCACCTGATCTGGCGGGCTCTCCAGCAAGCTGGCCAGAGCTTCTCACCCGATGGCCGGCATATCGGCATCACGCCGGTGCTGCCGCGGCTGGTGCGAAAAGCCGGTTTTCGTGAGGTGCACCTGCGCGCCACGGCTATCGACTGGTCCATGGGCACGGACATGCACTATCCTGTCTTTAAAGATCATCTGATCGCGATGGATCTGTTGCAGCCCTTTCTAGTGAAGATGCAGTTGGCCAGTAAAGAGGAGCTGGAGCGTCTGTATCAGCAAGCGCTTGCCGAGATGCAACAGGAAGACTTCTGCGCGATCTGGACCCTGATCACCGTCTGGGGATGCAAACCCGCCCCTGAGACAGCAGAGAAATGAGACGAGCCGGCCTGGCCTCCGGTATGTCTCTTGCCCTGCGATGGAGAGGGCAGAGCGCTGGGAGCGAGGGGGATCTCGCGCTGGGATGAAGTTGGGCCGATGGGCTGGTTCCGGCTCCCACTGCCGGGAGAGGTAGGCTTGTGGCTGGTGCCCTCGCGCGAGGGCCATGCACTCTCACGTGGCTCTATTGCATGCTATACCTGTCGCTTCGAGGATCGCAGCACCCGGCTTCCCACGCAGCGATCCTCGAAAGGCTCTTCAGGCCATCTGAAGGTCACAGTGACCGGCATCATGGCCATATGAAAGCGGTGCGCAATGACCGCTGTGTTGGGATCATCTGATGAAAGGACCGTCAACGTGTTTCATCCGCCAGAAGGTCCAGGGCGAGATCGCCATTCCAGGGAGACCCTCCTTCAGGGTGAGGAGGAAGAGGCCGCCACCAAGCCAGCCCAGGACCGCCGCCACCAGCACAGCCCGCTTCAACAAGAGGAGCGCAATGGAGAGATTACCCGTCGCTATGACACCGGCAAAAGAGCAAGGCCAGGATAGAGCTGCCTGACCCGGCTCCACCAACGTGCCTGGTAGCCACTTAGAGGCCGTTTCTTCACAGCATCCTCTTCTGCGCACGTGCACTTGTTTTCCTGAATGATGCTCAGCCCGACACTTGCTCCACGCTCAGCTCGGGCACGCTTCTTGCTCGCTCGGCAGTGTACAGATCGGGCAGGGAGACCAGGGAATGCGAGCAGATCAGCAGGCAGGCGTGAATCTCTCCCCGCAGCATCGCCAGGATCATCAAGGCTGCCGCGTCTGAGGGCGATCCGTCCCCGCTGCGTCCCTGCCGTCACTTGAGCCTGCACCTGCTGACCGACCTTCAGGCTTCCTCAGTCATTTGAAAGCTGTCCAGCTAAGCCAGAGAGCAGGAGGGAGCTGAACTTGCCCGCGGGCCTTTCCCGTCGCTGGCGCTCATCTACAGGGGAGAGGAGATCGTGGGCAGCGCTCTGCTCTCCCCTGGATGGCTCCTTGTTCAGTTGGTCAGCGCCGGCTCCCGGTCTTCTCCCTCGTTCAGGGGCAGCGGTAGCACTATCTTCCATTCCTCCTGCCCGCTCTCCTTGGCCAGGGCATGCAGGACAAATCGTTCTAATCCACCCGATTCTGTTGTAAACAGATAGATCTCGCTCTTTCCCACTATCAGACGGCTCGGACGCAGCCCCGGCTCTTGACTGGTGACTGGCAGAAACTGCCAGAGCACTCGTCCGCTTTGCCCATCCAGTGCCGTCAACTGTCCTTGCCCATCCAGCAGATAGAGCACCTTTCCCTCTAACACCCCTTGCACCGGCGCCAAATCGAACCCGAAGTCGCCTGGCAGTTCAACCGACCAGCCCTCCTCCCCATCCGCCAGCCGCAGCGCGCTCACCTGCAGCTTTTGCTCCTGCTCCACATCCTTTGCGACATAGAGCCAGCCCTGCCCCGCGGCAAGCAGCCGATATTCGAAAGCAAGCCATCGTGATCCGCTCGCCTGCCACAGCTGTCGCCCGTCGTTAGCGTCTATTGCGATAACCCCCTGTGACAGATCCAGGCAAAGCACCCCATTTCCCAGCACCATAGCCATCGGTTGTTGATCGCGCCCTTCTGGAAAGCTCCTTTGCCAGCGCGGCTGCCCCGTGCGTGCGTCCAGAGCCACCACCAGAGCAGATCTCTCTGGCACTGTCAGTAAATCATCTCCTACGACATAAACCATCCCCTCTCCCACCAGAGGCATCAGTTTGACCCCCGTCGTTGTCCGATTGGCCTCCTTCTGAGGGAGCTGATAGCTCCAGCGGCTCTGCCCATCGTTCACTGCCAGTGCCTCTACCGCCTTCACATCCCTCCGATAGACCAGCCCGGCTGCCTTATCCACCGCTGGCACTCCCCAGCCGTCATCAAGAGACTCTGAATCCTCCGCTCCCCAGCGAACTGTTCCATCCTGAGCGTTCAGGACCAGCAGATAGCCATCCGCGGTATTGGCGTACAGATTCTGCCCGGCACGAGTTATTGTCATAAACCCTAACAGGTCGCTGTAAGAAGTGTCTTTCGAGCGCAGCAGTCGGCACCAGCGCGGGCGCCCACTGCCGGTATCCAGTGCATAGAGCCATGTACTCAGCCCTACATAGAGAGTGGTCTCTGCTGGCTCGTTGCCACCAGCAGGCTGGCCGAGCCTGCTGACTTGTACCTGCGACTGAGCCGCCGGGCAGGGCACCGTCTCCATCTGCACGGGCGGCGGCATCTGGCAACCCAGTAGACTCACCAGCAGCCAGACACACCCTAAGAACAGCTTCCACGAGGCGCGTGCAAACTTCTGCCATCGCTTGCTCACGAGCGCACACTCCGTCTGTTCTGACCTTGACCCCTCTAAAGACGAAGACGCAACTTTGCCTCTAGCTTCCAGTCATGAGATCTACACGCTGCACCTATCGAGTACGATAATGTTCTTTTGTTCCCAGGAAGAGGGAGGGGCCAGAGGCACGCTCTCCTCCCCCGCGTTCTCCTGCTCTCAGCCCGCCAGGACCGGTATCGGCCAGCCCTGGTTTACGGGCAAAGGTAGCGCCACATTCCATTCCTCCTGCCCATCCTCCTTTGCCAGGGCATGCAGGACAAAATGTTCCTCTTCGCCAGGGAGTGCCACAAACACATAGACGTTGCTTCCCCCCACTACCAGGCGGCTCGGGATGCTTCCCCCATTACGGCGGCTTGCTAGTTGCTTCTGCCAGAGTATTCGCCCGTTCTGCCCATCTAGCGCCGTCACCCATCCCTGTCCATCAACCAGATAGAGCATCTTCCCGTCTACTCCCCCTTGCAACGGCGCAGCCACACGGTCAAATCCTCCTGTCAGCTCAACCGACCAGCCCTCCCGTCCATCCAGCAGCCGCAGCGCGCTCACCCGTATCTTCCCTGTCTGCCTGGCCTTCTCCACCACATAGAGCCAGCCCTGGCCTATTGCCAGCGGCTGGTAATCCAGATCCCAATCTCGCCATTGCGCACGGCTCACCTGCCACAGTCGTCGCCCATCGCTGGCCCTTATCCCAAGGATCTGGCCTTCGTAGTCCAAACAAAGCACTCCATTCCCCAGTAGCATCGCCCGTGGCTGCTGATCAGGGAGAAACCTGTCAGGGATGCCCAATTGCCAGCGCAATCGCCCTGTGCGCGCATCGAGACCTATCACTTCCGGCCCTCCCCCCTGCGGTGTCGACACTCTACCACCCACGACATAGACCATTCCCTCAGCCGCCACCGGCATGAGATAAACGCTGGCATTCCCTGGGAATGCATAGCTCCATCGCCCTCGCCCATTGTTCATATCTAGCGCCTCTACCCTCTTCAGAGCGACCCGATAGACCTGTCCGACCGTCTCATCCACGGCTGGCACCATCCAGGATTCCCCGCTGAAAGCCATCAATTTCATCTCTGCTTGCCAGCGGATTTCCCCATTCTGCGCCTTCAGTGCCAGCAGATAGCCATCGGCGGTATTAGCGTAGAGCGCCTGCCCACCACGCGCGATCGGCTCGAAACCTGAGAGGGCATAGAGAGGAGTGCTTTTCCAGCGCAGCAGTCGGCACCAGCGCGGGCGCCCACTGCCGGTATCCAGCGCATAGAGCCATGTACTCAGCCCTACATAGAGAGTGGTCATTACGGGCTCATTGCCACCAGCAGGCTCAGCTAGCCTGCTGACTTGTACCTGCGACTGAGCCGCCGGGCAGGGCACCGTCTCCAGCGACACGCTTGGCGGCGTCTGTTGGCAACCCAGCAGACCCACCAGCAGCCAGACACACCCTAAGAACAGCTTCCAGGAGGGGCGTGCAAACCCGGGCGACTGCCCTTTCATGATCTCAATGCTCCTCCTTTCTCAGCACTATCCTCCGCCGACGCTGACGACGAAAGAGCCAACAGTTTGTTGATGAGGACTTGGGCCTCTTTGACAGAGTGCAGTTCGCTGCGCTGTTTTTCTCCCGATCGCTCATTCATGCTTCCTTCTTTGCCCTGGCTCAGGCTCCCAGCACTGGCACGATCCAATAGCCTCTCTCCCCAAAGGTCATCTCCCACTCTACCTTTCCGCTCACACGGTCCACCGCGTGCAGCACATAGGGTCCGTTGGCCTCCAATCCACTCGTGAGAACATAGACCGTATTTCCTTCGACTACTGGCTGACTCATTGGCATCCAGTCATGGCCGGCGTTAGCGGCAATCTGCTGCCTCCAGAGCTTATGCCCGCTGCCTACCTCTAGCGCTTCCAGCCCTCCATCCTCGCCTGTCAGATAGAGCGTCTGTCTGTCCACCGCCGTCCAGAGGCCCCCTCCTTCCTCAGCGATCACCTTCCAGAGTACCCGCCCGCTCGCTGCCTTCACCGCCCAGAGCTGCGGATTCTTTCCCGCCTCAATCTGCAGGTAGAAGACCCCTTCCGCTGCACCAACCAGCCTGGAGTAAGACGTTCCCTGCAACTGTATCTCCCAGAGCAGCTTGCCATCGGTCACGCGTATCCCCAGGAGCCCCTTCCCGTCGATCAGCAGGCCGATCACTCCTTGCTCCGCCTTCAATGGCTCTTGCAGGCGTAAATTTTTTCCCAACGGCCAGAGGTGCTCCCACAAGCGCTTTCCTGTCTGCGCCTCCACCCCCAGTAAGAGGAGGTTCTCGCTATTGGAACCTGCTCTCGTGTAGACCGATACTGCTGCCACTGCCACATTCCCACTGACCTTCGGTAGCAGCCTTGGCAGTACCTGCGACTTCGCAGGCAGCCCCTGGCTGAGATTCTGCTGCCAGCGCATCTTCCCGTCCGTGCTCCCGACGGCATAGAAGCCAATGCTACTATCTACTCCATAGATGAGCTGTCTCTGCTCATCTACCGTTGGCGCCTCCCAATCCTCATTACCGAAGAAGTCATAATTCTCTGCCACCCACCGCACCTGTCCGCTGTCTGCATCGAGGGCCACCAGTCTTCCCTCGTCTGTTCCGCTATAGAGGCTGTGACCACTACGCCTCAGTGCCGCAAAGTCGGGGCTTATACTCTCTTCCTCGCTATCCGTAGACACCAGCCGCCGGCACCACAGCACTCTCCCCCGCTGCCCATCAATCGCGTAGAGGCGATCGTGATCACCTACGTAGAGCAATGCTTGCCCTTGACCATCAGCACGAGCCTGCCCTCTGAATAGTACTCGGTCCCCTGTAGCCCCACAGGGAACAGTACTCAGAGGTACAGCACTCGACTGGGGGAACAATGGCTGACAGGCGGAGATGGTTCCTATGAGGAAGACCAGGCTGAGCACCCACAGACTTGTCCACTTTGTTCCGTTGAGCAGCTGACGAAACACTTCCTTCCCTCCTTACAACCGGCGAGCCTAAAAGCCGGGAAGAGCGCATCCGACCTCTTGATAGGACTGCTTTGTCAAGCTCTGAGCTTGCTCATTATGATAGGTGACCAGCCGGCCATCGGGCTGACTGGCTCCTTCACTGTAGAGGAGAGCGTTAGCACTTGGCTTCCGCAGAGAGCCAGTTTCTCTCCCCCCAGCGAGTGCTCACCAGGGCTGATAACACGAGTCTGTAGTCGGATCATAGCCATAGCACAGAGGGCCTCCCCCAATGAGGCAGTCGACAGCCTCCGCTCGAGGCTCACCAGACTCGCCAGGAGCTACCCATTCCTCATTAGCAGGTTCCATCTGCAACATCCCATTCCTACTACCTCTTACTCTATAGCAGATATATTGATGATAGTCAATACTATCAGCGAGAAGACACTCCAACGATCTTTCGTCTTCTGTCCTCTGCTGGAGATCATCACCCATCTCATACCTCCCTTCCTTTTGCTAACCTTTGCGCAGCCGGACAGGAGGCACTTCCAACTCGTCTCGAAATAGCTCATCTACAGGATTGCCAGTTCTGCCAGCGCTCTCTCCTCTTGTGTCCCTCAGCGTCGTCTCATCTGGTCTCTCTTCATCTAATGCATCTGCAGCTCTACTGGTCTACCTTTGCCACTGGCGATCCTGGCAGACTCATCGATGGACCAGATCGCGGTTTCAAAGAGGAGCCTTCCACGGATACGCTCGATGAGATCGCAAGGGATGAGTTGCTGCTTGAGATAGCCTTTATCAAGCGTGGCAGGAACCCTGGCAGTGATCGGATAAATGCTTCCTTGAAGGGGCTCCAACTAATTTCACCTGGCCAGGCCCTAAAGGGAGGGAGAACAGTCAGCAAGGAGCGATCGGATTTTTGCCTCAGCGCGGCGGAGTCCGGCATAATAATCGAGGACACGCTACTGCTCGCCCAGTGCCTCCAGCTATGGAATCAGGTGAGAAAGCGGAGAGCAGCAGCCAGTCATAATCGTCGTGGATGTAGAGCTCAGGTACAAAGACACAAGCCTTGAGCACTGTCCGCTTCTTTTCCTTTCCCCACTTCTTAAGGTGGGGCGAAACGTTCTTGAGATGGTCAAGCCCCCAGAGCCACCTCTCCTGAGCAGCCTACCCTCAGGCCGGACCAGGCTGCTCTCCTGGTCGAGGCGATCAAACAGCACCTGTTGGAAGCGCTCTTCCTGCTGGCGATGATGGCAGGGAGGCGAGGGGGCAAACTATTGGCCCTGCGCTGGCAGGATGTCGATCTGAAGCAAGGCCGCCTTCGGGTGCGCCGCACTGTGACCAATAAAGCGGGTCATGGCTTCGTAGAGACGGAGACCAAGACCCGCAAGGGTAAGCGCTCCATCGTGCTCCCCTCGCTCGCTATTGACACCTTGGAAGCGCACCAGAAACGGCAACTGGAGGCCCGCCGCAAGGCGGGCGCCCGCTGGCAGCAGAAGGATCTGGTCTTCTGCACGTAGCACGGCAATTCTCTGACTGATAGCTTCGTGCGCCGCCAGTATTACCAGATCCTGCCTGGACCAGGCCGGCTTGCCGCGGCTCCACTTTCACGATCTGAGGCATAGCACGGCACCATTCTGCTCGTGCTGGGAGTCCCTATCAAAGGGATCCAGGAGATCCTCGGTCACAGCCAGGCGATGGTCACGCTGAGCATCTACGGGCATGTGTTGCCCAGGATGCAAGAGGAAGCCGCGCGGAAAATGGAAGAGCTGTTGAGGGGAGAGCAGAAAAAATAGCTGTCACTCAAGCTGTCTTGGGGGACTGGGCGGCTCCCCCTGAGATGGGGAGCCGGCCACGTGGCTTGGGAAGAGGGAGCGGGAGACGGGACTCGAACCCGCGACAGCCTGCTTGGAAGGCAAGTTGTCCCTTGAGCGGCAGCCCACTGTCTGAAGCCGCTCTCCAGGCGGCTTGAAAGGAATCGCTTCCTCTTGCTGCACGCTTTACACAGGTGGTCATAGCTTCCTCACTCGCTGACTCCTTGCCTTCCCCGAGAAAGGACTACCTGCCTCTTCCCCGGTCTGCTGGCAAATGTGTTCTCCTGGCTGTGTTGCCTGCACTGTCCATAACTATATCCTCTCCTTTTAGAAAACGCAAGAGCGTCAAGTGTTCACACACTCTCTGGCCGATAGATTCTCTTCGGAGCTGGCAAGATCTCTTTGGCACCTTTCGACTAGACGCTGCCTGGAACGCCTTACCAAGCGGCGATCGCCTGCGTCCAGCTTCCCTCTGCCGTTCACGGAGATCGCTGGCCTGCTTTGTTGCTCCCACCCTTCGATGGCTGAGCCAGCTGTCCACCCAGGGGAAGCTGCTGGGTCTCACCTGCTCCTCTGGCTCCGCTGAGGAAGGGAGACCCAGCAGTGCTTCTTAGCTGATGATCGCCTCCAGCCAGGCGGCCAGCTCCACCAGCCGGAGCTGGCGTGGCTGCTCGCTGCGATCAAAGGGATCGCTCACGATCATCTCCTGCAAGGCTTTCGGCGAGCTGATATGGCTGTAGAGGCCGTAGAGCAGATCCAGAAAGCGCTCCAGATCCTCGGTCGTGTACCCTGATGGAGCTGGCCCATAGGTCTTGAGCAGACGCTTGCGCCGCGCAGGGGAGAGCGTTGGTGCCTCCCCTTGCTGTGTGGCTCTATGCCGATCCTGGTCTCCAGGCCTGACAGGTGACATCGGAATGCGTGACCTCCTTTCTTCCAAGAGCAGCGATACGCTACAGACGAGGAGCATGCCGGCAAGCTATGTTCGCTCAGATCGAGGAGCAAAGCAAGGAAGCCGGCTGGCTGGCATACAGCAGCCAGTCGGCTTCCACCCTGCTGACTACGGCTTCCCTGGCACTGGGAGCGAGAGAACGGGTTGGATCAGGAGCAACACCAGGCCCAGTAAGCACCCTCCACTCCAGAGAAGATTCAGCAGACAGAGCCAGCGGCTGGCGAAGCAGCCAGCTCAGAGGAGCCGTGGCCGGACGCCTTCAGGCTGAGGCTGGTGCTCTGTCAGCACCGGCTGTGCTCGTGCTGGGACAGAACGCTCCTGTTGCTGGCCAGCCTCATCGCGGGGAAACGCCAGGGCATCAATGCCCAGAAGCGCCAGGGCACGTTCCCGCATACAGGCAAACGGCACGCCTGCCCGGTAGGCACTTGCTCCCCACCGGCAGCGCTGCTCAGGAGGCAGGAGCACAGCCAGACGCTCCGCGCTGGCCTGGCAGCGTCGCAGCAGCAGCTCCTGCTCTTCTACAAGCGGCCCTGTTTCTGGAAACTGCACGAGCAGCGCTGGAGCAGCTGTAGGCAACCCTGCGATAATGGCTTCCAAGGTGTCAGTTGCCGCGAGCTCGACGAGGGCCAGGTCAGGATGCTGCCCCCCTGGACCAGCCAGATCAGCAGCACTTCGAAACCAGCATAGCTGCATCGAGATGCTCCTTGCGAGTCGAGCGAAGGCTGAGTCTGCCCTCCCTCTCGCTCACTTCTCGCCTCTGGCACTAAGGGATCAGCCCCATCCCTGTTGCCGTCCAGCGCCGTTTATCGCCATCCGAGCCGGTGGCGAGAGGCAGGCAGAGATGTGAGAGGGCAGTTATGCCGCTCCACTGATGGGATGGACTCCAGGAATGGTTGTGGCAATCACTTGCATTGGACCCACAATCACCTCGATCGTCACGGTCGGAATGAAGGCATAGACCATGTTCGAATAGACCTGCGACGTTGTGGAGAGGTAGGATGCTTCCGCTCCTGTACCCAGATCGGGCAGGTACACACTGATGCTGGCTCCAGACAGGAAAGTGAAGCCGCGGCCCCAATAGGTATTGCAGAGCAATGAGTGACGGACTTGCGCCAGGCCAATTGTGCGTGCCTCCCAGCGAATGGGTACTTCGGTAACAGTCCGTGCATCCAGGGAGCATCCTTCGACGATCGGATCAGTTCCTGTGCAGAACTTCGGTTTGTCCCTGGGCAGGACGGTCGAGCAGGTCTCGACCGACGTTGTTCTGGCCAGACTGGGGGAGGCTGGCCAGAGCAACCAGCTCATGGTCAACAGCGCTAGCAGGATCAGGACCAGCAGCCAGCACAGCCTGCGTGCCTTCCTGGCCCACAACAGACAGCGATGCCAGCGCGGCAGGGCAAAGCGACAGAGAACGTGATTCACATGAGTCCTCCTTCCTGGCGAGGTCGTCTTGACTTCGCTCTAGAGTGATCTGTTCCTCCACGTCGTATCAGTGGCAGCACGAGAGCCCCGCATCGGCACCCTGGTCCAGTGCTCATCACGCCTGTGGCGTGCTTGCCGGATCGCGCCGGCTGAGAGACTGGACAGGAGGAGCGGTTCTCTGCTCGTCCTGCTGGAGCAGCCGCTGCTGTACCAGGGCTGCGAGTTCGGCAGGCCTGGGACAGGTCAGCGCTTCTTCCATCGTCAGGGTGACCCCGAGCTGCTGGTTGATACGTAGCAGCAACTGTTCCAGGGAGCGCGAATCGCCCCCGCAGGTGAAGAAGTGGCTCGGTGCTGTCAGGTGGGCAGGAGAGCCAGGGAGTGTCTGGGCCACCAGCCTGATCAGCAACGCCTCCCAGGCCCGCTGCGCCTGGGACTCGTTTGCTTTGCAAGGCAAGGGATACCAGGGCCGCCCACAGGCTCGCCGTTTGCAGTGGTGGCGACCGTCTCGCCGAATCGCTCCTGCTCCCCTGCACAGCCGTTCCCAGCTCCGTTGACCCGGCAGCCACCAGTTCCACCGCCCCAGCAAGCGCATGGTCGCTGGCACCACCAGGGGGCGGATCAGGAAGGCGTCCAGGCCGATGGCCACGCAGATGCCTAAGCCCAGCTCTTTCCACCAGCAAGAAGAGGCAGGCGGCACTGGTGATCATGCCCCCAGTGCGAGCCAGTCCCTCAGCGACCGCCTGCTCGTTGTTCCGGCCTCGTCGCCAGCACTCCCGCACGCGACTCAACAGGAAGACGTCGTAATCCATCGAGAGACCAAAGAGCGTACAGCCCAGTACAATGGGAACAAAACGGTCGAGGGAGCCCGTGGGCGTGAAGCCCAGCCACGTGGCTCCATGCCCGTCCTGAAACACCCAGACCAGTGCGCCAAAGGCGCTTCCGAGCGAGAGCAGGTTCATCAGGATCGCCTTGAGGGGCAGGAGCAGCGAGCGGAAGGTGACCATGACCAGCAGCAGTAGCGCCGTTCCTGCCAGCAAGAACAGGAGAGCCAGCTCGCTGGCGCGGTAGAGCGTACGATCAAACTCCAGCGTCTGGGCGCGTGGCCCACCAATCTGCAGGTGGAGTCCCTCGCGCGGGGAAGCTGGCACCACGTGCAGCTGATCCAGCGGCTGGGCCTCCTCTGGGGAATCAGGAGTGCTGTCTGTATGCACGAGCAAGAGCATCGCCCCGCCCGGGGAAGGCTGAGGCGCGTGGTCCCTAGGAAGATCGACGCCGCTCACGTGGGGCAGGCGTTCGATCCAGCTGACCAGCCGCATCACCCTGATGCGATCAGCGGCAGATTGCATTGATCGGGGAGCTGTGGGTTGAACCACCACCAGAATCGGCGCCGGGTCAACCGTGGGAAAGGCACGCCTAAGCTCTTCCCACCCCTGCCGTGCAGGGGCATCAGCAGGCAGCACTGCTGCCCCGGGCAGACCAGGGCGCAGCGCCAGTGCTGGCCAGCTCACCAGCAGGAGCAGCGCCAGCGCTCCCCCAAGGAGTGGCAAGGGATGGCGCATGACGGTCCAGGCCCAGCGCTCCCACCAGGAGACAAGTCGGACCGCCTCTGGCGGTGCTGACACCGAGGCAGGGTCCTGCCGCCGGACAGGTCCCAGGCCTCTCCAGCGTTGCCATCGCCACGGGAGCAAGGCAGAGACTGCTAGCGCGTTGATGCGCGGTCCCAGCAGGCTGAGCAGCGCAGGCAAGAGTGTCAGGGCTGCCAGCGCTGCCACGCCGGTGACAAGACAGCCACCTGCCCCCAGCGAACGCACGAACGGAATGGGGATCAGCAGCAATGCGCCAAAGCCCAGTGTCACCAAGCAGGCGCTGCAGGCAATCGCCTCGCCCGCTGTGGCCATCGTCTCAGCCACGGCCTCAGCTCCTGCTCTGGTCCGCGCCAGCTCCTCGCGGAAGCGACGGATCAGCAACAGGCTGTAGTCAATAGCCAGGCCCAAACCAATGATGCCCACCAGGCTCTCCGTCAGACTCTGCAGCGGGAAGAGCCGTCCCAGCAGGGCGAGTCCGGCTAGGGTCGTGATCAGCGTCAGCCCAGCTAGCCCTACAGGGAGCAGGCTGGCGAGCAGCCCGTCAAAGACCAGCAGCAGGGCCGCCAGGGTCAGGGGCAGCGCCAGCGCTTCTGCTCGGGCGGTATCCTCCTGGGTGGCCTGCTGGAGAGCCGTAGCGACTGCCGCCTCCCCTGTCAATTGGAGGTGAGCAGGCCCAGGGATGGCTTCCAGTCGAGCCTGCAGCTCGGGGACCAGCGCTGCCACCAGATCGCTATCCTCATCGAGTCCCAGGATTACCAGGGCCGTCTGTCCATTCGGGCTGACCTGCGCCTGGATCGTCAGGACATGGGGGAGACTTCTCGCTCTGGCGACGACAGCCTGCTGTTGCTGTGCAAAGGAACGGCTCCGGGCCTGTTGGGGGGAGACAGAGAGCACGGCAAACAGCTGGGTTGCCGGCTGGTGGAGACGTTGACGAAGGACAGCCTGCACCTGGGCAGTTTCACCCCCAGGCACGGTTGTTCCGCCAGGCCGAAGCACCGCCCCAACCGTCTGCGCCAGTGGCAGGCTGATGAGCAGCACCAGCAGCCAGGCTCCTGCTACTCGCCACCGCCAACGCACCAGCCAGCGCCCCCACACCAGGCCCAGCCGGAACCCAGGGGGGGAGGATTGATCCTGCTCGCGCTTGGGCGGGTTGGCCCGAGAGACCCGCACAGGCGCTTTCTCCTGTCCCTGAGAACCAGCCACCACGCTGGAGCCAGCAGCGACCTGGAGGGGCCGAGCAGGCCGATCTGGCAAGAGCGCCTGCTGGAAGAAGGCAGTCAGGCGGGCCACGGAGCGGTCAGGCACGTGCAGACAAGCGCGCACATGCTCCACCCCAGGCACCAGCCAGCGGGCCTTGGGTGGCCGGGCAGCAGCTCTACGCTGCTGCGCCGCCGCCGCTGGAATCAGCCGGTCCTGCTGTCCGTGGATGAGCAAGACCGGTCGTGGCGCAATCTGCGCAATCGCTTGCACTGGCTCCACCTGCTCGAAGCGATAGCCGGCATGCCATCTGAGGAGCCTGTTGCTCATCCAGTATAGTGGCGGCAGCAACCAGTCCACCCATCGTGGTGGCAGGCGCAGGCGCTGTCGCACTACGTGCTCAACCGCTTGCCACTGGGTGGCAAAGGCGCTATCTGCGGCTACTGCGGCTACCTCGGGACAGCAGGCGGCCCCCAGCAAGCTCACCGCCCCGCCCATTGAGAAGCCTAGTGCTCCAATCCGGCAACCCGGCGCCCGCCCTTGTGCATAGCGCACCGCGGCCAAGAAATCCTTGACTTCGCGATAGCCCAGTGTCAGCGGTAAAGAGACCCCAGCAGGCAGAGGACGCCCATGCCCGAGGTACTCGAACGCCAGGACGTGATGCCCTGCCTGCCAGAGGGCCCGGCAGATCAGAAGGACATCTTCCACGGGACGCCGATAGCCCGGGCTCACGATGACGATGCTCTGCGCGCCGGGCTGCGGGCAGTAGTAGCCGGGCACAGGGTATGAACAGGACCCGACCGTCACTGGAAAGGAAATGGCTTCGGCAGGCCACCCCAGCAGGGCCGGGGTGAGCGTGGAGACCGGAGCCTGCCGGCGAGGCCGAGTAAGCGTTCGTACGACGACCCCTGCCAGCCCCAACAGGCCAAACACTCCCAGGGAGCAAAGCACGCCCAGGCCAGCCAGGATGCGGAGAACGATGGGGAAGCTAACCAGCGAGACCAGCCGTCGGACCAGCACCAGGAGCGTTCCTGTCTGGTCGGCCATCACTGACTGCTGCCCCCAGAGCAGGAGCAACAGTCCAGCCACGAGAACTGGTAGCGTCTTCCGTCGCAGCAGGGCAGAGAAACGCCGGCCAGCGGATGAAGGAAGCTGGTCGGCGGGAGCAGCTTCCTGGTTCCGTTTTTCAGGAGAGTAGGGCATGGCGAGAGGACCTCCTCGATGGGAAGGAAGTCAGCACCGGTCCACAGCACACTGGCATCTCAGGGAGGCGTCAGCAGAGGCAGGGTTTCTCCTGCAGGCAGATCGAGACCATAGGTCGAGACCAACCAGCCCGTCCCCCCCATCGGGGCCGTGGGCCCTTGCACAGCAGGAGGCACTCGCAGCAGCAGGACTGACATCTGATGGCGCACGGGCTGCCCTGTCGTCGGATCGGCTTGTAGCCCTTGCTGAAGCTGCCCCGTTGCCGGGTCGCGCCGCATCTGCCAAAGCCAGAACTGCACCGTTACCCAGGCAAAGCGTTGCCCCCCACGGACTTGCAGGGCTACCAACTGTGGCTCTGCATGCACTACCTCCTGAATGAGCTGCTCTCCTACGACTGCATCGTAGAAGGCCGGACTCATCCGGCGATCCTGCTGTTGGAAGCGCGCCTTTCCCCCAGGGGTGAGCAGGAACACCGCCGCCGTCAAGGTCCCGCCGGGCCTGGTCCGCGTGCCAACGTTGCGGTAATCCAGGCTCATTTCGCGGTCGGTAAAGGTGACAGCAGTCCGCAGTGCCTCAATGGCATCAGCGCGCGTCAGGCCCGCTGCCGTCCAGTCCGCCGGAAGCGGATCTGCCAGCCACGCGTTGGGAACTCCTGTGGTTCCCTGATTCTGATCTCCTGCTGGGTTCGTGGACCCCGCAGGTGCACTCGGGCCAGGACGACTGGTCGGCGTGGGGCGAGAAGCAGGTATTGAAGGTCTCCCTGTGGGGGTACGTTGGGCCCCTGGCGTGCTGACAGTGCGTGGAACGGTGGCCGTGGGAGGTACCGCGGTCCCCCCGGGAGCGGTCCGCGTGGGGGAAGCAGCACCAGGAGTCGGAGAATGAGCCAGTGCCGTCGCCAGCAGCAGGCTCAGCAGCAGGAGGGTCACTGCCACCAGGGCCAACCGGCGCAGCAGTGACCAGGAGGAGCGCCGGGCTATCGTCGCCAGGTTCGCCGACTGCGGCGAGTTGGCCTGGTTCGCAGCGGCTTCTGGGACGGTGGGCATCGCCAGTGGGCCAGAAGGCTGGGGGAGGAAGAAGGAGGAGACATGCTCAGCGTCATCTTCCCAGGTGAACCATTCCTGCTCCTGCGCCGGTGAGAGGGCTGGCTCTGCCGCCTGGCTCGCTGCGGCTGCCGACTCTGCTACTGGGGAGAAGGATGACTCTGGCGGAGGACTCGCTGCTGTAGCTCCACCTGACGAAGGAGACGAAGGGGCACTGGTCCCTGCAGAGGGATCAGCCAGGGAGGAATCGCCTTGAGCGGCGGGCTGACGAGGTTCAGAGACAGACATCGTAATCGGCTCCTTTCAGCTCATCTCGTGAAGGCCATCACAGAGATGGCCTCACACGCGCTCCCAGGGTCCTGCCAACCCCCCATTCGCCACACAGACGCACAGGTCCAGGTGTCCCCACAGGAGGGGAGATCCGAAGGAGGAAGGCCGTCCCTGATGGGCGGACTGCTTTGAGCATAGCCCTGGCGACTGGACAGCAAGGGGAATGGACAGGAGATGCCAACGGTCTCCCCAGGGGGCGAGGGAGGAACACCAGGGGAACAGGGCGGGAACAAGACAGGAACAGAGGGGGGAGCGAGCCGGAACGACCAGGTCGATCTGGCTCAGCCCCCTGGACTGGAGCGGGAACTATATTCTTGGTAGGGGGAAGAAGGCAAGCGGGCGGACCAGCCAGCCGAGGGGTCCTGGAGGAGAGCGCTGCCCCTTCATGTGGAGGGGTGGGTCGCCAGGATCAGGAGACCACAGGAGATCCCCGGCGCGTTTGCTCTATTTTCTGACCCCATTGCACCAAGAAGCATGCAATCCTCTTCATACTCCTTTACCTGCTTCCTGCAGGTCGCTTCGAGCATCTCGGCACCCGGCGTTCTACGCAGTGATGCTCGAAGGGCTTCCCTGGCCGCCGCAGGGCCACAGGGGCTGGCATCATGACCGCAGCAGAGCGGTCACTGCTGACCGCTTTTTTGGGATGCTCGAAACGGCTTGACGGAGACGGCTCCTGATGCTATCGTGGAGGAAGGGCCGTCAGAAGCAGCGGAGAAGCCCGGCTGGGATTGAAACACATCCACCATGCAATACCACCACCACAGCAATTCGTCAGAAGCAGCGAAGAAGCCCGGCTGGGATTGAAACCGATATGACCACGCGGCAGTTTTCCGTCAACGCTGTCTGTCAGAACCAGCGAAGAAGCCCGGCTGGGATTGAAACTGAGCTGCCTTGGCCTGGCGGGCACTGAGGGAGGGGAGAGGGGTCACCCAGACAGGACCTGGCGCTTCAGCAGCCGGCCAGCGCTGCGCTCCCTGCTCGATCGGTTGCTCGGGGCCCCGCGTTGGTCGGGTGCCAGTGCGAGGCTGCAGGCCACTGAGATGCTGGCTGGCGCTGCAGTGAAGGGAGGCCAGCAGGGAGGGAGCCAGAGAGGAGAGTGGGTGCCCCATGAGGTGAGGCGAGCCAGGAGGAGACGGGACAGTCGAGCGGGGGGCTGGCTCTCTCTCCAGCAGGCGTGGGCATCACGGGCATCAGCAGCCCCCTCTCTCTGGACCAGGAGAGGAGCAGCGAGCAGCCATCGGGAGCGGTGTCTGGCCGTCAAGTCAACGGCCACCCACGGACGGCGCCGTCGGCACGAGGCACGAGGAGTGGTCGCGGGACCAGCCGCTGTGCGGGCAGGGCAGGCGGCCCGCTCGCTGGCGTTGGGCGATCCCAGGCGCTGTCCCTGCCTGCCGTTGCTGCTGCTGCTGAATGACGCGGAACGAGGCCCGATCTGCCCCAAATGGCCCGGCTGCCGCTGCTCCCCCTCTCGGCGTGGGTGCCAGCCTGCATGATCCGGGAGAGGGACCCTTGCCGTCGGCCTGTAGCAGCTCGGCATCGCGCTGTACCTGCCCCAGCAGATCAACCGCAGCCCCTCGTCTCCGGGGAGCTTCCTTGACATGGGGAGCAGGAGATGCTATCCTGTACACAGAATGTGAGCAGTGCCTAGATGGTGTATTTCATGCATTGCAGGCACAGGGGACACTCGTGCTCGTTCCTGACCAGCGTCCCAGCAGGCGCTGGCGCTCCAGGTGGCAGAGCGGCTGGCTCAGGCAGACCGTGCCCACAGGGGAGCTGATCGCTCCTGTGCGTCTGGGGCTATTGCCTCGGTGCCCTCATATGGTCAGACGCTTTTGTGTCCTCCCAGGAGGAGACCATGTCAGAGACCTTGTTCGCTGCTGTGCCAGGAGGGGAGGGCCTTGCCTGTCCACCTCCTCTTCCCTTCTTGCTGCAATTCCTTGCCCCTGCGCCTTTCGCTGGAGGGGACGATACGACCTTAGCGGAGACGCCTGGGCAGACGAGTACGGATGGCAAGCTCGATGATGATACCGTTGACGATACGGATGAGGATGATCCCAGCCTTCCCGTGCAGACAGGGGTCATCGCCGATTCCGATCCGCGAGCAGATGAGGATGATTGGCTGTGACGGTCCTGATTCTGAGCCAGGCTGCTGATGCGCACGTTCCCCCTGTGCTTCAGATTCTGCGTCAACGTGGGACTGCCGTCCACTGGGTGGACACCGCAGACTTTCCCGAGCACCTGTCCCTCCGTGCTGAGCTGCAAGCCGGTACGCCGTGCTGGCACGGCACCTTGTCTTCCCCCGAGCAGCAGATCGATCTGGCAGCCGTGCACAGTATCTGGTGGCGTCGCCCCCAGCGTTACCGTGCGCCCGCTCTCTATGCGCCAGCCGTTCGCGCCTTTATCGAACGGGAGGCCCCCCGTGGACTGCTCGGCGTCCTGCGCGGGACCATCATCGCGCCGCAGCCGTTCTGGGTCAACCCTCGCGAGGCTCTTGAGGCGGCGGAGTACAAGCCTGCGCAGTTGTGTGCTGCTTGTGCAGTGGGCTTGCGCGTGCCGCGCACGCTGGTGACCAATGACCCCGAGGCTGTGCGACGGTTCGCTGAGGCGTGTGAAGGCAGGATCATCGGCAAGGCGCTGGCGCGAGGGATCTTGGAAGAGCCAGGGGGCACCACAACCGCTGGAGAGAGGATCGCTGCGCGCTTCTTGTACACCTCTGCCATCTTTCCCGAGCACCTGCAGCAGCTGGAGGGAGTCCGAACCACCGCGCACCTGTTTCAGGAGCGCTTGCCCAAGGCGTTTGACCTGCGCGTCGTCATCATGGGCCGCCAGGTGTTTGCCATCGAGATCCATGCTCCTCCGTCTTCTGAGGCGGCACTTGACTGGCGTCGAGCGTATCGTGACCTGCACTATCAGCTCCATGAGCTGCCCGCGCAGATCGTGGACCAGTTGCAGACGCTGGTCCGTCGGTTTGGACTGCAGTTCGCCGCTGCAGATCTGCTTGTGACGCCCGAGGGGGAATATGTCTTTTTGGAACTGAATCCCAATGGGCAATGGTATTGGCTGGAGCCAGCGACTGGGCTGCCACTGGCCGCGGCGATGGCCAATCTCTTACAAGCCCCAGAGGAGTATGGCCTATGAGTGGAGCAGCCAAAGCAAGATCCGCAGACTCGGCGGAGGGTACCCAGGCCCGCCAGCAGCTGCTCGAACGGCTCTGGGCGAGTGGCGCAGTGCGCTCCTCTGCGGTGGCGGCAGCCTTTGCTCGGGTCCCTCGCGAGCAGTTCGTATCGGGCTTCTATGAGCGACAGGGACGCACCTGGCGCTGGTGCACGCCAGAAGCGCTGCCTGCCGGGCAGTGGCTGGAGCGGCTCTATCAGGATGAGCCGTTGGTGACTCGCCTGGATACGCACCAGCTGCCCAGCAGCTCCAGCTCTCAGCCCTCCGCGATGGCTCGGATGCTGGAAGCGCTCGCCGTGCAGCCAGGCCAGCGGGTCTTGGAGATTGGAACGGGCACCGGTTACAATGCGGCGCTGCTGGCGGAGCTGGTAGGGCCAAGCGGGCAGGTCTGGACAGTCGAGCTGGAGGAGGAGTTGGCCTGCCAGGCGCGGGTCCGCCTGCAGGCGGCAGGCTATGGTGAGCGGGTACAGGTCATGGCCGCGGATGGCTGGCAGGGCTATGCGCCAGCCGCCCCGTATGAGCGCCTCATTGCCACCGCCAGTGCCTCCAGATTGCCCCGTCGATGGTATGACCAGCTTGCCCCTGGGGGACGGCTGGTGATGGATCTGCAGGGAAGCCTGCACCAGAGCGGCTTTCTCGTCCTGGAGAAACTGGACGAGCCCGATCGCGGTGGCGTGCAAGCACAGGGGGTCTTCTGGCAGCCCCCACTCCATTTCATGCCCCTGCAGCTTCCACCCCTGACAGCTCCCCCTACTGGCACGCCATCTTCCTGGTCACCAGAAGAGCCGATGGGCAATGGCCCGCGGGTGTGGCGCCTTCCGGCAACGCATCCCTTCCCGAGCCTGCTGGAGGAGCCTGCCTTTGCCTGGTTCCTGCAATGGCGCTGCCCCGGCATCCGGCTGACGCGACGACGCCGGCTGCTGCCCTCTGGCAACCCCTCAGGCGAGGAATGGCTGACGCTGGTGATCAACCCCCTGCCGGGTGTGCTGCAGTTCCGACGCACTGGCTCGGCGACAGACAACTGGATGGTGGCCGAGGTCACGTCAGCAGGGCAGCCCTCCCTGTGGGACCTCCTGGAAGGGGCCCGCCAACAGTGGGACACGGCGGGGCGACCCGCCCAGCAGGCGTACCGGATCGAAGTGACGGCTGCAGGCGCCGCGCTGTCCCTGCAGACAGCGGAAACTACGCTGACCATCCTGCCCGATCTCTTTGCGGAGGACCTCTCCTGATGGGAGCTGCGTCTGGCCTCCCTCCCGTCTGCACTGGACGTCCCTTCCCGGCG
>NZ_JADGHT010000378.1 GCF_019683755.1 Thermogemmatispora sp. | reverse complement strand
GGCCATAATCAACCATAAGCTTGCCAATAGTAGTGCTCTCTCCACCGGGTATTATTATACCATCTAAATCGGTCAGATGCTCAGGGAGTTTTACAGCGCGTGTGGCTACGCCCAGCTTCGAGAGAGCCTTGAGATGGGCCTCGAAATCTCCCTGGAGAGCCAGCACCCCAATCAACGGTCGTTCCTGCCCATTGTGGAGCATTGTCTACTCACGCGGTGCCCGGTCACTCTCCCCGTTGCACCGCCCCCTCCTTCCTTCGTCGTACTGCGGACTCTCTCTGATGTGAGAGAACGCTCTTGACCCTGGCCTTTCATCCCGTCTTCCAAAAGCGCGCCGCCGGCTTGCCTCTCTCTAGGAGCGAGGCAATGAGCCGGCGGATGGAAGCGGGCAGCTACCTCTGCGGTTCTTCTGGCCACTTCCTCTCGACGCGAGCCACCCCAAACTCAGACTGCTGCCTCGCAGTTACCAGCCGCGGCGCGCCATTAGCTCCTGCTCGGGCAGGGTATCAAGGTTGATCCCCACCATCGGCTCGCCGAGATCGCGCGAGACTTCTGCCAGGATCTTCGGATTATCGAAATGAGTGGTGGCGCGCACAATGGCGCGGGCGCGCTTAAGCGGATTGCCAGACTTGAAGATACCAGAGCCCACAAAGATGCCTTCTGCCCCCAGGCGCATCATGAGCGCGGCATCGGCCGGTGTAGCGATCCCGCCTGCCGAGAAGTTCACCACGGGCAGCTTGCCCGTGCGAGCGACCTGACAGACCAGCTCATAGGGGGCACCCAGACGCTTGGCCTCGGTCATCAGCTCTTCCTCGGGAAGCATTTGCAGGCGTCGGATGCCATCCTGGATAGCGCGCATATGGCGCACTGCCTCCACCACATTGCCAGTACCAGCCTCGCCCTTGGTTCGGATCATAGCCGCGCCCTCACCGATGCGGCGCAGCGCCTCGCCTAGATCGCGCGCGCCGCAGACAAAAGGCACCGAGAACAAATGCTTATTAACGTGGAATTGCTCATCGGCGGGCGTGAGTACTTCCGATTCATCAATGCAGTCAACGCCAATGGCTTGCAGGATCTCTGCTTCGACAAAGTGACCGATGCGGCACTTGGCCATGACGGGAATAGTAACGGCCTCTTTAATGCGAATGATCAATTCGGGATCGGTCATGCGCGCGACGCCGCCCTGAGCGCGAATATCGGCGGGGACCCGCTCCAGGGCCATGACAGCCACAGCCCCGGCCTCTTCGGCGATCTTGGCCTGCTCGGGATTAACGACATCGCAGATGACGCCACCTTTGAGCATCTCAGGAAAACTGCGCTTGACGTCAACCGTTCCAACCGTTCTCTGCTGCATAGGTGATCATCTCCTGGAGTCTTGCCTGAACATCTGGTCTTCATTGTAGCACATTGGCGGTTGGCTCACACCAGCCAATCGCGGAAGCGGAGACCAGCCAGCCAGGGAAAGAGGCTAGTCAGGAGCTTTGAGACGAGAAGCGGCAAGCAGACCAGGCCTTAGTTGCTGTCTCACCGAACCAATCAGTTGGCTGGCTGGCAGACAAGCAGCAGAGCAGCAGAGGTATAAGCAGTTGCTAAGAGCCAGCAAAGGCCGATACACGTCGCCTTTAAGCAAGCAGCCAGGCAAATAAAAATAACACTAACAAGCAGTTAAGCAGCCACAAGCGGAGATGCTGCCAGGAGATGTCGGACTGCACAGGAGGAGAGAAGGAGCGCAGCCGCGCGCCAGCTTGCCCGAGAGCCTGCACCTTGAACAGAGCTGGATTGCCCTCTCTCGCCTGCTGGATTTAGGAGAGCAGATCAAGGCTAATTTTGAGCGCCATATCGACGCGCGCGAGTTCTTCCTTTGTAATGCTCCCGCGTTTACGGATCAGGCGCGACTTCTCGATAGTCATGATCTGCTCACACTTCACGTCAGTGAAGTCGGTCAATCCGTTTTCAGGCGTTGGCGCGATGCGCACATGCAGGGGCAGCTCACGCTCCGTACGGCTCATCGAGGCAACAATCGTCAACGGATAAGTCGGTGAGGCGTTACCTCGATCATTCTGGATAATCAAGGCAGGGCGGACACCCTGCTGCTCCGCGCCGCGCCCAGGAGACCAGTTGACATCCCAGATTTCGCCGCGCCTGGGACTGGGCATTTCACGTATTCGATTGGCAGAATCCTCGCTATGGCTGGGGCTGGGCGATGTTTGCCTGGCCTCATTACTCATGCAACGATACCTTCACGCCCGGCCTCAAAATAAAATCGGGCATCTTCGAGAGTTTCAGGGAGAGATCCTAGATAAGCATACGCCTCATCGAGGGAGTGAGTCAAGGAGGAAAGAGCCTGTTCGCGTTTCTGGAGGATCGCCTGACGCAGTTGCTGGTAGTTATCCCGGCGCATAAGTTCCATGATTGTCTCCACAACATCCCCGAGGGAGGAGTCCAGTTCCATCGCCAGCGCTTTCAGCTCCTGGTGCTGGGTCAACGGAATTTGAATTGACTTGCGAACGAGGTGCTCATGACGATAGAAGTCGGGATGCACAACTGCCATGAATCTGCCTCCTGCTGATTACGTGAGCCGTCTCTATCAATACCATTGTAATGAGTCCCCTCTCACTTGTCAATCAATGTGCAGCGCTCTTAAGAGTTTTTTAAGACCGCTACCACTAACCAGGATAAGACAATGAGAAACACTTTGCCAAAACGCAAGACACTTCCGTTCTTTTACTGAAACTCTTCTATCGCCTTTCTCGTGGGAGGGATAGGTGACAAGACTACGGTGATGATCAAAGATGCTGAGCTTGACCGGGCCTGGCACGTCGTGTACACTTGAGCTACGCCTCTAGGATGAGTATTTGGAAAGGCTTGCCCAGCACTACTAGCGCTCTGCTTGCTCTGCTGAGCGGCTCTTGCCGGCTGACGCCTTGCACTGCTGCTGCGTGGTAACTATAATGAAAATTGAATCCCACACAGAAGGATGCAAGCCATGCCGCAAGTGGTTCACGAACGCACCGATCAGGAGAAACGACCCCTCAAGGCGCTGGTAATCGACGATGAGCAGTCGATTATTGAGTTCATCAAACTCGGCCTGCGCTACGAAGGCTTCGAGGTGGTCTCGGCCCCCGACGGCGCGCAGGGCGTGACGGCGGCACAGCGCTGCGACCCTGATATCGTGATTCTGGACCTGATGCTGCCAGATATGGACGGCCTGGAGGTCTGTCGTCGCTTACGCGAAAATCCGGTGACGAGCGATGTGCCGATCCTGATGCTGACGGCTAGAGACGATGTGCGCGATCGCGTGCTCGGCCTCGATAGCGGCGCCGATGACTACTTGACGAAGCCTTTCAGCTTTGAAGAGCTGGTCGCTCGCATACGGGCCATTCTTCGCCGTCTGCGCCGTAGCGGACACGGCGAGTCTAGCGGTTCTTCTGACTCCGCGCATATTCTGCAGTTCGAAGATCTCTGGATGAATACGGCTACGCGCGAGGTCCGCCGCGGTAACCGCCCTATCGAGTTGACAGCGACAGAATATAATTTGTTGCACCTGTTTATGACCCATCCGCGTCAGGTGCTGGATCGCCAGACGATCCTTAATCGCGTTTGGGGCTATGATTTTCTAGGAGAGACCAATATTATTGAGGTGTATGTGCGCTACCTGCGCGAGAAAATCGAAGATACCCCCAGTGCCCCCCGCTTAATTCAGACGGTACGTGGGGTCGGCTATATTCTGAAAGGCCAGGGATAGCTGTTATGCCAGCCGAGCGAGGAACGGTAGGGACACGCACGGAAGGAGCTCCCGATGGGTCCACAGAGAAGATGATGAAAGAGCCATCAGCGGAAGGAAAGATGATTCCAGCAGGGCAGGCCAGTGGGCATGATGGCAAGCGGGCTGAGGCTCCGGCTCTGGCCTCTCTTCAGCGACGTCCTCCAGTCGCTGGTCCGCTCTTGGCTTCTTCTGTGCGCTTGCCCCTAGACCGTCTGAGCCTGCGACTGGCTCTGCTCCAGTTGGCAATTCTGGTTCTGGGCCTGGCTTTGATGGCTCTGCTGGTCATACTCCTCTTTCATTTAAAATCTTCAAATATTCCATTTATTATATTTTGCACCTATATTCTTCTAGTACTACTGA
>NZ_JADGHT010000377.1 GCF_019683755.1 Thermogemmatispora sp. | reverse complement strand
GCACCAGCCGGGCCAATAGGGTAGGCCAGGCCCACTGTGGGCAGCTCTCCGGCGCGACGAACGGCTCAGCTTACCACCCGGCTGAGCCTGCTCCTCCTTTGAATGGCCCGACTATCCGGCTGGTGATCCAGCCGCCGTAAAAATCACCGGGCTGGGCCTCCACCCGCTCACCGTTGACGTAGCAGGCGTCCATTTTGCGCGGGTAGAAGGCGACGTAGCCGGCCAGCCCCTCGTAGCCCGGCGCCGGGTCAGGATAATACCACGCACAGTCTAGCGCGCTCCTGCCATTCACTGTCAGGGTATAGTAGCTAGCCTTCCCCTTGAACTCGCAAAAGGTGTGGCGGGTGCTCGGTTGGAGATACTCCATACGAATATCCTCCGGCGGAATATAGTAGACGGGCGGATGACTGGTCTCGAGGACGCGCTTCGTACGCCAACTCTCGGCAATCGTCACACCATTGAAGATGACCTGAACGTGATCGTCACATTCCTCCACCCGTGGTGGCCGCGGATAGTCCCAGACCGCTTCCTTTCCCGGACCCGGAGCCGGTGCCGGATCGCGCTGTCGATCCATCGCTCTCTTCTCCTTTCGCATATAACGGATCTTTCTTCACTCTGAAGACGCTACGGATCGCTCCGCCGGGTAACACAGAGCATGCACACAGGCACGCGCTCAGGCCTGCTGGACCTGGGCGATGAAGCGCGTCATGGGCAGCGGCTGACTGAGCTTGATGCCCTCATCGTTGATGGGGGCCACCAGGCCATTCGTGACGCGAAAACGTCCGGACGGACCGCCAACCACAAAGTAGTGGCCAGGACTAAACTGGTGTAGAAAGAGTACTGCCTGCTCGCCAACCTGGAAGAGGGGATCATCCCGTACCTCGAAGCGCTGATTGTTCAGAACGCCGCCGGTCTGGTGAATCACCAGACTGCTGCCGACCGTCAGATGATGAGTAGTGTAGAGCACCTGGCTGACGCTGAAGGTGAAATCAGTGTAGGGAATGCCCTGATCAACCGTCTGAGCGACAACGCCAGCGATTTTCCCGGCAACAGCCAGATCTGCGGCTCGCTTCAGACTGCTAAAATCATGATAGAGGACAGGCCAGCTTGCATCAAGGTAGTGTACCTGCTGCATCTGCGCGCCACCAGCGTCACAGGCGCTCAACGCCGCCAGCAGGCAAAGTACCAGCCCGGTGATCAGACCACACATGTAGCGCCAGATCCCGCTCTTCATGGGTAGACTTGCATGGAGTTCCATCTCATGCGCTCCTTATCTGGATCAGGAATGACAAGACTGCTTTTATCAAACGGCTAAATTGTGAAGAAAGTCAAGGCAGTGATTTAGCAGGAAACCTGGAGCGACACATAAACAGGCAGAGAGGCAGTACAATTACGCCGACCAGGCCCGCTGAGGCTGGCGGCAACACGCCCTGCATGCTGCGCTATGCCCTGCACAGTAATGACCTGGCCCCCATCGTAGGGCCGAAATGCATCCTCGATGGGGCTGCGGCTCCAGCGGCTGGCTGGTGGAGCTGGCCCTCTGCTTCCCACGGGCCACGCTGAATGGAAGCGGACTCTGCTCGCCAAAGTCGCATCGTCCTCTGAGCAGCCTCACAACCTCTGACATCATGTAGTTTTGCATTTGACCCTCTTTGGGCCATCTCTCTTGGACGGATAGGAGAAGGTTTCCTCAAGTATTGACAACTTGGAATATAACGGTAGATTTTCTATTAAAAGCTCTGCTATAGGCTCTCCCCGTCAGAAAGTAACGAGAGCGGAATAACCTTCTTTCTGCCCTGTGTCTTGAGTACGGCACAACTAGGCCTATTGTTTCCCTATGAAGGCGCTCTCTACAACTGGACCTATCGTACGCTGGGCACCTTCTGGGGCTTCTTTGCCTCCTTCTGCGCCTGGCTTCCAGGCATTCTGGCCCTCGTTAGCGGCTTTGGGACCGCCATCACCTATCTTCAAGGACTGCATCAAGGCTGGTTGACTGCCCCCTGGCAGCAGGGCGCCGTGCTAACCATACTCATCCTCTTGGGAACCGCCCTGACTGTGCAGCCCCTGCGAGTGCTGCAACGTGTCCTGAATTTCACCGTCTGCTTGCTACTACTGGCGCTGCTCCTAATTACAGCGGCGGCTTTTGCCTGGCTGCTAACAGGCCGCGCATCGGCTACCCCCTTCGGACACCTGAGTGACTGGCGACCGGGACCGGATAACTTCGTGCTCTTTGGCTTCCTCGTTCAATCGTACCTGGGCACTGAGGTGCCTCTCGCGATGGCCGGTGAGATCCCCCCGGGCAACGCCGACACGTCATCCGCTCCCATTTACGTTGGGGCAGCCTGCTCGTCGTCGCCAGCTACCTTTTCACCACCCTCGCCGTGCTCGTGATCTGCGGCCCGCAGAAAGCCTCTGATCCGGTCGTCTTCATTACCATCGTTGATCAGGCTCTGGGACGGGGAGCTGGCAATGTCACGGCGGTCTGTCTGCTTTGTTTCTTCATGGTTGCCCCACTGATCTACAATTACACCTTCGCTCGTCTGTTGCTGGTAGCGGCCATCGATGGCCATTTGCCAACGGGCCTGGCCAAATTGAATCGTGCCCGCGCCCCAGCCAACGCTATTTACTTCCAGTCGGCGGTAGCCCTGGTCTTTACAGTCCTGAGCTATTTCATCCTTCCCTACCTGTTCCCCATCGGTCAGCCAGTCGATTTGTCAACGATTATTGTCACGGTCTCCCTGGCCGCCCTCACACTGGTCTGGCTGATCTCGATCCCTTTCCTCTTTATCGATGTGCTTGTGATCGCGCGGCGTCAGCCCGCTCTCTTCCAGGAGCATCGCATCCTCCCTTATCCCCTCTTCTGGATGCTGGTCCTGCTGGGAACCTTCTCCTGTCTGCTGGCGATTGTGGATACCTTGCTCAATTCCTGGATTCCCGATCTGTTGACCCCTACGGCCTGGTGACTGGCAGTCGGTGGAACAACGCTCGCTTGCCTGACGCTGGGATTGTTAGGCAGCATGGTAGCGCGCGGTGAGGCAAGCTGGGAACGCTGGAGGGGTCAGGCCGGTTTGTAGGCTCACCTGGTCAGCCTTGTGATCCAGGTCACAGCGGTCACTCACCCCCCGAGAAGCAGAGCTCTATGAGCAGGACCAGGCCCACCGCTTGTCTGCATGGCCTGCCTGGACTAGTGCGCCCGGTTTGGCTGACGATACTCGACAAGGTCAATCGTTAGGTCAGGAGGCTTGCTCTGGTAGAGCAGCAGCAACCGCTCATATTGAGCAGAGTGGCCCAGAAAGAGAAGCGCAAGCTCCGTAAGGAGCTGTCGCTCTTCTTCATGGTCTGCTTCACCCTGACGGCCATGCTCAATATCGCTACATTGGGAATCGTCTCTTCTCAGGGAGCGCAGGTTTTCCCCTGGCTGTTGATCACTGCCCTGACATTTCTGATCCCCTATGGCCTCCTGATGGCAGAGCTGGGCAGCACTTTCCCAGAAGAAGGCGGCAGCTATGTCTGGTGCAGGTTAGCAGGCGGGCGTCTTTTTGCCGCCATCGCTTCGATCTTCTATTGGGACTCAAACCCGTTCTGGGTCGGAGGTACCCTGGCTGTGACCGCTATTGCCGCCGTGAAGACCTTCTTCTTCGGGGGAAGCAGCGAGGTGCTCTTTGGCGGAAGCAGGCTGATCGACACGGTCCTTGAAATCCTGATCGCTCTGGCCTTTATCTGCTTCACAACCTGGAGCGCCATTGTCTCTTTGCGCATCGGTAAAATGGTTTTCAACGATGGGGATCATATGGGAGCGCTTTGAGCAGCCCAGCCAGTCTAAGGGGGATACTCCTGGCCCTGGAGAGGGAAAAGGACCGGTCATCGGAGCTTATCCCTGCGCTGATAGGCCCGAGCCTGACCGGTCCTCCTCTTACTGGCAGTGTGCTCCCTCCGTCCTTCGTTGCATCGTACCTGAGCTAAGGTGAAGCATAGGCAGCCCCAACCCTTCCAGGAAGCAACAGCCATCGCCCTCGCCGAGGCAGCAGTCCCCGGCCCCTCTCAGTAGTCGGCAATAACCTCGCGGGCAGCCCGAGCCCCCTCCCTGGCAGCCCCCTCCATATCCCCCGGAAAAGCGCCCCCGCCGTGT
>NZ_JADGHT010000376.1 GCF_019683755.1 Thermogemmatispora sp. | reverse complement strand
CTAGATGTGGCCGAGACCGCCGAGGCTCTCTATACTGCTCTGACGCTGCCCTCTGAAGAGCGTGAGCGGCGGGCCAAGCTGGCCCGGCAGATAGTGGAGCAGAATAATCTGCACACCTGGCTTACCCGTCAGATCGAGGATATCAATGAGCTGCTCGACCTGGCCCGTTTGTCCGCTGCGAACGAGGAGCGGCAACGTGATCAGGACGAAGCGCAAAGTGAACCCGAGCTTGCGCCCAGCCCCCTCTCTCTTTCTGCAGGATGACTCTGCATTGAGATGCCGCTGTCTTCGGGCTGGCAAGAAAAGCGCGTGGAGGTAATCCACTACGCACGCTTTTCCTGCCAGCCTGGTGAGGACGTCCCAGTCTCCTGCTCTAAAAAGAGCACCATTTCCTCTAACAAGCTTGCCATACCGGCCACTCCCTCGACGATGAGATCTGCACGCTCTAACAGCCGTGAAGGGGTGTCCGGGTGACGCACTGCAATCGTGACTGCCGCCGGACAGATCCCCTCTTGGCGCAGACTCAGCAGCGTTTCAACTCCATCGAGGTCTGTGGTGTCGTCGCCGGCAAAGAGCACACCCCGTAGTCGATGCTGCTCGATGAAGCGCTGTAAGGCCTGACCTTTGTTCAGGCCGGGCACTCTCAGTTCAACAGCCATTTTGCCCTCTGAGAGCTGGAGACCAGCCTGCTGGGCTGGCTCTCGGAGCAGCTCTAGAATCTCCTGCCGACTCTGGACGGGGTCAGGACAGCGGCGGTAGTGAATCGTTCCGCCGATGCTTTTGTGTTCGATCTGTACACAAGGTGACGAGCGCGCCAGATGCTGCTCTGCCAGTGTGAGCAGCCGCTGTGCTGAAAGGCGATAGGCTTCGGCGGCTGGCAGTAGCTGGATCGGGTGATGCTCTGGCAGGCCTTCGGCCCACTCCAGACCGTGATTGCCAATGTAGGTGATTCCGTCGACGCCTACCAGGGCGGCGGCGCTGACAACCGCTCTGCCGGTAATCACCGCCACTCTGGCGTAGGGCCGCAAACGTTCCAGCAGGCCTGCTACACCAGGAAAGAGTCTGGCTGCTTCGGGGCTCGGGGCAATGGGGCTGAGTGTGCCATCGATATCGAAAGTCAACCCGCAAGGGTGGGTCTGCAGGACGTTGCGCACTGCGGCACTAAGCATGGTGCTCCTTTACCTGTACCTATCTGGATCTGGCTGTAATGACGTGCTCGCCCTGTCCGCTGCTGGTGCCAGACTGAGGCTGAGCGCCCTGCATTCTATCACACCGTGTTGTCGCCTTGGGTCTCGCGTGGTACTATGTAATAGATAAACCTTGAGCCTTTCTGACGCAGTTTCTAATCGCAGGGCTGACCTCATAGTCCAAGCGCAGCAATCAGGCTCTTCCTGCTCGCAACTATGGCCCCCGTGCGCGCAGCCGAGGTGGCAGAGGTGCCGGGCGGCAAAGTCTTATGGCGTTAGCGGCCATCTCGCTGCTCGTGCGTCTTTTGCTCCTCTCTGTTCTGGCCTGATGGCTTACTCAAGGAGCTGGCTCTGCGGAGAACGGCGTTTCATTTCTTTATCTCACGAAGGGGGTTTGAGATGCCACAGACCTGGCTGCACTTTCTGAGCACCATCGGCGGTATTATTCTGGTCGATCTTGCGTTGAGTGGTGATAATGCCCTGATCATTGGTGCGGCCACTGTGGGCATTCCACGGCAACGGCGCTGGACAGCCCTGGCTATTGGCGGAGGTCTGGCTATTGTCCTCCGTCTTGCGTTTACTGCTCTGGCTAGCTGGCTCTTACAGATTCCCTATCTCCAGGCTATTGGGGGTCTCCTGGTTCTCTCGATCGCCGTGCGCCTCTTTTTTAATCGAACAGGGCCTGTAGAGCAATCAAAGTCGAGGGGTGCAGTCCGCTCGGCTCCAGCCAATGGTGCCTCACCTGCCTCTCAGCCACTTTCTGAAGCAGCGAGCGCTAATACTATCTTGCACAAAGCTCCCCATCTGCGCCGCTTCCTTGAGCATCGTCTCTCGCCGGAAACGACCAGCTTTGTGCTGGCTCTCCTCACTATTGTTGTGGCTGACGTAACCATGAGCCTCGACAACGTGATCGCCATTGGGGCTATCGCTCAGGGGCAGCTTCTGGTTTTGATCATCGGCCTCTTAACCAGTATTCTTCTCCTCCTCTTGGGCAGTGCGCTGGTAGCTGAGCTGCTTAGTCATGTACCCGGCCTCACCCTGGTAGCCAGCTTTATTCTGGCCTGGGTGGCAAGCAACTTAATCATTAACGATCCGGCAATTGGCTTCCTCCAGAATCATGAGATGGCTGTCTATGTAGGGGCGTTCCTCTTTGTAGGGATCATGGCCTTCGTCGCCTATATCCAGCAGCGCCATCAGCGTTACTTGCATTCTTCCTCACCACCTTCTCGCTGATCTGAGAAAGAGAGGACTCTGCTCTGTGAGCATGGAGTGGGGCCAAGATGGGGGTAACAGTGGGCATGATGATCCCTTAGCGCTGCCAATGTCTTGACGTGAGACCTGAGCTGAAGGCGACATTTTTACCTGGGGGCGGTCAGAGCTAACAGAAAGACCCTGCGACGCTCTGCTGGCTGAGAAAGATCGGTCTCGGCAAGCAAGGCCAGGACGGGAGGTCCAAGGCCGGCAGGTTAGAATAATCAAGACAGCAAGAAGGGACTTCCGATGTCCAGGAAGTCCCTTCCCTATGTAAGCCAGGTAGTGGCGAGTCCTCTTGAAAAGGAGGACGCTTCGCTCTTGCGAGCCACTGGTATGGCTCAGGCTAGGATAATGGCCCAGGCCACGCCTTGCCTAGGGAAACAGCGATGGCGGCGTCGCGCTGGGCTGAGGATGCGCTGTCGGTGACGGTGTTGGCGACGGTGTCGGTGACGGTGTTGGCGACGGTGTCGGTGTTGGCGACGGCGTTGGCGTTGGCGACGGCTTCTCTGTTGCTGTCGGCGATGGAGCCGTTGTCGGTGAGCCGGTACTGAGATTGACCACGTAGAGAATGACGCTCTGGCCCTGAGGCAGCTCCTCGCCGCTCTTGGGCGATGTGCGGTCCACATAGTTAGCCGGCTTGGTCGGATCAACACCATCAGACTGCACCGTAAAGGGAATGCCTTGACTGCGCAGGATACGCTCCGCGCCCGCCAGCGTATTGCCTACCAGCCCATCAGGAACAATCACGCGCGTGGGTCGTTCTTGCAGGTCGACCAGAATCGTCGAGCCGCGTGGGGCCAGAGCGGGTGGCTGGGGCGATTGGCGCACCACATAGCCCGAGGTCAGGCCATTGTGCACTTGCAGGACGAAACCAGCGTTGGTGGCGCGAGTCAGTGCCTGCTGATAAGTGAGGCCGATCAGCGAAGGAACTGGCACTTCGGGCGGCGCAGGGGTGGCCTGCGTAGAGAGATGGAGGAAAGGCACAAATCCCAGGATGGCAGCCAGATAGACGCTAAAGCCGATGAGCACAACGGTAGCGATAAGAATAAGAGCAGTGATGATACCAGCTAAGCGAGAGCCTCGCTCACCGGCGATTGCATCGCGCTGAAAGGGACGAGTTGTGCCAGACTGAATAAAGCCTCCGTAGGGACCCGGCGCCGGAGCCGAAGCTACCTCGGCAGGGGCATAGGGAGAGGCTGTCACAGCACCAGCGGCATGAGGCTGCTGATCATAGCCTGCGGAGGCAGCCAGAGCCGGGGCCTCATTGACCAGACCCTGCCCGGCACCAGCGAGCGACGGGCGATATGGAGAAGTGACGACAGTTGGCGCTGCCGCCACATCTCTGGCAGGCTCGGCAAGCTCAGTTTCGCCAAGAGCTTCCAGAGCGCGGGCCAGTGCGCTGCCATCACGATAGCGCATCTCTGGTATTTTTTCTAGACAGCGCAGGATAATCTCCTCAAGCGCGGGCGGAATGGCCGGATTATAGTGACTGGGGGGTACCGGAGGCTCCTGGATATGCTGCATAGCCACAGCCACCGGCGTATCGCCCTCAAAAGGGGTGCGCCCGGTCAGCATCTCGTACATCACGATGCCGAGCGCATAGACATCGGCGGCTGGACTCACAATCTCGCCCTGGGCCTGTTCGGGAGCATAATACTGCACTGTACCGAGCGTCATCCCGGTGGTTGTCAAGCGCTCGGCATTGATATCCTTATAGACGCTGGCA
>NZ_JADGHT010000375.1 GCF_019683755.1 Thermogemmatispora sp. | reverse complement strand
TGGCTGGGCTTGTTGGGGCTGGGGCACCACGATAGCCAAAGCCGAAGCTATCCTCCAGAGGAGGAAAGGCATGCTCGAAGCGTCCGCCGTAAGAAAGGCGAGCTGCGCGTGACCGTGCCAGGCCGGCATCGTAATACTGACCCAGGGCTTGCAGCAGATAGGAGCGCAGAGCATGGGCATAAGCGTTAGCCGGGTCCTGAGCAATATACTGGTCCACGAGGGCCAGAGCCTGATCATAGCGCTTATCCAACAGGGCCAGCAAGGCTTTGGCCAGCAGGCTTTCCGGTCCGCCTTCCGGCTGTAGTTCTTCAACTTTCCTGCAAGCCAGGTTCACCACGCGGTAATCTCCCAGGCCTAGATTGGCTTCGGCCAGGCCCAAGTGTACCTTGGGATTAGCCGGGTCGAT
Organism: Thermogemmatispora sp.; assembly: GCF_019683755.1. Classification (GTDB taxonomy): domain Bacteria; phylum Chloroflexota; class Ktedonobacteria; order Ktedonobacterales; family Ktedonobacteraceae; genus Thermogemmatispora. Next base: position 3,762 of record NZ_JADGHT010000375.1, on the reverse strand, counting down.
CTGGGCAGCATGAGCAAAGGCGATGGCTGCCTCGCGTGGTTGCCCCTCTGCAAGGGCCTGTTTGCCCCGTTCCAGATAGGATTGAATCTCGGTCTGTGCTTCCAAATGTGTCTCCTCCACTCAGGCGTAGTGCCTCACTGTACCGTCAAGGCTCCTGCTCTTTGCCGGCTATGGTCTGCCGCAGCAAGAATTCCTCGTCTAGCCTAGCGTTTAGCCGCTTCGCTTGCTAAGACATCGGCTGGCAAGGCAAAGGTCACCAGTTCCTGAGCGTCTGACTGCTTCGCTGGTGTTCTGGGCACCACCTTCTACATGATACCATAGAGATCGGCAGTCGGGGACCCCTCAGTGAACGCCAAGAAGGAGGTCCCTTTCCTCGCTTGGTCGCTAACAGGCTTGCTTTGCTGCCCCCTCCCTCTCCCTGGGCATCAAAGCCATAGGGGTCTTGCTGCACACCAAGACGCTGTTTGCTTGATTACCAGGTTACCTCATGTGTTTATCAACGACTGTCGATCAGCTTGGCGATTCGAGCCGCTAGGGTTGCATGGCGGAGAAGTCTCCACCAGAAAACGGCGAATGTTGACAACAGATACTACGTATGGACTGGCAAAAGGTGACGCCTCCCTTTCTCTGCTGGCGCTTTGGTCTTTAATCCGTGATCCTATGTGATCCTATGTGATCCTATCTGCTGAGCGATTCAGTTGCCTGCCCAAGCTCTTTCAGTGAAGTAGGCCACTAGTATGGATAAAGGTAAGCATGCCATTGAGAATGAACTGGATAGCAAGTGCTGCCAGTAGGATACCAAGGATGCGCGAGAGGACCAGAATGCCGGTGCGCCCAATGTGTTCCATGATCCAGGCGCTATGGCGCATGACGATCCAGGCCACTAGCAGAGAGGTAGCGATAGCCGCTGCCACTGCCAGCAGCTTAAAGGGGTCGGGCTGAGCCTGATCAACATAGAGAATGGTAGTAGCAATGGTCCCCGGCCCGGCAATCATGGGAATAGCCAGCGGAAAGACGCTGATATCTTCGCGCGTCATGGCTTCTTCCTCTTCGGCTGCAGTGCGACGTGTCCCTGGCGCGCGTCCGAAGAGCATCTCTACTGCGACCAGGAAGAGCAAGGCGCCTCCTGCCATGTTGAAGGCGTAGAGTGTGATCCCCAGGCGATCAAGAACAAAACGCCCGACCAGGGCGAAAAAGGCGATGATGGCTGCGCTGATCAGGATTGCACGCGTGATCACCGCCCGACGCTGAGACTCATTGAGATGAGCTGTTAGTGCGATAAAGACCGGTGCTAACCCGACGGGGTCGATGATGGTAAAGAAGGTTACAAAAGCACGCGTTGTAAAGACCACTGCGACGCCTCCCTCACTCGACTAGCTTGCTGTAGTATACGGGAGAAAGGGTGCTCTGGCAATGCTGAGCTGAGGAGCTGCTCTTAATCAGGCAAGGGAGCAGATGTGATCAGCAGCGAGCCAGTGAGGAAGTTATCTCCTGCCTGGCAGTGGAAGGCTATGGCTAGAAGCTGCCTGGGCTGCCCGGCGATTGCTGGCGATGGGCCTCACTACGGCACTCTATCCTGAACACGGGGAACGACATTGAGGGTTGGAGCAATGAGCGCTGCCTTGGACGGCTGCCTCTGGTACGGGCCGGGACGCCGTTTCCCTGCCCGACCTTTGAACACAGTAGCTTGCTGCTGTTCAGCAGCAAGCTCTTTGACAAGGACTGGCGGGAGGCTCCTTGCCTCCATCCCCTCTGCCTGCTGCATATGTTGAACGCAGCCTGGTGGGTGCGTGGTGGTTAAGTTGGCTGCAAGCCATCTAGCGTCTCGGTCTTTGCGAAGCTCCTACCAAGAGCGAGAGCACCTTTCTCTGCGTCTATACCGCCTATGGCATCAAGGAGAAAGGCGCCTGTTCTTCTGCTCGGCCTCGATGGCTTCCTCGTTTAGCACGCAAGCGATTTTCAACACGGCAAGTAAGCGAGGCACGAAAAAAGCGAGAAGGAAAGGAAAAGTGCGCTGTGCGGGAGCAAGGACAAGTTGCCGGGGCCTGCTTTGCCAGGTTGCGCCAGCTTCGAGAAGAAAGCAGGTCCACCGGCATATCGGGCAGAATTGCCAGAGAATGGGCTAATCGCCGCGGCGGTAATAGGGACGGCGATGGCGCCAGACACTAAAGGTAATCAGATGCCAGAGGAAGACCAGCAGAACGGCGCCAATGAGCGCTCTGAAGATGGGAACACCGTAGACTGTGGGGTCGCCGGTGATGGTGAAAGGGAAGACATGTGTAAAGAGCCAAATGCCGACTAATCCGGCGATAACTGCTCCGATGATCCCACCGGGGAGACGCCAGCCGACGATAAACTCAGCCAATAGACCAGCAATAGCGGCGATTACCAGGTAGATGATCGTCCCGACGGTAACCGTCCAGTGAAAATCTCCGACATTGATAGTAAAGAGTGGTGAATCTGAAGTGAGAGCAGCAATGGCTGCAGACGTCACGAAAGCAAACACAGGAAGTTCCCTCCTTCGCTTCGAAGCGGGCCGCGTGGCCCGAGCCGATTTCCTCTCGTGCCACCTCATCCATGATCCCTTGCTTTGACAATACACGCCTGGGGTAGGCAAGAGCAAGTCAACAATAAAACGCTCAGCATTTTCTCAGCGAACGCTCAGCTTTCTAAGGGAGGCGTCTGGTAGGGACTAGCTGTCGCTAGAGCGCGGCCAGAGGCGTATACACATAAGGAGAGCTTTGTCACTGGCTTATAAAGAGCGGGGCCGGAGAGCGTGGAGCGCGAGCAAGCTCCGGCCCGGGCCTAGTGGTCGCTGTTTAAGGCCATGCGTTATAATCAGGTAGTACGGGCTTCTCTAAATCTTTGCCGGGAGGTCTCTCTCTTATGCAAAGCGCAAAGCGCTATTTGCTGGTGATTGGGATCGGGGTGCTGGTGCTGCTCATCGTAGGCTTTATCCTGGCTGCTCTCTTCCATGTTTTGCTAGCAGTACTCTATATTGCTCTGATCATTCTGGCTGCAACAACCTTGATCGCCATTGCGCTCCTCATCTATGCTATTCTCATGCTGTTACGAGCGATTACAACAGTGCGTAACGAAATGCGTCCGCTGCTTGCCTCGGTGCAGGAGACGGTTGGAGTGGTCAAAGAGACAGCGCGCACGGCTGGCCACACAGTTACCACGGTTGGTAGCGCGGCACAACTGGCACGCGAATTCGCGCTCGCTCCTGGGATTCGCGCCGTAGCCACTGTGCTGGCGGGGCAGCAAGTGCTACGCATCTTCCTGGGGAAGGGCCGCGCCCGTCGCGGCGAAGAGCGTCGACGCCAGCAGATGCGTGCAATCCGTGCTCATGAGCTTGGAGGGAAGTAGCCATGTCCGTACCTGCTCTGGCCGCTCTCGCCGCCGATCCACTGGAGACCTGGGGACAGATTGCGGCGATCGTACTGGCGATCGAGCTATTCGTTTTTATCTTGCTGGCCTTGGGGCTTTCCATCGGCTTGTTTTTTGCCTTTGCCTGGGTCCAGGAGAAGAGCGAGCTGATCAAGCGCCTGCGTCCCGCGGTTGACCAGCTCAATCAGGCCCTGGAACCTGGACCTGGCGAGCAGCCCACTGAGGGGGCCTTAGAACATCCGCTTGTGCAGGGAGTGGTCAGCATTCCAGAGCATGTGCGTGCCATAGATCGGCGCGTTGAGCAGGGAAGCGATCGGGTAGCAGAGGCGGCTGTCTCATATACAAATCTCCGAGCCCACGAGACACACTCTA
>NZ_JADGHT010000374.1 GCF_019683755.1 Thermogemmatispora sp. | reverse complement strand
TGCTCATCCTTATTGATGGCAACGATATACTTTGAGCCTTTCATACCGGCCAGGTGCTGAATCGCGCCACTGATACCGCAGGCGATATAAAGGGTGGGCTTAACCGTCTTACCGGTCTGCCCGATCTGGTAGCTATAAGGGAGCCAGCCGGCATCAACAATGGCGCGGGTTGCGCCTGGTGCTCCGCCGAGCGCAGCCGCCAGCTCTTCGACCAGGCGATAATTTTCGGGCTTTCCCAGGCCACGGCCACCGCTCACAATGATGCTGGCATCCTCCAGGGCGGGGCCTTCGCTCTGCACCTCGACACGGTCGAGAATCTTCATCTGCTGTGACTCGGGCCGCAGTGTCACCGCAAGCTGCTCGATCTCAGCCTGGCGGCCCTCGAAGCGCTCCACCGAGAAGGCTTTCGGGCGAGCCAGCACGATGCCTGTTCCCTGGTAAGGGTGGGTAGCCACTACGACATTCTCACCGCCCCAGGGGACCGTCACTTCCAGGCGCTCACCTTCATAGCGCAGGTCGGTGGCATCGGTGATCAAGCCCAAATTATGGCGGGCACTCAAGCGAGCGGCAATATCGCGAACATCGTAGGTCGTGGGAAAGAGCAAGAGATCGGGCTGCTGCCGCTGCAGCAGATCACTGATGGTATCGACGGCGGGGAGCGTCAGGTAGGTATCGTAGGTAGGATCGGCGTGGACATAGACCTTTTCGGCGCCGAACTCGCCTAGCGAGGGGGCCACCGTAGCAGCGGCGGAGCCGAGGACAATCGCCTCGGCGCGACCCAGGCGGGCCGCCTTGCTCAGGACCTCCAGAGACGAGCGAGCTGGTCGGCCATCCTCAATTTCGACCAGGACCCAGATCGTTTTTGCCATAACCTGCACTCCTCCTAGAGCAACTGGTGACGCTGCAAGAAGTCGGCGATGATCTCGGCAGCGTTGCCCTCATCCTTAATAATCTGCCCGGCGGCACGGGCCTCAGCCTTACCGATCGAAAGCACCTGCTCGCGTGCGCCAGCCTCTCCGACCTGCGACGGGTCCAGTCCAAGGTCGCTCAGGCTCACCTGGCTAAAGGGCTTCTTGCGTGCGCTCATGATACCCTTCATTGTGGGATAGATGGCCTCAAATGAGCCACTGGCAATGGTGACGACTGCCGGCAGAGGGCTTTCGACCACCTCGTAGCCGGTCTGGGTAACGCGCTTGATGACCGCCTTGCTGCCCTCAACCTTGATTTCGCGCGCAAAGGTAAGCTGGGGCAGGCCCAGAAACTCGGCGATGGCCCCGGGCACCATGCCAGTGTAGCCATCGGTGCTCTCTGTCGAGCAGAAGATCAGATCGGGATTCTCACGCTTGAGGGCGGCGGCCAGCGTCCGCGCTGTCCCCAGGACATCCGAGCCAGCCAGGGCCGGATCGCTGATCAGGATGGCTCGGTCAACGCCCATTGCCAGGGCGCGCCGCAGGGCCTCCTGAGCGCTAGTCGGACCCATGCTGATCGCCGTCAGCTCGCTATTGCCGAGACTATCGCGCAGCTTGATCGCTGCTGCGATCGTCGTCTCGTCTCCCGGGTCAAGCACCAGCGAGACCCCGGTGCGCACCAGTCGTTTTGTCGCAGGGTCAAGCTTGCTTTCGACGGTGTTGGGGTCTGGAATCTGCTTTACACAGACGAAGATCTTCATTGCGTTGTTGCCTCATCTTAGCTATGTGCGAGCAAAGGCGCAAGACACAAGACAGCCTACACCTGTGTAAGATGGCTCCTTCTCAGCAAAGAAGGGGCGACAGCGCCTTCTTTCGCCTCCCTCTCCTTCTTTGCTTTTCTCTGTCGGAAAAGGGGCCGTGTGCTGTCTGCGTTCGTTAGAAGAGAGGACTGCCCCGGGCGCCTTACGTCTGCACAGATTCTCTCGCTATGGATAGAACGAGCAGGCCAATCGCTGTATTTACCAGGCCCTTTGTATTGTACCTGTCGCAAAAAGAACGTGTCAACGTTGCTAGCTAACGGCTAAAGCCCTTCCAGCTAACAACAGTGGGGGCCAGAGAAAGAAAGCCAGGCTTTCATCCGTAAGGGGGCTTAGCGCTGACGGTAGACAAGGATAGCGGTCAAGATCGCCAGCAGGCCAGCGCCAAAGGGGGGCAGGCTGGTGGCAAGACTGCTTGTGGTCTGCCAGAGAAAGACTGCGATGATTTCCAGAATGAGGCCGCAGGCAAAGATTAGAGCGATGCCCGCGGGCGAGTGCCCCGCCGAGCCAGTGAGCTGCTGACGCGCGAAGCGGGGAGAATGGACGCTCGCCCTATCTGGCTCTGCACCATCGGTCTGGGCGGAGACGGAGGCTGACTCTGCTGTGGCTGTCTTCTGGGTCTTGCTCTCGCCCTCGCTCGCGCTGAGGTGGTGCAAGGCATCATATAGGTTTTCGATCACGCGGCGCGGGGCCCGGAGCAAGACCCTGTCTTGCTTAGCGATGATCAGCAGCTCGTGCAGGAGCGATTTGCTCTGAGGATCGCGCTGGGTAACCGAGATGATCTCTTCAAGCGGGATAGCCTCCAGGAACAGACGCCGGCGTGGAAAACGTACCTGATAGTAACCGAGCAGACGTCTGTTCGTAAGAATGGCATCGCAGGCTAGGCCGCCATGCTGCTGGCTCTTCCAGATGACGGGATGGCTGCTGAGCGGCTCTTCGTCCGGCAGCAGATGGCTCTGGAGACTGCGAAAGCGCCGGGGTAGCCGGTGCATCACCTGAGTATTCCTGGCTAAAGGAGCCACCATGCTTCTCTCTCGTGGATAAGCTTCCCTCTTTCTCTCACTCTCTGATTATATCACACACCACTGAACAGGCTGGCCTAGTCGATGGGGTGGGAGGAGATTTGACAAGTAACGTGCTCTGCGCTATCCTTTCTATAGACCCCCACCGGGGGGGTATGGGTGGTACTGAGAGATGGACACGAGGAGATAGAAGATATGGCAACCTATGTCGGTCCTGATGGGCCACAGAGCGGCATAGATCGAAGCCGTGGAGAGCAGGGCGAGCCTGAGCGGATAGCCGCGGTGACGCTGGCGCTGGAAGGCATGAGCTGCGCCTCCTGTGCCAGGCGCATTGAGCGGGGGCTACAGCGCTTGCCGGGGGTCAAGGAAGCCAGTGTTAACTTTGCCACGGAGAAGGCCACGGTTCTTTATGACCCTGGGCAGGTTAGCCCGGCGCTAATGGTCGAGAAAGTTGAGCAACTGGGCTATGAAGCGCTACCGCTTGTGCCATCCGTAGAAAGGAGAGGGGTGGAAGAGAATCAACACCGTGAGCGCGCTGGAGAAGATAATGCCAGTGGCGGGAGCAAGGACACCGCTGTTGCGGGAGCTGTAAGCGTGACTGAGATGCAGCAGCGGGCGGACCGGCGTCGGCTGTGGCTGCTGCTCATGGCGATTGCTCTCTCGTTGCCTGTCGTCGTGCTCAGCATGCTTTTCATGGGCCGCTTCCCTGGGGAGAACTATCTCCTGTTGCTGCTCGCGACGCCTGTCTGGGCGGTGGTTGGTTGGGAGTTTCACCGTAATGCTCTCAAGAATCTGCGGCATGGGGCGGCCACAATGGACACGCTCATCTCGGCTGGCTCAACAGCGGCTTACCTGCTCAGCTTGGCTGCCACGGTGGTCCCACAGCTAGCTGATGAGCCGACCTTTTACGACACGGCGGCTCTGATTATTACGCTCATTTACCTTGGGCGCTATCTGGAGGCACGAGCCAAGGGCGAGGCCGGACAAGCAGTTCGCCGTCTGATAGGGTTGCAGCCGCGTAGCGCTCATGTGTTACGTGATGGTCAAGAGCGTGAGATAGCGATTGCCGAGGTCAGGCCTGGAGACCTGCTGATTGTGCGCCCTGGCGAGCAGGTTCCGGTTGATGGTCTGGTAGTGGCCGGACATTCGACTGTTGATGAGTCGATGGTCACTGGGGAAAGCTTGCCGGTAGAGAAAGGGGCAGGCGATGCGCTGATCGGAGCGACGATCAATCAAAGTGGGTTGCTGACCATGCGGGCCACGCGCGTTGGCGCCGATACGCTGCTAGCCAGCATCATTCGTCTGGTTGAGCAGGCCCAGGGCAGCAAGGCCCCTGTCCAACGCCTGGCTGATCAAGTAGCGGGGATCTTTGTGCCGGCAGTGCTCGCGATTGCCTTTCTAACGTTTCTTGGGTGGGGACTGGCCGGGGCCCTAAGTGG
>NZ_JADGHT010000038.1 GCF_019683755.1 Thermogemmatispora sp. | reverse complement strand
AGGACTGGCAACAACGGGGGGTGGCGGAGCAGTATCCTGAGCTGGCTCAGGCCTGTGAGGAGATACTGCACCTGCTGCCGGAGCCGGCCCGCTGGCAGGGGCACGAAGGGGTGCGCAGCCCGGCGTAGAAAGGGCTGGGACTGGGACTGGCGTTTGCTCGGGGAAGGCCCTCGCCGGACCCGTTCCGAGTAAGCGCCAGGCGAATGGGACCCAACCCGTTGCTGGCGCGGGACTGCAGGGAGACCACGCTGCAGCCCTCCTTCCAGCCAGCTCTTCCTGCAAGGAGAGTGGCTCAGTGCTCTTGCTGTCCAGGCGCGTCGCGGCGAGGATCGCGGCACCCGGCTGCCCACGCAGCGATCCTCGAAGGGCTTTCCAGGCCGTCTGAGGGCCGACGTGGCTGACCTCATGACTGCATGGAAGCGGTCACTCCTGACCGCCTGGGTGGGAGCATCGAGACGGCTTGACGGAGGCCGCTCCGGATGCTCTCGTAGAGGGATACTGTCAGCATCAGCGACGCTGCCCATCGGGGATTGCAAATGAGATTGGAAATCAGGGCCTGGTCGGAACGCCGCTCGAGCCCGATGAGGGACTGGAATGAGGAGCAATGGATGCTGACGGACCCTTTGGGAATATATCGGAACACCATTGCCCAGCTTGCCCAGACCAGTGAGCAGGTTTGTCTGGAAGGGAGAGTGTGTCATGAGACTTGCACTGCTGTTGGAGTGGCGACCAGTGCGGATCATACCAGGCCTGGGTATGCCTGCCAGGAGGGCTGGGTCTGGGGAAGGGAGCGTTAGCTCATGATCCGCTGCTGCCAGTCGAAGGACTGTTCCGCCTCTGCCTGGCGGCCCTGGTCGGCGCGGGCAAGCGCACCCCTCCTTAAGAGATCAATGCGGCTGTGGCTGCCTCATCATCCTCCGGACGAGGATGGAGCCGCTTCTTCAGGGGCTTGGGATCTTGGTTGCCTACGCTGTGCCTGCTGCCAGTCTGTGGGACGTGTTCGGTCTCCCCTGGTGGGGACAAATCCTGCCCTTGACCTTCCTGCTGTCGCTGGGACTCCTGTATGCGCTGAGCTATGGATTGGCAGAAGTGCTCGGGATGCCGCTGCCTGTGCCCGGCTCCTCCTGGCAAGTCCCTGTTTCCTGGGTAAAGAGCCAGCGATCATGGGTTCGTTCGTTGATCTGGGGCTTCTGGCTGGGACCAGGAATATTCACACGCAATCCCGACGCGGGGATATGGTTTCTACCACTGCTACTTTCCATCGTCAGTCGCCAGGTGGCAGGTGCAGGGCTGCTGGGCGCACTGATTGGGTTGGCGCATGGCGCGGCCAGGGCGATCGAGGTGACCCGGAATTGCTGCGCGTTACGAGCCGACAGGCCGGAGCGTCGCCCCAGGCCCACTTCGATCTGCTGCTCCTCCAAAGTCGTTGGAAACGCCTGGACAGCTGGCTGCTCCTGCTGGGAGCAGGCCTGCTGGTAGCGCAGCTGCTCTCAGCCGGGGGCTTTCTCTGAGCACAGCGTTGACTTGGCTGACCAGTTCCATTGAAGGAGAAACTATCATAGGAAGCGACTCCGTTCGCTGCGAGCACACCACCATTGGTCACCAACACCCACCACACCTGCGTCCAGCCTTCGGTCTGAGGGCCTGGTTGACGCTGGGAATGCTGCTGGCTCTGTTAGTGAGTGGAGCGGCCTGTGTCACGCCCCCGCAGGAAACCCCCTTCCAGGCACAGGTGACACATGTCCTCTCGGTTGCTGCTCCAGTCGCCAGCATCTCTGCGGCGTCTCTTGTGCCCTCACCCTCGCCCTTCACTGCGCCCACTGGCCTGACGTTGCTGCCGATGCCGACGCGCTGCCCTGTTGGCGGCCCGCAAGGGCAGCTTCCGAATCTGGTGCCAGTCGTGGGGATCTCGTCCGTCTGGGCCACCTTGCCGTTGCAGATCCACGAGCTCGCGGACAGCGGGAGTCCCACTGACCTCTTCCAGCCCACCTACGGCTGGCGGTGGAAAATCATCTGCGAGATTGGTCCCCATTATCAGCAGCCAGTGACCGTCTGGGGAGAAAATCTGACTGGAACACAGCGGCTCTCGTTCCAGGGGCGAGATGAGCCGATCAGACAGCGGTGGGTGCTGGACTCACGCCATCCGAATCATCCGATCTCTGCAGAATCGCCTGCCGGCTTACCCCTGGCGTTCAGAAACAGTTAGCGGTGGCGACTCGCTCGCCTGGGAACTCGCCCGCAGCCGGCTCAGCGTCTGCCCAATCGAGTACAACCAGCCTCCCATCACCAGCAGCCAGGCACTGAACGCAACCCAGGTGAAAGGGGCTGCCACTACCTCAAAGAAGGCTATACCCGGAAGCTGCCCGAGCAGGTGCAGGGCTGTCGCATACATTCCCAGGGGAAAGACGATGCTCCAAAGTGCCGGCTCGTAGCGCAGAGGCTGGCGCATGATCCCATACTTCCATATCCCAATGAGGACCAGCAAGGGCAGCCACCAGGTCCCCCAGGCCCACATCATGAGGGTGAACCCGGTGATGTAAGGCTGGACGCTGACGAGCAGGGGCGCTGGATGGGGCGCCTGTAACAAGCGGATGCCGGCTACGGTGGTGATGGCCATTGCCCCCATGTTGATCCAGTAGGGAGGCGTCAGATCGGCGGGCAAGATCTTCCCAAAGGAGAACCGATAGACAATGAAGGTGATGAAAATCAGATAGAGCAAGACCCCTAGCGTCCAGAAAGCATAAGCCACCAGTTGCAGCACCGCGGCCCGCTCCGGCCAGAAGGTAGTCAGTATTGTCCAGTTGATCGCCAGTGACTCGGTCCCCACAATGCTGATGAGCCAGCTTCCATTGACAGCCTGATGCAGAGGCCGCTCATTGCGGAAGAGGAGTACGGCGAAAGCCCAGTAGATCAGGAAGCACCAGATTCCTGCAGCAAAAGCAATCAGCAGTACGGGCAGCCCCACCCAGTGGTTCAAGGCGGCCCGGGTGGCCAGCACTCCCGGAGCTGCTACCGCCGTAAAATAGCCAAAAAGCTTGCCTGGATCGGTGGCGTCCTGGAGCACCTCCCGGGGATAACGCGCAAGCCGCAGGAGATAGAGAGCGAGCAGCAAGAGGAAGAGGCCACCACCAAGCCAGCCCAGGATCACCGACACGAGCACGGCCCGATTCAAGAGGAGCGCAATGGAGACAATACCCGTCGCCATGACACAGGCAAAATAGCCAGGATAGAGCTGCCTGACCCAGTTCCACCAATGTGCCTGGTAGTCACTCAGAGGCCGTTTCTTCACAGCATCCTCCTCTGCGCATGTGCACTTGCTTTCCTGGCTGATGCTCAGCCAGTCACTCACCCCATGCGTGGCCCGGGGACGCTCCTTGCTCGCTCGCCGAGCTGCACCACGCACGGCGCCGGGCTGGCCTGCCCTTCTTCGCTCAGACCAGTCCGGGCGTTCCCTTCCTCACTCTGCCAGACAGACAGGCAGGCAGAACGGCCACCCAGCTTGCCCCTATTCTTCCGCAAGCTGGCGGCGGGGCCAGAGCGTGATCAGCAGGACCAGCCCAAAGCCCAGCAAGCTGACGAGCGCCAACCAGGGCAGCAGGCTGGTCCTCCCTGAGAGCAGCTCGTAGAGCGCGTCGGTCACCAGCCACAGCTGCACAATGACAATGAGTGCGACGAGTAGGACCTGTCCTTGAACGATGGCTGCACGCCCGGGAATGCCCAGATAGCGCGGACCGGGGAGCGGACCATACCGACCACGCGGGGGCGGCTGAACTGGCGGGTCATCGGGATTGGCCCGCGCTGGCCCGAGCGAACGACGCAGGGGCCGGGCTGGGACTGTCCCGCTGTTGACTGTCTGACTCATCGCAGCACCATCCTCACGGCGTAAATGGTTCCCTGATGCTCCTCCAACTCAATCACCGGCAGCGGGCGAGTGGGTGGTCCAGCCAGCACGTTGCCCGTGGCGGCATCAAAGAGACCCTCATGGCAGGGACAGTAGAGCCGTTGGCTCTCCGGCTGGTAGGTCACTGCGCAAGAGAGATGGGTGCAGACATCGCTGTAGGCTACCAGCCCCTTGCCTGGCAAATGGATAAGGATGCCCTGAGCGTACTCGTCCGGGTAGGCGAAGACCTTCCAGCGATTCTCTGCCAGCTCGCCCACGCGCGCGACGGGCACCATCTTCCTGGGACTGCCTTCTGAAAGCTTGCCGATGAGCGCCAGCGTGCCCGTTGCCAGACAGAGCGCCCCTGAGCCAGCGAGCAAGAAGTAGAGCGTATCTCGGCGCGTCACGACTTCGTCTTCGCTCCAGACGTAAGGGAACTCCTGGCGCCATTCAGCGGCAGGTTCAGAAGGGTGAGGCGCCGACCCGGGCTGATCCTGGCGTCGGACCCGAAAACGATGCATTGCTGATTCCATAGGCAGAATCTCCTTCCGTCTGCGTTACTGGCACGGTCGGCAGGCCGACCGGTTATCTGGCTGCACCCCTTCAGGCAGGGCCTGCCGGACTGGCTGGTACCGGAGCAGGGGCCGGCTCGCGTGGCATCCACGGCTGGGCGGGTGCAGCCCGTTCAGGGATGCCCGCTGTCCGCGCGTCCACCCAGTCAGCAGCGTTGCGGCTCGCTGTTGCCGCGGGAGCCTCCTGTCCAAGGCCCAGCGAGGCCTCGTCCAGGAGTGCGAGCAGATCGAGAGCCTCGTCATCTCCGGTGAGCACCACGTAGTTGCGGGTCCGCACGCGCTGGCTTCCAAAATAGAAGAGATTAACGGGCTTTGCTCCCTGCGCTCCCCGGCCTGCCGCCAGCCACTCCTCGTAGGTGCCATAGAAGATGGCCTGGGTCGGGCAGACCATCGCGCACATTGGCCCTTTGCCCTGACTGGTTCGGTCATAGCAGAGATTACATTTGCGCATGTAGTGTCCGCGGATATCAAACTTGGGCACTCCAAAGGGACAGGCGTAACCGCAGTTGCGACAGTAGATGCAGCGCGTCTCATCGGCTTGATGCACCACTCCATCGGGACTCACCAGGATGGCCTGGGCAGGACAGACCTGGGCACAGGGTGCCAGCGGGTCCTCGCAATGCATACAGACGGTTGGCGAGGAAGCCACCGTGTTAGCGCGCTCAATGTAGTCGATGTAGATCATGCTCTCGCCCCGATGGGTGTCGCACTCACGGCAGGCCGCCACGCAGGAACGGCAACCGATGCAGCGCGAAGGATCAAGGAACATCTGCTTGATGGTGACCGTTTCCGGCACGCTCCTTCTCCTCCTTCCCTCTTGCTTCCTTATCCATTTCCCTTCGCTAGCGCGGCTGCGGTACAGCACGGCGGGCAGCGGCAGGCAGCTCGCGCCGTCGCTGTTGTGCCTGGGTCAGCTGCTCCTGATCGATGGAGCGCGCCCACTCCGGTGGCCCAGGGGCGCGTTCAAGCGCGGCAGCGCAGACCTTGAACTCGGGGATCTTCATCATTGGCTCCAGCACCGGGTTGGTAAGCTGGTTGGCTGCCTGGCTGTGACCGTAATGGTAGGGAATAAAGAGCGTGTCCGGACGAATCGTGCGCACGACCAGGGCCGGCGCCGTCATCTCACCACGGCGTGTACGCACCGTCACCCAGTCCCCATCGGCAATGCCCAGACGCTGAGCGGCCTGCTCGTGCAGCTCGACCCAGGGATAGGGGGCCATTTCGCGCAGGAAGGGAATGCGCCGCGTCTGGTTACCCGAGAGGTAATGGTAGATAACCCGCCCTGTGGTCAGGACAAAGGGATAGGTCTCGTCTGGCTCCTCCGCCGGCGGAATGTAGGGCACAGCGTGAAAGCGGGCGCGCCCATCGGGAAAGCCAAAGCGCTCCTCGTACAGGCGCGGCGTCCCCGGATGATCCTCGCTGGGGCAGGGCCAGAAGACGCCTCCCTGCTCTTCGATCTTCTCATAGGTGATTCCCCAATAATCTGATCTGGCGCCGCGCGTGCAGAGGCGCAGCTCATCAAAGATATCGCGGGGCGAGCGATAGGCGAAGTATTGCCCCTTGCCAAGGCGCCGCGCTAGCTCACAAATCGTCTGCCAATCCTGGCGTCCCGCAGGAGGGTCAACGGCCTGATTGTATTTAATGACCCGCCCTTCCAGCGAGGTCGTCGTGCCCTCTTCTTCAGCCCACAGATTGCCCGGCAGCACCACATCGGCCAGCTCGGCGGTCTCTGAGAGGAAGGGATCGATGACGACAAAGAAGTCCAGGCTGCGAAAGGCTCGCTCGGCGGTATGTAGATCGGGTAGGGACACCAGAGGATTCGAGCAGATCAGCAGGCAGGCGCGAATCTCTTTCCGCAGCATTGCCGGGATCATCAAGGTGGCTGGATAGCCGGCATGGGGCAGCTCCTCCTCGCGAATGCCCCAGACCGAGCAGATGTAGGCCCGATCTTCGGGGTCTTCGATCTCCCGGCAACCCGGCAATTGGGTGGCCTTTTGACCAACTTCTCTGCCACCTTGCCCATTGCCCTGACCAGTCAGGGTGCTGTAGCCTGCGCCTGGTCGGCCAAAATTGCCAGTGGCCAGGGCTAAATTGATCGCCGCCAGCCCATTATCAACACCCTTGCTCTGATGCTCCAGTCCACGAGCCGTGTAGATCAGGGCCGCGTGCGCCTGCCCATAGAGACGGGCCGCCTCGACGACTGCCTCCGGACGCAGCCCACAGACGCGCGCAACCCGTTCTGGGGGATACTGCTCCGCCAGCGCACGGGCCTCCTCCCAGCCTACGGTGCGCTCGCGAATAAAGTCCTCATCGATGAGACCTTCCTTGATGAGGACGTGCAACATGCCGTTGAGCAGGGCCGAGTCGGTCCCGGGGCGCAGTGGCAGGAAGAGATCTGCGGTGCGGGCAATCGGCGTCTGGCGCGGGTCGGCCACGATGAGCTTACAGCCGCGATCGCGCGCCTGCCAGAGATAGCTGGTGACGATCGGGAAGCACTCACCAACGTTGGCACCGATGACGAAGATGCAGTCGGCGTGCAGCATGTCGCTGATTGGATTGGCGGCCCGATCGATCCCCAGCGCGCGCTCGTTGGCCCCGGTGGCGGAGGACATACACAGACGCCCGTTGTAGTCGATATGACGGGTCCCGAGAGCGACCCGGGCGAATTTCCCCATCAGATAGCATTTCTCGTTCGTCATCGTCGAACCGCTGAAGACTGCCACCGCATCCTTACCATAGGCGCGCTGTACCTCCTGGAAACGCTGGACGATGGTATCAAGCGCCTCGTCCCAGCCCACAGGCTCTAACGGGCTCTCCTTGCCTCTTTTCCGCATCAACGGTTGCGTGAGCCGATCGGGATGGTGCACGAGCTGATAGGCATTGGTCCCCTTGGGACAGAGCATGCCATGATTGAGGGGGAAGTCCTCGCGCGGCTCAACGCCAACCACTTTGCCATTGGCGACCTTCAGGTACATGCCGCACTGCACTCCACAGAAACAGCAGTGAGTGGGAACGTAGCGCTCTACCTCGATGCTGGTCTCCCAGGCTGTGGGTACCGGTGTCGCCGCATGGAAGTCAAAGGTCTCTTTCTGGCGCTGTCGTCGCCGAAAGATACTCTTATCGACGGACATGACTTGTTCCTCTCTTCAACTTGGACAAAGGACGAGATAGAATGATGTGGCTCTGCTCTCCTCAGAGGAAGCGGTTGCCCTCGGGATCAAGTGCGGCCAAGGTTGCCTGACCGCGGGCGACCCGCTTGCACGCGGGGCAAAGATCCTGCCACCACAGCGCCTGCTCCGGCCCTCGAGGGGAGCTGTCAAGGCGCAGCGTATAATCTTCCCCCACCTCCAACAGCGTTTTCTTGAGATCCTCAATAAAGCGCGCCGGAGCAAACTCTTCCCCGCAGCGTGCGCAGCGCTGCATCGCCGTCCTTTCGCCAGTTTTCCAGTAGAGTTCGATCCCGACCGTGGCCGGGCGCTCGATCAGATGGAAGAATTTGCCAAACGGCAGAGAGATCAACCACAGGACAACGAACACCTCATGGGCCAGGGAAAGATACCAGTAGTAGGCGCCTCCCAGCCAGGCGCTATCAGCCGTCAGAGCCAGCCCGCTGACCACAATGGCCAGCAGCAGCGCCAGGGGCACAATGTCGAAGCCGAAGCGCTGGATACTGATGAGCGCCAGATCGTGGAAGCGGCGATGGAAGGCCAGCACCAGCCCGACGAGCAGCAGTAGGGCGGTGATATCAAGCGCATGATAAATAAGGAATCCAAGGACCGACTCAGGGCGGAAAGCAAAGAGGGGGAAGCCGAAGAACCAGAGCAGGTGCTCGCCTGCCGGCGTCAGCGTCATGCGAATCCAGCCGAAGGTCAGGGGGAAGGTGATACAGCAAGACAGCAGTACGCCCCAGAAGATACATTGGTGCATGATCCAGCGATAGAGGCCACGGCGGCGGATAAATTGTTGAGAGAATAGATCTAGAATCGCCAGAGGAATGAGCGTCGTGTAGCGTCTGAAGTTCTCATAGGAGAAAAAGAGCCGCCAGCTGCGCCTCCAATAGCGTCCGGTTGGGGGACGAGCCAGCCAGAAGCTGTATTTGTAGGTCACGGCGGCCACCGCGAAGATCGTGGCCACAACGTAGCCGATCAGTGCCGCATCGAACCAGTGAAAGCCGCGCGACCCAAGGGCGATCAGGCCGGTCAAGACGGCAGCGGCCAGCATCCCATAAAGGATGCAACGGGTGCGCAATCCCAGCTGAACACGAGGGCGATTCACAGTGGTCCGAGAGTGGGCAGGCTCCGGGAGACGCTGCTGCTGAGTAGCTGCCTGACTCACGACAGTCTCCTTTCTTCTCTTGCCTTGCTGCCTGTTCCAGAGACACTCGAGCCAGCGCGAGAGCGACAACGAACGAAAGAGCCGCTCTCTATCGTCCGGCTGAGCTGCGAGCGAGCTGGGCGTTCTTCCCTCTATAAGACAACTATAACACGCTGCTCGGGTCTGTGCGCGAAGGAACAGGTCACGCTCTCCTCACAGTTAGCGTCCTGGCGCCGAGCACCTCTCTTCGCCTTTCAAGACAAAGGTAAAGCGCGACCATCACCAGCCGGAAAGCGCTGTGATCGTGCTGTGAGTCCAGCTCGCTCCATTGAGAGCAGGCGGTGTGCCCGCCCTGCCATACTGCCGGTAAAAGGTGATGTGCTGAGTTGAGCGAGCTGGCCTCTGCTCAGCAGCTCCACGTGAGAAACAGGAGGTCATGGATGTTTCAACGTATTCTTGTCCCGCTGGATGGCTCGCCGCGCGCAGAGTGGGCCCTCCCGTTGGCAGCCCGGCTGGCACGCGCCAGCAGAGGCCGCCTGATTCTAGCGCGCATCGTGCAGCCTGGTACCGCACTGCTCTGGGCCCCAACCGCGCTTGATCCAGCGACGATGCGCTCATGGCTGGAGAGTGCTACGGAAGCGGCAGAGGCCTATCTGCAGCGGGTCGCCGCTCTTCCGGTTCTCCGCGATGTGCCCACAGAAAAAATTGTGCGGTCGGGGCTCCCCGCGGATCAGCTGCTGCGTCTCGTGCCAGAGGTCAGCGCCGACCTCCTGGTGCTCTGCAGTCATGGCTACCGTGGTCTGCAGCGCTGGGCGCTGGGCAGTGTGGCGCTCAAGCTGATTCGTCACGCATCTCTCCCTATGCTGGTGCTCCGTTCTCACGACGAGATGCTGGCCGGTCCGCAACCAGGCTATGAACGCCCTCTTCGGGCCGTGGTACCGCTCGATGGGTCTGTCCACGCTAAGGCTGCCCTGGAACCCGCCGCGGCGCTGGTGCACGCCCTGGCCACACCGGCGCCAGTCGCCCTCCACCTGCTGGCCGTCGTGGAGGTCGACGAAGAGGCGGAGGATGAGGCTGCCAGACGTGAGCGCGAGCGACGACTGGCCCGGGCCCGTCGCTATTTGGCTCACACCGTGGAGCAGATCCGCGCCGGGCTGGTGGCCTCAAAGGTCTCTGGCCTGCAGCTTGAGCTGACCTGGTCGGTGCATGTTGGCTCTGATGTGGCGCAGACGATTCTCGATGTCGTAGAGCATGGCCAGGACCTTGTAGACACGCCTCTGCCCGGAGGCTGTGATCTGCTGGCCATGTCGACCCACGGCAGAGAGGGCCTGAACCGCTGGCTCCTGGGGAGCGTGACCGAGCGGGTGCTGGAACGGACCCGCCTGCCGCTGCTGGTCGTTCGCCCCCGGGGAATCGAAGAGACCCCGTGCACGCCTTGGGGCACGCTGCAGGACGACCTTGACTGAGGGTCGCCAGTCGGGGACCACAACCGGAGCAAGGGAGTCACCAGCCACGGCTACAGGCCCGAGGGGACCTGCACGCAGGTTCGCCCAGGCGCGGCGAGGCCGATGTGCTGGTGGCTCTCTTGCGCTCCCTTCCTTCTCTCACGGGTGTCCCTTGATCAGCTCGCTCCCTTCTCGCAACAAGAAGGTTGCCTGCATCAGCTGCTCCTCGGGATGGTAGGTCAGCTGAAAGCCAAGCTTGCGGCAGATCCGCAGCATGGCCTGGTTCTCCGGCAGCATGCGGCCCTGCAAGCGTTGCAGGCCCTCCTGCCGGGCGATCTCCATCAAGCGCCGCAACAGCTCCGTTCCCAGTCCTTGCCCTTGCACCTGATCGGCGATCAGCAAGGCAAACTCGGCCTCCTCTCCCCCGGGCAGCTTAATCAGACGTCCAATGCCCAGGAGCGTCTCTGTGCCAGTGCCCGACGCCTCCTCCCGCGAGATGACCACCAGGGCCATCTCGCGATCATAGTCGATGAAGCAGCGATCCACCAGCCGCTCATGGGCAATGCGTTGACTCAGGCCAAGGACATGCAGCCAGCGCAGATAGACACTGCGCTCTGAGAGCCGCTCGTGGAAGCGCACCATCAACGGCTCGTCTTCCGGGCGAATCGGGCGGATCGTCACCGGTGTGCCATCAGGGAGCTGCCAGCTTCCGATGTAGTGACTCGGGTAGGGACGAATCGCCGGGCGCGGCAGCGCTGTTTCGGGCACATCGGGTGAATGCAGCACGATTCGGGCATCGAGTGCCAGCAGATGACCGCCCGCTGCCAGCACAGGGTTGATATCGCACTCCCTGATGAGCGGCTGCTCGACCACGAGCAGACTGAAGCGCACCAGCAGGCGCTCGAGCGTCGCCAGATCGACTGACGGTAAGCCGGAGGCACCGTGCTGGAGGGCGGCGAAGATGCGCGTGCGCTCCAGCAGACGCCGCGCCAGCGTTGTGGTCAGTGGAGGCAGCGCCAGGGCGGTATCGCGTTGCACCTCAACCAGGCGCCCGCCGCTGCCAAAGAGCAGGACTGGTCCAAACTGCGGGTCGCAGAAGCTGCCCACGATCAGCTCGTAGCCCTCCAGCGTAATCATCGGCTGCACCGTGACCCCCTGCATTTGCCCGGCTCCCGCCTGGCGCTCTGCGGCCTCGGCAATGGCTCGATAGGCCTGCCGCACGTCCTCAGCCGTGCGCAAGGCAAGGCGGACACCTCCAATACGGCTTTTGTGGGTGATGGTTGGCGAGAGCAGCTTCAGAACCACTGGATAGCCGAGCTGCTCCGCCTGCTGGACGGCCTCGTCTTCGCTGAGCGCGACGCGAGTCTCGACGGTCGGGATGTCGTAGGCCTGGAGCACCGCCTTCGCCTCCGGCTCGCTGAGCAGCGTGTGCCCGGCCTGGCGGGCTGCAGTCAGCACGCTGGCCACCTGCGCGCGCCGACTGGCGCTCTCCTCGGGATCATCCACCACACTGGGCGTCTCGTAGAGGCTCTGCAGATGTCTGCTGGCTCGCCACATGGCGCAGAAAGCGCGGGCTGCCGTATCCGGGGAGGCAAATGTCGGGATGCCGGCTCGTGTCAGAATCTCGTGGCCGGCTGCCACACTGCTGCCTCCCATCCAGCTTGCCAGCACGGGCCGGGTGTTGCCTGCCACGGCCTCAGCTACGCGCTCGGCGGTACGGGTGGGGTCGCTCATGGCCTGGGGAGTCAGGATGACGAGCAAGCCATCGCTGGCCGGCTCACGAGAGAGGATGGCGATGGCCTGGGCATAGCGTTCGGGATCGGCATCTCCCAGGATGTCTACCGGGTTCTGGCGACTCCAGTAGGGAGGAAGCAGCGCGTCGAGGGCGGCCCGTGTCTCCGAGGAGAGCGGGGTCAGCGCCCCGCCGGCCTTCGCCAGAGCATCGGCTGCCAGTACTCCGGCACCGCCCGCATTGGTCACGATAGTGAAGTGTGGTCCCTGGGGGCGTGGCTGCCGCGCCAGCACCTCTGCCATCGCGAACAGCTCGTCGATGCTCTCCACCTGCAGCAGGCCGCAGCGGCTGCAGGCTGCCTCGAAGATCTCCTGGCTCACGGCAAGGGCACCCGTATGGGAGATGGCAGCTTGTATGGCCTCGGGAGTCTGTCCCCCTTTCAGGAGGATCACGGGTTTGCGCCGTGCCACGGCCCGGGCCGCGGAGAGGAAGGCCCGGGCGTCGCCCACGGTCTCCAGATAGAGGAGAATGCAGCCGGTATGTGGATCATCCCCCAGGTAGTCGAGCAACTCCCCCCAGCCCAGATCGAGCATCGACCCTACCGAGACAAAGGCGCTGAAGCCGATGTGCTCCTGCAGGCTCCAATCGAGAATGGCACTGCATAAGGCCCCGCTCTGGCTCAGGAAGGCGATCTGTCCCGGCAGGGCCATCCCGCTGGCGAAGGTCGCATTCAGCCCGATGCGCGGATTCATCAGGCCCAGGCAGTTGGGTCCCAGAAGCCGCAGTCCGCCCCGCCGCGCCTTTTCGAGAACCTGGCGCTCCAGTGCCTGGCCGGCTGGCCCTCGCTCGCGAAAACCAGCGGAGAGAATGATCGCCCCTTCGGTCCCGGCGGCCACACAATCGGCGATCACAGCGGGAACGGTCTCCGCTGGCGTGGCAATCACGGCCAGCTCCACCGGCTCTGGAAGATCCGTGACGCGCGGGTAGGCGCGTCTGCCGAGCACACTGGAGCGGTGGAGGTTGACCGGAAAGACGGAGCCGCTAAAAGGAGCAGTGGTCAGATTCGCGAGCACAGCTCGCCCGACGCTGCCCGGGCGCTCAGTGGCTCCAACGACGGCGATACTGCGAGGCGCGAAGAAGACACGCAGGGGGTGCGAAAGGGGCAGGTCAAAGAGCGTGGTCGGCTGCCCCTTCTGCGCTGCCGACCCCCTGGGCGCGGGTTGGGGCTGGGGCATCGTGGTGGCTCCTTTCTTCAACATATTGAGAGCGTACGTGTATCCTGTTGGTCTTGATCACCAGCCTAGCGTGTCCGACTCACGATCTGCTCTCTTACCTGGCCGCCCTCCTCTCAGATCCATCACGACGGGCTGCCCGAAGAGCAAGGACACCGCGCTGCATGCTTCTCTCCATCTCGCCCCGGCGTCCTGTGAGGTCACTGTGGGTCAATTGGGCGGCGTTGTGAACAGATCGAGAGTGTGGGAGTGGATCATAGTGTTTGAAGCAAGGCAACGAGTGTGCCTGGCTTGCTCAAGGAGAGGAAACGCTCAAGAAATGAGGTGATCCTGATGATGTGGGGCTTTGGCTGCGGAGGCGTGCTGTGGATGTGGCTCGGGGCCGTTCTCGGGCCGATCTTGCTGGCGGCCCTGGCCTGGGCCCTGGTTCGTCTGGCCAGAGGGAAAGGCTGGTTCTCAGAGGGACCGCCTCGCCTGTATCCCTCGGGGCCGAATCGCTCTCCCTTGCAGATTCTACAGGAGCGCTACGCGCGCGGAGAAATCGATGCCGCGACCTTTGACGCAATGCTAGCCCGCCTGTGCTCTTCGGAAGAGAGCCGGCCATGATCCCGGAGAAGCGCAGACCTCTATCGGACAGGCATCTTGTCCGGCACACTGCATGTGGCTGGTCCGTCCGTGCACCACCGTCAGCTCTGCAGAAGGTTCCATCGCTGCCTTCTGACTGAGAGCTGACGGCGCTTGATTCTGGTCGGGAGCCGCCGACGCTGCTCACGGTTGCGCCTGACCCGATAGGCCGGCTTGCTGGCCGGTTGGCAACAGGCGCCCCTTCACCAGCTCGACCAGTGCCAGGTAGGTCAGGGTGGCAACTGCCAGGAAGAGAAAGTAGCCGGCGGGCAACGGCACAAAGCCCAGTGGAGCGGCCAGCGGCGTCCAGGGCAGCAGCAGCCCGCAGCCGACCACTGCCAGGGTGGTGAGCGTCAATGGCAGGCTGGGACGGCTGCGCAGCGGATGACCAGCGGTACGGATCACGAAGATCACCAGGGTCTGCGTCGCCAGGGACTCGATGAACCAGCCGGTGTGAAAGAGGGCCTCGGAGGCATGAAAGACCGCGAGCATGACGAAAAAGGTCAAGAAATCGTAGAGCGAACTGATAGGACCGACCAGCAGCATGAAGTTGCGGATCAGGCCGATGTTCCAGCGTTGCGGCTTGAGCATCAGGCTGGCATCGACGTGGTCGGTGGGAATGGTGACCTGCGCCAGGTCGTAGAGAAAGTTATTGAGCAGAATCTGGGCCGGCAGCATCGGCAGAAAAGGCAGGAGGAGAAAGGCCCCGGCCATGCTGAAGACGTTCCCAAAGTTGGAGCTGGTACCCATAAGGAGATATTTCATCACGTTGCCGAAGGCCCTGCGCCCCTCCAGAATGCCGGCATGGAGCACCTGCAGGCTCTGCTCCAGGAGGAGAATGCTGGCGGCCTCTCTGGCGATGTCGACGGCACCGGCGACCGAGATCCCTACATCTGCCGCATGCAGCGAGGGCGCATCATTGATGCCATCGCCCAGGAAGCCCACGACATGGCCACGGCGTTTGAGGGCCAGCAAAATGCGACTTTTCTGCGCAGGCGAGACCCGGGCGAAGAGCGTGACGTGCTCCACCGCGCCGAGCAAGGCGGTATCGCTCATACGCTCTAGCTGGCTGCCTACCAGCACGCGCGCTGGATCCAGTCCTACCTGGCGGCAGATATGGCATGCCACCAGCTCGTTATCGCCTGTGACGATCTTGACCTGGACCCCGTCCCGCGCCAGGGCGGCAATGGCCTCAGCGACGCCGGCCTGGGGTGGATCGACAAAGGTCAGCAATCCCAACAAGATCAGGCCCTGCTCTTCCGCCTGGCCATAGCGCTCCTGCTGAGGCAGCTCGCGATAGGCCACGGCGAGCACGCGCAGTCCTTCCTGGCTGAAGCGCTGATGGAGTGCCTCAGCCTGACCTCGCAGGGCGGCTGTCAGCGGCTGGGCTACACCATCCAGCTCGCAGCCAGTGCAGAGCGGAAGGATATGCTCGGGAGCCCCTTTGACAATGAGGAGCCGCCTGGCGGTGTTGGTCTGCTCGACGATGACGGAGAGGCGGCGCCGCTCAAAATCAAAGGGGATCTCGCCGCACTTGCGATAGGCGGCCAGCGAGTACGCGCCACTGCGCTGGATCGCTTGATCAAGCGGGCTGTTGAAACCGGTCTGGAGGGCGCTGTTGAGGTAAGCGAAGAAGAGAGTACGCTCGGAGGCCTGCCCCCGGAGATCACAGGCCTCTTGCAGCGTCATCTCTCCTCGGGTCAGGGTACCGGTTTTATCCGTGCACAGGATATCAATGCTGCCAAAGTTCTGGATCGCCTCCAAATGCTTGACGATGACCTTGCGCCTGGCCATGCGCACGGCTCCCTGTCCCAGGGTAATAGTGACGATCATCGGCAGAAACTCGGGTGTTAGCCCAACGGCCAGAGCCAGAGCGAAGAGTACGGACTCGAAAAGCGGGTGATGCAGAAGGACACCGGTGAGAAACACAAAGAGCGTTAAAAAGAAGACCGTTTCCAGAATGAGGAAGCTGAAGCGGCGGAGTCCACGCTCAAACTCGGTCTCAGGTGGGCGCTGAGCCAGACGAATGGCCACATCCCCGAAGGCTGTCCGTGGGCCTGTGGCTACCACAAGGGCAAGGGCGCTGCCACTCACCACGGAGGTGCCGAGGAAGACCCAGTTGGGGGCTTCGACGGGATGGGCCAGCGTGGTTGCTGTCTCCTCGGCCCGTTTAGCGACCGGCAGCGACTCACCTGTAAGCGCGGCCTGCTGTACATGGAGATCCAGGGCGTCAATCAGACGAGCATCTGCTGGCACCAGGTCGCCGGCGGCCAAGCGAATGACATCGCCGGGAACCAGCAGCCGGCGAGGGAGATCTTGCCATCGGCCATCGCGCAAGACGTGAGCCACAGGGGCGACAGACGAACGCAGGCGCTCGACGGCCCGCTGAGAGCGATAGCTCTGCAAGAAGTTCAGCACCAGGCTCAGGAAGACGATAATCGCAATGATGAGAGCGTTGGTTAGCTCGCCGAGTAAGGCGGAGACCAGGCTCGCCAGCAGCAAGACGGCGACTAATGGGTTGAGGAAGAGCCGTACGAGCTGGGCCACGCCCGAGCTGGTCCGTTCAGCGGCAACCTCGTTGGGGCCGAATTGGCGCAAGCGGCGGCGCGCTTCTTCCTCAGTCAGTCCTTGCTCTGAGGAGCGCACTTCGGTCAGTAGCTGGCTGAGCGATTGGCTGTAGCGTGGACTAACGGCGGCTATCGTGGTCGTGATCGGCTCCCTGTGGGAGGAGGGCGGTAGACACAAACGCGCCGATGATGCTGCCCAGGATCGTCCCTCGTCCTCCGAAGAGCGAGGTCCCGCCCAACACCACCGCCGCGATGGCATTCAATTCATAGCTCTCGCCCGTCGCCGGCTGGGCCGCTTGCAGCTGGGAGGCAATCACCAGCCCTGTCATGGCCGCGCAGAAGCCGGAGATCACATAGACCAGCAGCTTGACGCGGTTGACTCGAATGCCCGACAGCTGCGCCGCCCGCTCGTTGCCGCCGATGGCATAGACCTGGCGCCCGAAGGGGGTGCGACTGGCCACAAAGGAGGCGACCAGGCCAAAGAGGATCATCAGCCAGATCGGCATCGGCACCCCCAGGATGTTCCCCGTCCCCAGGAAGGGGAAGCCCGTGTTCCCCAGGGAGGGATCGCCTCCCAGGTCGGGGAAGGTCGCCCCGTTAGAGGTCAGCAAGGCCAGGCCGCGGGCGGCATAGAGCATGCCCAGGGTGGCGATGAAGGGGGCCACACTCAGGCGCGTGATGACCAGCCCATTGACGAGCCCGAGGACGATCCCCACCAGCAGGCCGATCAGGATCACCACCCAGGCGTTGAAGTAGACCACCACGCCAAACATGGGCAGTGGCAGCCCCTGGCTGATCAGGTAGCCGGCCACCATCGCCGTCAGACCAACAATCGAGCCGACCGAGAGATCGATGCCCGCCGTCAGGATGACGAACGACTGCCCGATGGCCAGCAGGGCATTGATCGAGACGTGCTCGGCCACAATGGTCAGGTCGTTGAGGGTCAGAAAGTCGGGCGAGAGGATCGAGAAAATCACCACCAGGATGATGAGCGCTACAAAGCGCACGAACTTGAAAGAGAATGGTCTGAATGTGTCGTCGCTGCAGCGCGAAGCTGCGACGGGCCGCTGGCTCGCGGCTGGTCACAGATGACGGATTGCGCATGATCTCCCTCTTCTAGGCTCGTGGGCGCGTCTGATGGCGCCGCTCTTCCGATGCAGATGCCGCAGGCGCCGGGGCCTGGGTCTGCCTGTCCACAGGGTCCGCTGCTCCCGATTGCACCGGGCTGTGGGCGGCCTGCTCGTCTCTGGTGGCCGCCGTGGCCGGCTCCTGGCCAGCTGAGGCGGCGGCTACCAGAGCCTCCTCGCTGGCTTCCTCACGGCGAAATTCGCCAGTCAGCCGTCCGCGCGCCAGCACCAGGATGCGGTCGGCGACGCTCATAACCTCGCGTAGCTCGGAGGAGACAAACAGGATGCCGAGTCCCTCGCTGGCCAGGCGGTTCATGAGACGGAACAGATCGGCCTTGGCCCCAATGTCGATGCCGCGAGTGGGCTCATCCAGCAGCATGACCCGTGGCTCGGTCAGCAGGCCGCGGGCAACGACCACTTTCTGCTGGTTGCCACCGCTGAGCGCCTCGATCAGGGTCTGGGGCGAGGGAGCTTTGATCCCTAGCTCTCCCATCAGGCGGCGCACTGCTGCCAGCTCCTTCTTGCGCGAGAGGACCGGGCCGCTCAGATAGCGGCGCAGGCTTGCCAGGACTATGTTCTGGGCCACCGAGAGCGTGGGCACGAGTCCCTCGCGCTGCCGATCCTCTGGCACGAGCACCAGCCCCTCAGCGATGCGTTCGCTGACATGGCGCCCGCGCAGGCGCTGGCCCGCGATCCACAGAGAGCCACTGGCTTCAGGATGCAGTCCCATCAGGCACTCCAGCAGCTCGGTCCGGCCCGCTCCCAGCAGCCCATAGAGGGCCACAATCTCGCCAGCACGCACCTGGAACGAGATATCGTCGAGCAGCAGCCCCCCGCCAGGCCGTGGCAACCTCAGATGCTCCACCCGCAGCAGCTCCTGGCCCGGCGTGCGCTCCTGATGCACGTAGGTCTCGCTGACGCTGCGCCCAATCATCTGCTCGACAAGCCAGTTGACGTCGATCGCGCTCACAGGCGCCTCGGCAATGCGGTGGCTGTCGCGCAACACCGTCACGTAGTCGCCGATGCGCAGTAGCTCCTCTAGCTTGTGCGAGATGTAGATGATCGAGACCCCCTGCGCCTTCAGCTCGCGGATGACGCGGAAGAGGATCTCGACCTCGGCAGTGGTCAGGGCCGAGGTCGGCTCATCCATGATGAGAATGCGCACGTCACGGGCCAGCGCCTTGGCGATTTCGACAATCTGCTGCTGCCCGAGGCGCAGATGGCCCACCAACTCCTGGGGATCAAGAGGCTGCTCCAGCCGCTGCAGCAGGCGCCGGGCCTCGGCTTGCTGGCGGCGCCGATCGACCAGAATGCCGTGACGACCGAGGGCTTCCTGGTCGAGAAAGATGTTTTCTGCCACGCTCAGATTCGGAAAGAGGTTCAGCTCCTGATAGATGATGCCGATACCAGCCCGCGCCGCCTCACGCGGCGACTTGAACTGCACTGGCTGCCCTTCCAAGAGCAGGCGGCCACGGGTGGCGGTCTCCGCCCCGGCGATGATCTTCATTAAGGTCGATTTGCCCGCCCCGTTTTCGCCAATCAGTACGTTGACCTTGCCCCGGTAAACGTTGAAGTCCACGTTGTCGAGGGCAACGGTGCCACCGTAGATCTTGGTAATACCTTCGGCCCGCAGGACGATGTCAGGTGCCGTCATGAGCCGGAACCCTCCACCTCGAGTTTGACCGGAGCCACCAAGATGATCTGCGGATCGGTCAGGGCAAAGACTCCGTAGAACTGGATGAGCTTGCCCTTGAGCTGGGTCGGATGGATGCTTTGCGCCACCTGAACCGCCCGCGCGTTGAGGGCGTCAGCCACCTGGGCATACTGAATCTGGTTGACGAACTGGCTGAAGTGGATGAAGCCCACCCCGTCACGGATGGCCGTGCCCAGAATGACCGGCCCGATCTGCAAGAAGAGGTCCGCCTGGCCATCGTAGGGCGGCAGATCAAGGCCGAGCGTGCCATTGCGCGAGGTGGTATTGACGCTGACGACGCGCCCCAGGCCCTTCACCATGAAGGTGTAGGGACCATCCCCCTCCTGGTGGCCATAGCGCTGCTGGGCCGCCTGCCGGTTGGCCTTCAGAGCCGCCAGCACCTCCCTGGCGTCGTGGGCCTGCTGGACCACGGTCGGCACCACGCGACTGGCCCAGATCTGCTGGACGTAGGTCTCAGGATCAAAGGTCTGGGAGCTGCCGCTCCCGGTCGCGTTGCTGGCGGGGGCATTCAGCGGGCGCACCGTGTACAGGCTGCAGGCCGACAGAAGCAGACAGACGCATAAGGCCAGCCCGCTCAACTTCCAATAGGGTGCCTGTCCTCCTACGCAAGGCCCACATAGGTAAGCACTCGCGCCTCTTTGTCTTCCCAAAGTAGAAAGGTGAGAGTAACCCTTTCTAAGGTGCCTCATGTTCATTTTTCCTTTTTAGATGCTTGCTTCTATTCGGAGGCCGAACGCAAGTACGAGGGTTCTGCCATGCGGCAAGCAGCCCAAAGTCTGCTGAGAAAAGGTTTTCACAAAAATACTGACACTGAATAAGGTAAGCTGAAAAGGTTTTCACAGCCTTCCCTTAAAGGAAAGTCTGTTACAGATGCCTTTGTCAAGGGAGGAGATCAATGGCGAAAGAGCTTGACAGGCGACCTTCATAGGGATATATTTTCTCTGCAAAAGCACTCAGACTTGATTTCTGAGATCAGAAAACCTTTTCCTCTGCTCTATAATGGAGTCTTGTTCCAAGAAAAGGTTTTCCCAAGAGATGCTATAAAGCAAAGGCAGGGCAAGGACGATGGCGACTATCGAAGATGTGGCAAAGCGCGCCGGTGTGTCTATCTCGACCGTTTCTCGTGTGTTCAATGGCACCCGGTTTGTGAACCCCGTGATAGCGGAGCGAGTACGAGCAGCAGCTCAAGAACTGAATTATCAGCCTAGCCGAGCTGCTAGAGTATTGAGAGGGAACCGCTCGCGTATCCTGGGGCTACTCATTACCAATATTCAGAATCCCTTCTTCACTGCATTGGTTCGTGGTGTAGAAGACATTGCTCATGAACGCGGTTACAGCGTTATCCTCTGTAACTCTGATGAAGATCCCCAGAAAGAACGACAATATATCGAGGTGCTCTGTGCTGAGCGAGTAGCGGGAGCTATCTTGGTACCGACTCGCGAACACCAACCAGCTATAAGTCTCTTCCACAAGCATCGTATTCCTGTCGTTGCTGTCGATCGCCGCGTGAGGGATGAGGATGTCGATGCGGTTTTAGTGGATAATATCCGGGGCGCACGGGAAGCCGTTTTGCACTTGATTAGCAATGGCTATCGCCGAATTGGAATTATTACAGGGCCACTCTCAACAACTACGGGGCGAGAGCGGCTCGAAGGATACCGTCGTGCACTAGAAGAAGCCGGGCTCTCCTATGATAGCCGTCTGGTTCGCACCGGTCCTTTCAAAGAAAGCACCGGCCAAATCCAAACCCGTGAGTTGCTTGCTCTAGATGAACCTCCTGAAGCACTCTTTCTAGGAAACAATCTGATCGCAATCGGGGCGCTCGATGTGCTACAGGAGCGGGGCCTGCGCATTCCTGATGACCTTGCCCTGGTAAGTTTCGATGATACTCCCTGGGCTCACCTCAAAACCGTCTCTCTCACGACTGTTGCCCAACCCGTCTATGAGCTTGGCAGTACCGCCGCTTTGCGGCTCCTTCAGCGCTTGCAGACATCCTCTGCAGGAGTTCTGACCCGTCAAGAGATTGTTCTCACTCCCTCTCTACGTGTCCGTGAC
>NZ_JADGHT010000373.1 GCF_019683755.1 Thermogemmatispora sp. | reverse complement strand
GATCAACCTACTCTGAGCGGGCGGGTGGGAGAGAGCCGGTGCTAGGCCCATGCTCAAGACGTCCGATCCTGACACAGAGGGTAGCCGTACCCGCCGCCTAGAGCAGCCGCAGGCATCGGCGCGGCTGCACCGCTCTAAGAGAGTAGTCACCATGCAAGCAAAAAGAAGATGCTGTCTGACAAAGGCAACAGCCAGCTCACGCGGCGTTCAGGCTGCCTGGATGGGGGGAGAAGCAGCAAGCCAGTGAGGAAGAGGATGAGGCCGTGTGGACGAGAAGGGATCGGCGAAGCCGCCTCTTTGCTGTTATGAGCGGCAACGCCGACGCTGGGCGCCTGCCTGCACCTCACCGATCCCCTACTTCACTCCTCATGCGGAGAAGACCCTGCCGCCTCCGGGGTAAGGAGTTCAAAGGACACCGCCTGACCTGACCTTGACCACGGCAGGCAATGCCAGGAAGGAGATCAAGCGCTCTTCAGAGCGGCATATATGGACCGCTGATGCGCTCGAAGCGCGGGCGGTAGCGTGTCGGATGGTAGTCATCGGGATCAACGCGCCGTGGAGGCTTGTCCTTCCCGGGCAGATCGGTGTAGATCACCTTCCCCTCGCGATAGCCGACCATCGCGCCCTGAATACCCTGCTCCACCAGACTCATCGCCATATTGGCGAAATAGATAGCCATGTGACGATCATAGACATCTGGCTCGCCACTGCGCAGGATGTAGGTCAGGTCGATCGGCAAGAAGCGTACACCAGGCAACCGCTCGCTCAACTGAGCGGCGAGGAATTCGGCGACGTTAGCCTTCTTGCGGTGGCCGTAGGCATCCGCCGGGCCAACCTCTGGCACCGGCATACCCAGATTGGCCCCTTCTGAGAGAACCACGATTGAATAGTGATTCGGATTATTGCGCCGGTCGCTCGCTACCAGCTCAGCCAGATGGTCGATGTTCGCCGGCACCTCGGGAATCAGCAGGCGGTCGGCCCAGGTCACGATCGCCGTTTCTAGTGCCGTGAAGCCAGCATCGCGGCCAAAGAGGCGGAAAAGTGCTGTTTCGCTGTGGGAGCCGAGAGTCGAACGCAGGCGTCCGATAAACTCACTTGCGCGGTTGATAGCTGTCTGGAAGCCGATACAGTAATCAGTGCCAGGAACATCGTTGTCCATCGTCTTTGGGATTCCCCAGACCGGAACTCCCTTCGCCGCAAGCACAGCCCCGTAGCTCAGCGTGTCATCGCCGCCGATGACGACCAGGCCATCCAGGCCCAGAAACTCAATATTTGCCAGAACCTCGTCAGTTAGATCCAGGTATTCCTGGGCGTCGCGTCCTTCACCGCGATGCTTCAAATGCGCGGGCAGCTCGCTGACGCGCACGCGTGCAGGATTAGTGCGCGTCGAGAGCAAGATCGTCCCGCCCTGGCGATCGATCGTACGTGTATTGAGCCGATTGAGCGGCATCAGATAGTGATCGTCCCAGGTTTGGGGGTCGTCGGCGCGGAAGATTTGCTCATCGCGCGCGCGGTCACGATTAAGGAAGGTGATGCCCCTCCATCCGTAGCGGAGACCGATTATCTTGATTCCCAGAGTCTCCGCCCGATAGACCAGTGCTTTAATGGCGGCGTTCAGCCCCGGTACGTCACCGCCGCCGGTTAGGACGCCGAGCGTGCGCACGGGGCTTTTGATCTGTCCTGGCATGATTTCCTGTCCCTCCTGAGTTCCTAGGGATGCTAGGGATGTTTGCCCCTTGCAGTATCTCATAAACTACGGCTCTGGTAAATAGGTGACTGACCATTGGCAAAGAGAGCAGTTCATGCCAGGCTGAGGCGCTTAGATGCCTGCATAGGCGCTCGCTAGTCTGACTGGCAGACTGGCCAAGAGAAGCACGCGCGGGAAGCGTGGGCTTACCTTGACAGTGCTGCGCTCCAGATTGTATGGTGATAACAGCCATTTCGGTTACTGGTGCCTTCTCGCGACACCATTGTTCTACCCATCGATTAGAGGAGTATTTGTCATCCTATGACTCAGCAAGAATCCGCCACGCCCATTAAGGTGAACTTTCACTTTGATCCGCTCTGTCCCCTGGCCTGGCGTACGGCCCTCTGGATGCGTGAGGTGCGCAAGGTGCGTGCGGTCACTATAACCTGGCGCTTCTTTAGCCTGGAGATCGTCAATCGCAAGGAAGGGACGCAGCCGAACTATGAAGATCACGGCTGGGCTGGCCTGCGCACGCTGGCTCTGGTACGGCGTCGCGAGGGCAATGAGGGAGTGGAGCGCTATTATCTGGCGCTTGGCGCTGCCCAGCATGGCCGCCGTGAAAGTATCTCTGATGCGGCGGGGGTGCGGGCTGCTCTACAAAAGGCGGGTTTGCATGCTGGCCTCGTTGACGAGGCGCTAGCCGACGAAACAACCATTCGCGAAGTTCAGGCTGATCATCAGGAAGCCGTTGAGCGCTACCGGGCCTTTGGTGTGCCGACCATCGCTCTGGAAGGCTCGCAGGTCGGCTTTTATGGCCCCGTGATTATCGAGGTCCCACGCGGAGCTGAGGCCGGCGAGTACTGGGATCATTTCTACTGGGCCTTGCGTCAGCCGAATCTCTATGAGCTGAAGCGTGATCGGGCCGGCGTCAAGCTGGAACCGATCGCCGAGTAAGTCTGGCCTTCCAGACAGAGGCGGCCATCCTAGTGATCTGGGCTGCGCCATAGCACAGCAGAGGTGCTGATGGGGGTTCGAGAGACAGGCTCTGCTCGCCTGGATGAGCTGGGCCTGTTCTACTCGGACCTCTTCCCCAGTGGATTTCTCCGCCTCCCTGAAAGACTCTTCCCCGCTCACTCTTGGCCGGGCCTTTAGGCTGTGGTCTCTGAGCTATCACTACTAGAAAAGGCGATATATGGTACTATTCTGCTAATCAGCTCGTCTTACTAGGAAAAGCGGGCGCCAGGGACTACAATGGAACACGGACTATGCTGATAGCTGCACGGAGAGCTTAGTCGTGATTTCTCCGCAACTGGCTTTGTTTAGAAAAGGATGGCCTCCAATCCCTTGTCGCCTGACCTGGCGTCTGGCTGGAGCCCTGCTACTTGCCTTGCTGGGCCTCTTTCTGGTGGGAGCCCGACTCGCCATCTTTCTAACGTCCTTGCCCGTTTCTGTCAATGCGGCCCCTTTGGTCATTCCTACCCTGCGCGAGTGGCATGGAGGACTGGGCACCTTTATCCTCTCCGCGAACGCGCGCATTGTTCTCGATCCCCCCTCGGCGACTCGCTTGCGGTCAACAGCGCTCACCTTCCAGCAGGATCTACAGGCCGTTGCTGGTCTTCGTCTCCCTATCGTTACACAGGAAGCCCCCAGCTCCGGCGATCTCTGGCTTACATTGAAGAATGACGATCAAGTGATTGGAGACGAGGGCTATGTGCTGGCCATTGCCGACAATGTGATGATCAGTGCTCACACTGAGACGGGGATCTTCTATGGCACGCGTACGGTACTCCAGATGCTTATGCAAGATCCTGCCAAAAGTCATCTTGCGCGAGGCATGGCGCGGGATTACCCCCGTTACGCTGTACGAGGTTTCATGTTGGATGTAGGCCGGCGCTACTTTACGCCGGGGGTGCTCGAGGACTATGTGCGGCTTCTCTCCTGGTTTAAGATGAACGAATTCCAGCTTCACCTCAACGACAACGCTCCAGGAGCTGGTGAGCGGCCTGACTGGCGGCGGCAGTATGCGGCCTTTCGTCTCCAAAGCGCGCGCTTTCGGAGCCTGGCGGCGCGTGATGGAGCCTACAGTCGGGCAGACATCGCCTCACTGGAGGCGCTAGCTCAGACGCATGCTGTCACGATCATCCCTGAAATCGATACTCCGGCTCATGACCTGGCGCTGACACAATATCGCCCTGATCTGGCCAGTCCCCATGCCTCTAAAGAGTTCCTCAATCTGGCCAATCCCGCCACGCTTCGCTTTGTTGAGGACCTGTGGAATGAATTTCTGCCCTGGTTTGCTAGTAGCCAGGTCCATATCGGAGCTGACGAATACGCGTTGAACGATGCCGACCGCTATCGCACCTTTATCAATCGCCTGGCGGCCTTTCTCAGCAGCAAAGGCAAAACAGTCCGGATGTGGGGAAGCCTCTCACTCATGAAGAGCCGCATACCACTCGCCCACTCGATTGTATTAGACATTTGGAACAATCGCTGGGCCAATCCTGTGCAAATGGCACGCGAAGGCTTCCAGCTCATCAACATGAACGACAATCTACTCTACAT
>NZ_JADGHT010000372.1 GCF_019683755.1 Thermogemmatispora sp. | reverse complement strand
GGCCTAGCCTGACCATCGCTACTCTGTCTGACTGCCCTGCTGCCACACGCATCTCTATGATGATTAGCGTATCAATGTTACTTGATTACTTGATTTGTATTCCATCTGACGCCTGCCTCGCTGGCCTGTTGACCCTCTTGCTGAAGGGTTGGCCAGATGCGGATGGGGAGCAAAGCGG
Source organism: Thermogemmatispora sp. (assembly GCF_019683755.1). GTDB lineage: Bacteria > Chloroflexota > Ktedonobacteria > Ktedonobacterales > Ktedonobacteraceae > Thermogemmatispora. The sequence goes on along the minus strand of NZ_JADGHT010000372.1, from coordinate 4,073 downwards.
CCGCCTGGCAATGAAGCGTCAAGCTTAAGGGCGGCGGGCAAGGAGGTGGTATGATAGAGGGAAGATCGGAGTAGCTTTTGTCTTGCCCTAGTACGTTGGCTGTTCCCCGAGCAGCGAGCGGGCGAAGGAAAGGACACAACGATCATGAGCACAGTGCGCCTGAGACGTAGCGAACTATCAACACCGGCCAGCAATGCGCACATGCTGCAGAAGGCGGCGGCGAGTCAGGCTGATCTTGTCATGCTAGACCTGGAGGACTCCGTCTCCCCGGCTGAGAAAGACAAAGCACGAGTCCAAGCCATCGAAGCCCTGCGCTCACTGGATTGGGCGGGTAAGACCCGAGCAGTGCGGATCAACGATCTTGAGAGCGAATATGCCTATCGCGACATTATTGCGCTCGTTGAGGAAGCGGGAGAACACCTTGACATCTTGATCGTGCCCAAGGTCAAACGCGCACGTGATGTCTGGTGGGTTGATCGCTTGCTAACGCAAATCGAGAAACGCTGCAGGCTGACGCGGTCCATCGGTCTGGAAGTCTTGATTGAAGAGACAGAAGCCCTGATCAATGTTGAAAAGATTGCCCGAGCGAGTCCGCGTCTGGAGGCCCTCATCTTTGGTCCTGCCGACTACGCTGCCTCCCAGGGCATCGATCTCAAATATATCGGCAATGACTTCGACACCTACCCTGGTGATCTCTGGCATTATGCGCGCAACAAGATTGTCATTGCAGCACGTGCGGCTGGCCTCGAAGCCATTGACGGCCCCTACGTCAACATCCGCAATCTCGAAGGCTACCGGCGCGAGTGTCTGCGAGCAAGCGTGCTGGGCTTCAGCGGCAAATGGGCTATTCATCCCGAGCAGATACCCATCGCTAACGAAGTCTTCTCACCTGTGCCCGAACAGGTAGCCCAGGCCCGACGGCTGATCGCTCTCTATGAAGAGGCCCAGCGTACAGGGCAAGGCGCCATCGAAGTCGATGGCCGCATGATCGATATGGCCCTGGTGCGCAATGCCCGGCAACTCATCGCCCGCGCTGAGCTACTGGGCCGCTAGCAAGCTGGCCAGGAAGGCAGGCCAGCAGGCATGAGCCGGCATAAGGAGAGGGGCCGCTCGCTTGAGCCTTCTCTCGGGTTGCCTATCTGCGCCTACTGCTGCCTGCCTCCACTGCGTCGTGTGCGAGCCGGGCTGAGATGCCTCGACTAAAGATAAGGCTGTCGTCAAGCTACACGCTAGTGCCGTCACGTCCCTGCTCAATTTTCGCCCAAATCTGGCGTTGCAGCTCCTCATCCAGGGCACGCGTAGGCACCAACACGCGCCGTCGGTAGGAGAGCACCTTTTGCCCGCGCTGATTATAGGCGACCGTCTCGACCGTCACAATGCCGCGATCCGGCTTGCTGGTCGACAGCCGCTTATCGAGGACACGCGACTCAGCATAAATTGTATCGCCGTGGAAAGTAGGAGCGAGATGCTTCACCTCCTCAAACTCGAGGTTGGCGATGGCCTTTCCGCTCACGTCCGGTACAGACATGCCAAGCACGATGCTAAAGACCAGGGCACCTACGACCAACCGCTGCTTGTGTTGCGTGTGCGCAGCATAGTTAGCGTCGATATGCAGCGGATTATGATTCATGGTCAACATGCAGAAGAGCATATCATCATACTCGGTGATAGTGCGTCCTGGCCAATGCTTATAGACGTCTCCGACCTCAAAATCCTCATAGCAGCGACCGAACGACATAATACTTCTCTCCTTTTGCGTGCTAGCTCAGACCCGGGGGGAGCATTACCTATCGAGCGCATAACGCTGGAGAAGCTGGCGAGCGATGATCAGGCGCTGGATTTCGCTGGTTCCTTCACCGATCAGCATAAAAGGGGCATCGCGATAATAGCGCTCGACATTGAACTCTTTGACATAGCCAAAGCCGCCGTGGATACGCAGCGCCTCCAATGTCACACGCTGGCACATCTCAGTAGCGAACAATTTGGCCATGCCGGTTTCGAGGTCGCAGCGTCCGCCGGCCTCCTTTTTGCGAGCGGCCTCATGGAGCAGCAAGCGTGCGGCTTCGATCTCCGTATACATATCGGCGAGCTTGAGCTGGATCGCCTGATGTTCAGAGATAGGGCGCCCGAAGGTACGGCGTTGCTGAGCGTAGCGGATCGCATCCTCGAAGGCGGCGCGGGCCAGGCCTACGGCACGAGCGGCCACATTGAGGCGCCCGATTTCCAGGCCACTCATCGCCTGTTTGAAGCCCTGGCCCTCAACGCCGCCGAGCAGATTCGCGGCTGGCACACGCACCTCCTCAAAGACCAGCTCAGCGGTGTCCACACCCTTATAACCTAACTTCTCGAAGGTGCGGCCTATGCGCAGACCTGGCGTCTCCTTCTCGACCAGAAAGAGGCTCATGCCACGATAAGGAGGCTGAGCCTGAGGATCGGTGCGCGCTAGCACTGCCAGAATACTGGCATAGACTCCATTGGTTACCCACAGTTTCGCCCCATTGAGCAAGTAGTCTTGACCGGCGCGCACCGCTGTCATACGAATGGCCTGAACGTCGCTTCCCGCCTCGGCCTCCGAGAGACAAAGGGCGCCCCGGCGTCTCCCTTCGGCCATCACTGGCAGAAAGCGCTGGCGCTGCTCGTCAGTTCCATACTGAGCGATCATCGCAGCCACCAGCACATGGGTATTGAGAATACCAGCCAAGCTCATCCAGCCACGAGCTAGCTCCTCAACGAGCTGGACATAGGTGAGCAGGTCCAAGCCCAGACCACCGTAGGTCTCGGGAATAGTCGCAGCAAAGAGACCGAGCTGTCGTAGCTCTTCGATCAGCTCACTCGGATAGCGGTCCTCGTGCTCCAGTTGCCGGGCAACCGGTAGCACTGCCCGCTCCACAAAGTGCCTAACCTCGGCAACCAGCAGGCGCCGCTCCTCATCGGAGCCTGATGGCATCTCCATTGATGGCCTCCTTTACATGCGCTGGCATGCGCTACAATAGAGTGCTGCTTTGCTCCACGGAGCCGCCCGGCCCTCGCTCCCCGGTGGCAGATGAGCGACCAGGCAGACGAGTGGCAGTCGGCACTAGGAGCGAGGGGGTTCCTGCTTGCGCAGTCGCTTATCGGCGTGCTGCAGAAGGAAGAGCTTAAACGCGCGAGCCGTAGCTGAAAGATTCTTATCCTTTAAATGCACGATGCGCCACTGGCGAATGATGGGAAAGCCCTCGACGTCGAGAATGACCAGGCGCCCCGTCTCTAGCTCCATATCGATAGCCACTCGTGAGATCAGGGCGATGCCCAGGCCAGCGGCTACACCCTGCTTAATGGCACTGTTATTCCCTACCTGCATCGCTACCTTCAAAGGGACGCCGGCCTCCTGAAAGAGGCCCTCCAAGGCTGCGCGGGTGCCGGAACCAACCTCACGCAGGAGGAAGGTCTCGCGCGTCACCTCCTCGAACGGCACCTTGCTGCGTCCTGCAAGACGATGCGTAGGGGCGGCGACGAGTACTAGCTCATTAAAGGCAAAGGGTTCGATGACCACCGGTATATCATCGGGCACGCGTCCAACCACGGCGATATCGATCCGATTATTGGCCAGAGCCTCTACCACGGCGGCCCGATTCAGCACGTTCAAGGTAATCTCTACCTCGGGATACATCTGGTGGAACTTGCCGAGCAGGCGCGGAATGACATAAGAGCCGACTGTCGTATCGGCAGCGACACTGAGCCGCCCATAGTGGGGGCTGCGCAGTGACTCAATAACCTCTAGAGCCTCCTCAATGACAGAGAAAATCTTCTGACTGTAGAGATAGAGTTCTTCGCCGGCTTGCGTCAAATGAGTCTTACGTCCAATCTGATCGAAGAGCTTAACGCCCAGACTTTCCTCAAGCTGACGAATCTGAGCGGAGACAGCAGGCTGGCTGAAATGGAGTTCCTCAGCGGCACGGACGAAGCTACAATGTTTGGCGACCACCTGGAACGTTGCGAGCTGATGCAGATTAAGCGTGCGCATGGGGTCTCCTGGCAAGGCAATGGAAATTCCACAAGGTAGGTGAAAGATGCAGAAAGAACAGATACCCAGA
>NZ_JADGHT010000371.1 GCF_019683755.1 Thermogemmatispora sp. | reverse complement strand
GTGGTACACAGGTGTCGTCAGCCTATGAGCTGGCGCTGCAAATCATCAAGGAGCGCTTCAATCCCAACGACTGGAATATCTACCCCTTCCATTTCTCGGATGGCGACAATCTCCCCTGGGATAATGATCGCTGTGTGCAGTTGGTGCAACAGCTCATCGAGCTGTGCAATATCTTCGGCTACGGCGAGATCCGCGAGGGTCACTATCGCTCTCCCAGTACCTTGATGTCGGCCTATAGCCGCATCACGGATAAGAAGTTTGTCGCCGTGACCATCTCCGATAAGAAGGAAGTCTATCCGGCGCTGCGCAAGTTCTTCGCGCGCCGCGGCGATGCTGTGCCTGCTGGCAGATAAGTGCTAGTGCAAGGGGGAGATGCCTATGGCGGATAGCGATCTGGAGCGCCTGCGTGATCGCATCGGTTATGCCTGGGAGATTGCCCATGAGTTCGGGCTAGATCCTTTCCCGACTCATTTTGAGCTGGTCCCGGCAACCATTATGTACGAGTTCGCTTCCTACAGCTTGCCGGGCCGCTTCAGCCACTGGACTCATGGAAAGGCGTACTACCGTCAGAAGATGCTCTACGATCTGGGCCTGAGCAAGATCTATGAGATGGTAGTCAATACGAACCCGAGCTACGCCTTTTTGATGGAGATGAATGATCTGCTCCAGAATACCTTTGTGGCGGCGCATGTCTTCGGGCATACCGATTTCTTTAAGAATAATGTCTACTTTCAGCACACATCGCGCCGGATGATCGAGCGCGCGAGTTTGAACGCGGAGCGCATCGCGAAGTACGAGTTCGATCATGGCAAGCTGGAGGTGGAGCGCTTTCTTGATGCCGTCCTTTCGATTCAGGAGCATGTCGACTACCATCTCTTCTTGAAAGGGGAGGCTGATGAGGAGGACGAGCAGCGTAGGCGGCATGAGGAGACTCGTACACGGCCTTCGACAGAATATGATGATCTCTGGGAGCTGGATCGTGAGGAGAAGGAGCGCCGCGCCGAGGAGGAGCGCGAGCGCCGCCGTGGTCGTCCGCCGAAGTTCCCCGAGAAACCGCAGAAGGATCTCTTGCTCTTCTTGATCCGCCATTCCCCTATTCTGGAGCCCTGGCAGCGCGATGTGATCGAGATTGTGCGTCAGGAGTTCTTGTACTTTGTGCCTCAGATGCAAACAAAGGTCATGAATGAGGGATGGGCCTCGATATGGCACTCGCGCATCATGCGTGAGATGGCCGACCGTGGCATTCTCTCCGATGCCGAGACGGTGGAGTTTGCGCGCATGCATGCCAGTGTCCTTTCGCCCTCGCGCACCTCGCTCAATCCCTACTACCTGGGCTACAAGATTTTCGAGGATATTGAACGCCGTTGGGATAATCCAACGAAAGAGGAGCAGGAGCGCCTTGGACGCAAACCAGGAATGGGACGCCAGAAAATCTTTGAGGTGCGTGAGCTGGATAACGATGTCTCGTTCTTGCGCAACTATCTGACCAAGGAGCTGGTCGAGGAGTTGGATCTTTACCTGTATAAAAAGGAAGGCGATGAGTGGGTGATTGTGGAAAAGAACTGGGAGAAGGTGCGCGACGGCATCGTGGCCAGCATGACAAATTTCGGCTTCCCCTATATTGTGGTCGACGATGGGGACTATCGCGGCAATCGCGAACTCTATCTGCGCCATCTGCATGAGGGCCAGGATCTTGACCTGGTCTATGCTGAAAAGACGCTGCAATATGTCTATCAGCTCTGGGGGCGTCCCGTGCACCTGGAGACGGTCTACGATGGCAAGCGCATTCTGCTCTCCTACGATGGCGAGCGCAATAGTAAGACAACGCTGGAGCGCTAAACTCTGACAGCTCGCTTTCGCTGGGCCTTGCTCCAAGGGCTGGCGCGGCAGCCGCAGGTGTTGAGGATCAGCTCAACTCGCTGCCGCGCTCTTGTCTTGTAGGGAAACTTCGTCTATAATAGCTGCTGCATACTGTAGTATCCTGTCTTACATCTCCTCCAGGCACTTGAGGGGTCCCGCGTATCGTTGATAGATCCTCCTCTTCTCTCCTGGTATGGGTTGATGGTTTGGTCTCAAGGAGGATTTCATGCCATTTGGCCCTCATCTGCTGATTTCTTCTGAGGCAGAACAGTGGGTTCTGAACCGCGTTTATTATGAACCAGAGCAGGACGATCGGAACACTTTTGCCACGGCGCTGAGTCAGGTAATCGATGAAGCCCAGTGGTATGCGGTGACGTCTGCTCTGCTCTACCAGCATGGTTTGCCCAAAGGAGTCATGTTGCGCGTGGCCCTCCCAGGGGAGCAGGCCTTAACGGCTGCTCATGAGGAGGTGCTGGAGGCCGAGGGATTCAGCCCGGAGGCCCTGGGCTGGGTGCTGCGCTTCCCTCTCAGTTGGGAGCTGGATGAGGGCTATCGGGCGCTCCAGGAGGAGCTGGAGCGGCGGGTTGATCTGCGCGATCCGCGTCTTCCTCACGATGAGCATAGCAGCGTGGCGGAGCACAATATGAACGTCCTCGCAGAGGTGGCGCGTGAGGCGCTCGGTCTCAATCTGGATGGCTCCTTTGAAAGTGTCAAAAAGCTGGATGAGCTGCTGCTCATGGGGGGGTAGAGGCGGAATGGCGCTTTCGGCTCCTCTCTCCGGCGACGCTGATCGCCTGTGGAGACTATACGGCTGAGGTGGCGGTGCGCACCTTTCCTGAGCTGCACTGGAGCGACAATGAGACGGATAAGACTCAACCGCTGGCATTTGAGGGAAGCCTCATGCCAGGGAGTGGCAGTGGAGGGAAGATGAACCCGCGCACCAAGGCCATCAAGCGCTGTCTTTATGGGGCTGGCGACTCGCTCTATAGTTTGATCGTGGTCGTAATCGGCATGCTGCGCCGAAACCGCTCCTAGTGCTCTGTCTCAGTCGGTGTACTGCGCCGCGCCGGTGCTCCAGCCAGCCTTGCTGAAGTCAAGCTTCGGCAATGGCGGGACGGGCGACCGGCGCGCGGTCTGTTCTCTGTTGCCTGCTAGCGAGAGGGCAGGCAACTGTAAGCAACTACCAGTAACGCTCTTCCTTCCACGGATCACCGCGATTGTGGTAGCCGCGCATCTCCCAGAAACCGGGACGGTCCTCGGCCATGAACTCCAGGCCGTCAAGCCACTTAGCGCTCTTGTAAAAGTAGAGCTTGGGCACGACCAGGCGCACAGGGCCGCCGTGGTCCGGCTCCAGGTCCTTGCCATCGTGCTTGATGGCGATCAGGACATCATCATCGTCAAGGCTGGAGAGCGGCATATTGGTGGTGTAGCCGGTCCAGGAGTGGGCCATGACGTACCTGGCGCTCGGCAGTGGACGGGCGCGCTTGAGAATTTCGCGGATATGGACGCCTTCCCAGGTGTTATCGAAACGGCTCCAGGTGGTGACGCAGTGGATATCGGTCGTGATGGTCACCCGTGGCAGCGCGAGAAACTCTTCCCACGTCAGTTCAAAAGGCTGTTCGACCTCTCCAGTGATCTTGAGCCGCCAATCAGGCGGAAAGCTCGGGGTGCGCTCGTAGCTCAGCACCGGCCATTTCTTGGTCAGGTACTGGCCGGGCGGTAGCCGATCCTTTCCCTCTTTGAGGTGAGCATTGGTGGCTGTTTCAGTTTCCGATGCCTGCCGTCTAAACAGACTCATGCTGCTGATCTCCTTATACCTGGTGATTCCAGGTGAGCAATGGCGAGCAAAGGTCAGACGAACGGCGTACGGAGAGCCGATTGACGCTCAGCGTTTCAACTCTCCAGCTTCTCCGCTCGATTGCTAGCGTTCCCTTTTCTCTCTGGTTATGTTACAACACTAACAACAGCCTCGCCCAGAGAAAAATTCCCTTGGCCGCCAGTGACGGCCCGACAAGGGAACTCGGGAAGACTGCGGATGGGGCGGGTGTTGTGCTTTGGGTGGCCAGACACTACAATAGAGGAGCGGCGAGGCCAGTGACCGCATTGGCCTGCCGGTAGAGGCTCAGGACAGGGAGCAGCCCAAGATCTGGGTGCCAGAGGATTGGACCCTTGCTTCGTGGATGAGCATCCTAATCCTATCGGAGGCAGAGGCAGGAGGGAGTGAGCGATGATTACGCTGCTGCTGGCAGTCGGCGGAGCGCTGATTGTCATGGCAATATTGACGCTGGGACGTCTGGGATTTGGACGGCGGGAGCCTGTTGAGGCTCGCCGCTTTCTGCGCTGGCTTGTTGGCTATTTTGTTTTCAATGTCGTTTTTTCCTTTCTATTAGTCTATTTTGAGCTACCGGCTCTCACTGGGCCGTTGGG
>NZ_JADGHT010000370.1 GCF_019683755.1 Thermogemmatispora sp. | reverse complement strand
ATTTATTACATATATTACATGTATTATTGTATAGCACAAGAAATTTCTGCTTTTGCACCCAGGGAGCTAACCTGAGACTATCGATATAACTTGCGACCCTCCTCTCAAGAGCGGCCTTCAGAGATTGACAGCGCTGAGCAAACGCCTGATATGATTTGTCATCAAAGAAAATCACATCCACCGAAATCATTGTGGCTGAGAACCAGAATAGACCCATAACGACGGCAATTGCTGTATGTAAAAGCACAGCACCTATAATCATAAAAGGCCTGGTATACTTATTCCAGATCAGGAAAGGGAAGGCGACCTGGAAGAGAAGGGTAGCGTAGGTAAGAAGGGAGCTCAGGAGCACATTATTGTAGATCAGGGGGCTGACTGCAGGAAGAGAAAACTCGCTAACGCGCAGTACATAGTAAAGAGCGGTACCCTGATACCAGAGGACACCTTGGGCCTTTGCCAGGGAAGAGATAAGGTACATTAGGCATAACTGGAACATCACAGTTATAGCGGCAACATTATGAACCAGTCCACACAGGCATGAGCAGCCAGAGATTTGCTTTCTGGCAGGTATAGCAATATAATTGCACAGGCCTATGAAAAATTCAATATTACTATAGTACTATTTACAAGTGTTAAGAGGGGAAGCCATCCCGGAGAGAAGCAGGGTAGTGAAGTAGCCAGCGGAGTTTTCCCTGAAAGGGCTGTCTCACTTAATTGGAGGAGCAGCACTCTATTCATCATCGGCGCAGGCTACCTCAGCGACATCAGCAGCCTCATCTCTGCCTGCCACGAAGAGGGCGCTGTAGCCCCTCCTGCGTCGGTATAGCCGCATCTCGGGGGAGAAGGTTTCAGCGATGCGCAGCGAGGCACGTGAGGTATCTTCGGCCAACGATACCAGGTAAGCTGTCAATCAAGGGCGGCCCCACCTCAGAGGGAGGCAGGGCCTAGCCGCTCAGCCGCCGCCGACCATTGTGACCAGCTCCAGGCGACAGCCCTCGTGCAGGCGCGTTTCGGCGAAGCGCTCGCGCGGGATAATGGTGCCGTCGAGCATGGCCACGACGCGGCCCGGCGTCAGGGCGAGCTGGCCGAGAAAGTCGGCGATGGTGCTCTCGCGCGGGACATGCCAGGGCTGGCCGTTGGCGACGATGGTCATCAGTTCCACCTGGGACGCTGCGTCTTCTGCCATTGGTCTACGTGTTTCCTCCTTTCTTGCTTGCTCTTTTCTGTGGCTGGCTTTCAGGTCGCCGGACTGTTATGGGATACCGCCGGCGGGTCTGGCCGCCGGCGAGCCTGGGCGCCAGCAGTCAGGGCCTGGCGTAGGGCCTCGACGGCCTGGGCCACGGAGGCGGCGCCGTAGATGGCCGAGATGACGGCGATGCCGTCGGCTCCGGCGGCGATGACCTGGGCGGCGTTGGCGGCGCTGAGGCCGCCGATGGCCAGCAGCGGCAGCCGAGGCCAGCGGGCGCGCAGTTGTTGCAGCAGCGCGGGGCCGGCCCCGCGCTCACCAGGATGAGAGGGCGAGGGGAAGATGGTGCCCGCCAGCAGGTAATCGGCGCCGGCAGCGACGGCCTCCTCCGCTTCGGCCAGCGAATGGACCGAGGCGCCGAGGAGCAGGGATTGCCCACAGCGTTCCAGCAGAGCGCGGGCGGCGGTCAGCGGTAGCGAGCGCCTGCCGAGCTGAACGCCGTCGGCGCCGACGGCCAGGGCCACATCGAGGCGGTCGTTGATGAGCAGGCGGGCACCATGCTGGCGCGCCAGCGGCTCCAGGATGGTCGCCAGCTCGTAGAGCCGGGCCGCCGACAGCCCCGGACCGCGTAGCTGCAGGAGATCGATCCCCGCCTCTAGAGCCTGACGCGCGATATCTACCAAGGCCGGATGCCGCTCATCGGTGACCAGGCAGAGCAGCGGCCCGCGCGCCGCTACGAACTCCGGCCAGCCTCCTGCGGCTGGGGCGCTCTCCTCTCTCATCGTGCCACTCGCTCAGCTCAGCTCAGCTCAGGATGGGCTGCCGACCAGGCCGGTCAGGGGGCTGCTGGGCACGGCCTGGGGACGGCGCGGGATGCGCCCGGCCAGGAAGGCGGCCCGCCCGGCTTCGATGGCCAGCTTCATGGCGCGCGCCATCAGCACAGGGTTGCCGGCCTGGGCCACGGCGGTATTGATCAGGCAGGCGGCGGCCCCCAGTTCCATCGCAAAGGCGGCGTCCGAGGGGGCGCCGATGCCGGCGTCCACAATGACGGGGACGCGCGCTTGCTCGATGATGATCTGGATCTGCGGCAGGTTGAGCAGCCCCTGACCGGAGCCGATGGGTGAGCCAAGGGGCATGACGGTGACGGCGCCGGCATCCTGCAGGCGCCGGGCCAGGACGGGGTCGGCGTTGATGTAGGGCAGGACCTCGAAGCCCTCTTTGACGAGCTGGCGCGTGGCTTCCAGGGTGGCGACGGGATCAGGCAGCAGATAGTCGGGATCGGGTATGACCTCTAGCTTGACCCAGCGCGGCAGGCCCATGGCCGCCGCCAGGTGGGCAATCTGAATGGCCTCCTCGGCGGTCTTGCAGCCGGCGGTGTTCGGCAGGATGGTGTAGCGCTCGGTGTCGAGATAGTCGAGCAAGGTCGGCTGCCCGGGCTGCGAGAGGTCCAGGCGGCGCAGGGCCACGGTGACGACTTCGGTGCCGCTGGCTTCCAGGCTCTGTTGCATCTCTTCGAAGCTGCGGTACTTGCCCGTGCCCAGCAGGAGCCGGGAGCGGAAGGTCCGCGAGCCAATGGTGAGCAGGTCCTCTGTCATGGTCGTTCTCTCCTGTCTGCTTGGTCTTCTTGGGCGACAGTTTGGCTGGCTTCGGCAGGCCGGCTGAACAGTTCGAGCTGGCGATCGCCAGCCCCGGCGGTGCTGAGGGGGGTCAGGCGGCGGCGCCAGGTTCCGAGACGCTCGGGGGCAAAGGGGCGCAGGTCCAGCTCGTAGGGGACGGGCCGCCCCTGGATCAGCTCGGCGATGATGAAGCCGGTGACGGGTCCGGTGATGGCCCCGACGCGCCCGTGCCCGACGGCCAGCCAGAGGCCGGGGCTGCTGGGCGCTTCGCCGATGAAGGGCAGGCCATCGACAGAAACGGGGCGCAGGCCGGCCCAGGTGCGTTCAACGCTGGCCTCTTTCAGGGCAGGGGCCACCCGCTGCACGACCTCCAGGAGCTGGATCAGGCCGCCAGCGGTCGGCGTTTTGTCGAAGCCGCGCCGCTCGGAGGTGGCGCCAACAAAGACGCTGCTGTCGGCTTTGGGGACGAGATAGCCCAGGGGACCAGCGTAGATGGTGTGGCGCAGGGGCTGACCGCTGGGACGCAGGGCGAGAAGCTGGCCTTTGAGCGGGTAGACGACGCCCGCTTGCTGGTCGCGATCAGACCAGGCGCTGCTCCAAGCGCCGGTCGCCAGGACGACATGTCTGGCTTCAATGGGGTCTTCTTCGGTTAGAACGCCCTGGACGCGGGCACCGTCCCAGAGCAGGGCCAGGGCGTTGCGCGGAATGAGCAGCTCGGCGCCGTGCAATTGCGCGCCACGCACGAGCAGGCGCGTGAGGTGGCCGATGGCAAGGTTGCCTTCGGCGGGCGAAAGAATGGCTCCGCGCACGCTGGGGGCCAGCAGTGGCTCGCGCTGGCGAACTTCGTCGGCTTCCAGCCAGCGTAGTTCGGGACGCAGGGACTGCAGGGCGGCCAGGTCGCGGCGTAAGGCTTCGGCCTGCCCGTCGTCGAAGGCGGGATAGAGGGTCGGCAGGTGGACAAGGCCGGCCCACATGCCGGTTTCGCTCTCTAGCTGCGCTTCGAGGCGCTCGTAGTGGCGTAGGCCAGCCAGACCCAGGCGCAGGAGGGGAGCGCTCAGGTCGCTGGCGCCGGCCTCGGCCAGCGGGGTGAGCATGCCGGCCCCGGCGTCTGAGGCTTCGGCAGCGATGCCGCTGCGGTCCAGCAGGGCGACGCGCTGCCCGGCCCGCGCCAGATGGTAGGCCGTGGCGCTGCCGACGATGCCCGCTCCGACTACCACCACGTCATAGGTTCGCCGTTGCATAGGCTCTTGCCTTCCTCTTCCTTGCACAGAACAGGCGGCCCATAAAAAAAGGCCGCTTCCCCAGACGGGCCGGGAAACGGCTTCTTGTCGACGCTCTCCCGCTGCGTGACGTGGCTGCCTCCACGTCGGGCAGCGAGCCGATGGGAGAAAGAAAGCGTTCCCTCCGCTGGTATGATCCAGATCAGGTGTCTGCTGCAGGGTCTGCGACATTGCAGGGTCGCACTCTCAGCCCGGCTCTCCGGACTCCCCTCGCTTCCTTCCTTGC
>NZ_JADGHT010000369.1 GCF_019683755.1 Thermogemmatispora sp. | reverse complement strand
GAGGTCTTTGGAGGAGACACGCATGCCGACCCCAAATCGTCGCCTTAGGCAGGCACGCGAACTACGAGGTTGGTCCCAGGCCAAAGTTGCGGAGCAGATCGGTACCGATGCCACCACCGTCAGTCGTTGGGAGCGAGGACTATTTTCCCCGACCCCCTACTTTCGTGAGAAGCTCTGTCAGCTTTTTGGCAAGAACGCCGAAGAGCTAGGATTACTAGACAGCAGCAAAGAGCAGCCCGAGAGAAGCGCTGCGGCGACGATGGCGCCAGCGGTTGTGAGGGCGGAGGTAGGGGAGAATGGACATGCGTTCCCCTGGGGAGTGATGCCGCCTCAAGCGCCTTCCTGGCAGCAGCGCACAGACACCTTTGCCTATATTTTACAGAGTGCGGTGCATGATGTGCAGGCGCATCTCCTTTGGGAAGATGCCTATGTGCGCGTACTGCAGGGTCAAAGGGCCCAAGCGCAGCGCTCAGGGGAAGCCAGCCTGAGTGCCTTCGAGCAAGTCGGGCATATCAACGCCGCCGTCCTGCGTGAATGGTTACAGCAGCACGGCCTGCTTACCTCGTCTTCTTCATCCTCCCCGTCTACTGAGGTTGTTGAGCCGAGCGGATCTCAACAGCACCAGCAGCCATCGTCTCCCGTCTCAGCGCCAAGCTCTGCGTCTGGGACCACTGAAAGGCCGGTCGGAGCCATTCGTCGCTTTGGCTATGGCAGGAGCCTGGGTTTCCTCCTGGTGCTCATGATTGTAGCCGCTGTGGTCCTCTGTGGACTCTCGATTGGCCAGCTACAGCCTACGGTTCTTTCCTCGCCTCGCCTTGCTGGCTCTGGGCAGGATGCCCGCGTGATTGCAACAGCTTCCATTTCTCCAACACGCACGACGCTGCCTGCGACTCCCACTGCAACCGCTGCCAGGTCAGCGACGACGCCGCCTGGACAGCCCACTCCCTCCCCTGCGCCCCCGTCTCAAGCTACATCGACTGTTTCTGCTGCTGCTGCCGCTTCCGCCTCTGCCTCTCTGTTGATTACTATCAACCCGACCAAATTGACGCCCCATGACTGTGTCCTTGAGGCCCTTGGCTATCGTTGTACGTTGACGCTCTGGCCTTTCACTGGCCAGGCTAGCAAGCTCTCCTGGCAAGCGAGCAGCAGAGATCTGCCTGTGCGTTTTAATCCTCCTGGAGGTACCTGTACCCCGGGCCAGCCGTTTGAGGTGATTGCCTATATTGTAAGCAGCTCAGGTCAGCAGGGTCACCTCCTCTTTGCCTTCACGATGCCGTCTTCGGGCGCCACGTACACGCAAGTTGTACTCTGGCAAGACTAGCCGCGGGAGGGTTCGCCTCGCGGCTCGCTGGGTGAACGATCGCTGGGCCTGGCTGACCAGCTAGTGTGAGGTCTGTCGTCGCTCAGCCTATCCTTATCTAGCGGGACTCTGCTAGCCTGGCTACGGCGGTATCGCTCAGCTCAGCAAAAGCTTGGGCACCCGGCGCGCAGTGTGAAGAGGTTCTCCCTCTCCGCTGCCCGTCAGGTGCCTAGTGACTGTCTACCGGGTGTTCTTGTGGGCACAGGGCAGCTACGATAGAGTATCTTTCCACCAGCACTGAGCGAGCTGCCTCATTGGTAGAGGACAAGGCTCTCACACTCACTCAAAGGAGGTGATCCAGCGTCGCAGAGTGTTTGCTCGCATGTCCTGTCCCCTCTGCACTGGTGCGCTCCGGCGTAATCTGCCCGCTCGCTGAGGGCTGGCGGAATTGACAGGCCTTGCTGGAGGAAGCGGCGTATCTGCTCTGTTACATTCTGCGGCTAGTGTCGGAGCCTTCCACCTATTCACCTACGTGTCTTGCGCTTCTGTGTGGGTGGGCCATACCCCACCTGCAGTCGTTTGCTCGCAGAGAATGCTGAGCGACAGCAGGAAGATCGTGAAAGGAAACAGAGACCTATGAAAACCTTCCACATAGGGGTACGTCTCAAGAGCAGAGTAACGCTCTCTGCGGCAGCGCTAGCCGTTCTAGGAGCCTTGCTTCTGCTGACGACCTGCCTGGTCGGCCCTTTCCATCGTCCCACCTCGGTGCGCGCGGCACCGGCCTTCAACTACGGTGAGGCGTTGCAAAAGGCCATTTACTTTTATGAAGAGCAATCGTCTGGTCCCAAGCCATCTTGGAATCGCGTCCCGTGGATCGGAGATTCGGCCACGAAGGATGGCTCCGACGTTGGTTTGGATTTAACGGGAGGCTGGTATGATGCTGGCGACCATGTGAAGTTTGGTCTGCCGATGGCCTACACTGTGACGATGCTCTCCTGGGGAGTGATCCAGTACCGCAATGCCTTCGTCCAAGATGGCCAGCTCCCCTACATTCTCAACAATATTCGTTGGGCTACCGACTACTTTATCAAGGCTCATCCCTCGCCGAATGTCCTCTATGGACAAGTAGGTGACCCGAGCGCTGATCATGCCTTCTGGGGGCCGGCGGAAGTTATGCAGATGGCCCGCCCTGCCTACAAAATTGACCCGAGCTGTCCTGGTTCCGATCTGGCCGGCGAGACCGCTGCTGCGATGGCTGCCGCCTCGATCGTTTTCCAGCCGACAGATCCCACCTACGCCAGTACGCTACTCACTCATGCCAAGCAGCTCTACACCTTTGCCGATACGTACCGTGGCAAGTATGATGCTTGCATCACGGCAGCTAGTGGCTACTATACCTCGTATAGTGGCTACAACGATGAGCTGGTCTGGGGGGCGATCTGGCTCTATCTGGCCACGAATGATAGCAGCTATCTGACTAAGGCTGAGAATTACTATAACAATCTCAGCTATCAGTCACAGACAACTGTCCATTCCTACAAGTGGACCATTAGCTGGGACGATGTGTCCTATGGCTGCTATATCCTGATGGCTGAAATCACAGGCCAGCAGCAGTACAAGGACGATGCTCAGCGCTTTCTGGACTGGTGGACGGTTGGGGTCAATGGTTCACGTGTGACCTATTCGCCGGGCGGCGAGGCCTTCCTTGATAGCTGGGGTTCGCTGCGCTATGCGGCCAATACCGCTTTCCTGGCCCTGGTCTATGCCGACTACCTGGGTCCGAGCAATCCGCTCTATTCGCGCTATCACGATTTCGCTGTTCAACAGATTAATTACATTCTGGGGGCCAATCCGCGCAACTGTAGCTACATTGTCGGCTTCGGTTCTTGCTATCCACAGACACCTCATCATCGCGAAGCGCACGATTCGTGGACGAACGACATTAACAATCCAAGCTATGAACGTCACATCCTCTACGGGGCAATGGTTGGTGGCCCCAGCTCGCCGAATGACCAGTTCACTGATAATCGCCAGGATTATCAGACCAATGAGCCTGCCGATGACTACAACGCTGCACTGGTAGGCGCTCTGGCTCGCCTTTACCAGGAGTATGGCGGTAGTCCGGTTGCTTCCCTGCCGGATAAGCCCAAGGATGATGACGAGATCTATGTGACGGCGGCGGTTAATGCTTCTGGTAGCAACTTCACCGAGATTAAGGCCATCTTTATCAACAAGAGCGGCTGGCCTGCGCGGGTGACCAATAACCTGTCACTGCGCTACTACTTTACGCTGGAGCCGGGCGTGACGCCAAGCATGCTCACACTGAGCATGAACTATACCGAGTGCGGCAACCAGATTTCAGGCCCGACGCAGTACTCGGGTAACATTTACTATGTGACGGTGAGCTGCGCTGGAGTGCTGATCTACCCAGGCGGGCAGAGCAACTATCAGAAACAGGTCCAGTTCCGCATTACCAGCGCTGGAGCCTGGGACCCGACCAATGACTGGTCCTATCAGGGGGTAGCCACGCCTGCCGGGGCGACGCCGGTTAAGGTGACCAATATTGTGGTCTTTGATGGGAATACCCAGGTCTGGGGGACGCAGCCCAATGGCACGGGGCCAACGCCAACCCCGACGCCGACAGCAACAGTTACTCCCACGGCGACGCCGACGGCGACAGCCACCAGCACGCCGACGCCGACACCCACGCCGCGGCCTACCGTGACGCCAACAGCGGCACCCAGTCCGACCCCGACGCCGAGTCCTGCGCCCAGCCCAACACCTAGCCCAACGCCGGTAGCTGGAGCGAGCTGTCGTGTCCAGTATGTGATCACCAGCCAGTGGCCGGGCGGCTTCGGAGCGGTGATCAATATCACGAATACAGGGACGACGACGATTAACGGGTGGACGTTACAGTTTAGCTTCCCGAATGGGCAGACGGTGACGCAGGGCTGGAACGGGAGCTTTAGCCAGCAAGGGAGCACGGTAACGGTGACGAACCTGTCGTACAATGGGACGAT
>NZ_JADGHT010000368.1 GCF_019683755.1 Thermogemmatispora sp. | reverse complement strand
ATAGGCCTGATCGGTTTTGCTACTCGCACGCAGTCGCGGCGGCTGACTGCGTAGCAACTGCTCGGGTGTCGGTCCTCTCACGCTCGCTGCTCCATGAGGATCAGAAGATGCTGAAGCTGCTGGCTCAGCCGCTCGATGGTTCGCTCCACGATGGCCCGCCCTCGTTCCTGACGCGCCTGCAGCGGAGAGCCAATGACGCCACTGGGGCTTAGGGCACGTACCCCCAGTGCCTGCAGCGCTGGCTGAACCGACAGCGGAGGCTCAAGCGGACGTGGCTCACCTGCAGGCAAGGGCTGCCGCACGTGTTCGGGCCAGTAGGCCAGCAGAATAGAGGTTTCCAGTTCGCCGGCATGGACATCGGCAGGACTGCCATACTGACTCTGCCAGAGGCCACTCGCCACACGTTGCCCTTCCAGAACGGCACAGGGAAGGCCGTCGCGAGCGCTGATCTCGGCAGCCAGCGAACTGAGCAGAGCATTGCCGCCGTGCCAGTTGACCAATACCAGTAAACCGGGCCGCGGCTGCCACTGCTGTAGACTGTGGGCTAGATCGTCGACCAGCGCCGCCAATGTGCTGCTGCGAAGAGTCAGGGTCTGTGACCCCAGGTGCTCCCAAGAGCAACCAAACGGTATGGCTGGCAGACACAGCCCCTTGAAGCGTTCCGCCAGGCGCTGGGCCAGCAGCTCTGCAATGCGCGTGTCGGTATCTGGTGGCAAGTGAGGGCCGTGCTGCTCGTAGCTCCCAGTGGGGAGAAAGATCGGTTGTGGCTTCATGCGCGGTCTGATTCCTCCTTCCTTAGTATATCGTAAACAGGCAAGGCTCTGATAACCAAAATCAGCAGCCCGACCCCTTGACAGCGGACCTGCTGCCTGTTACACTTGTCACTGGATCTGATTATCGTAATCAAATTGAAAAAAAGGAGAACAGCGGGAAGGCAGAGGGAACCTGCAGTCAGAGAACTGGCTGAGGCTCGTCAAACTGCTCTGTTACACGCCTGCGATCCCTCTATTTGACAGGGTCGTGTGAGAAGAAAGGAGAATCATGGTGATGATCATGCGCCCAGCGCGCACCATGCTCGTGGTTGACGATTCGCCGGTCTGGCGGACGGTGCTGCACGTGGCCCTCAGCCGCGCCGGCTAGGAGAGGCTCGCCTGCTCTAGCAAACGGAGCATTCTATTGAGCCGGGCAACGCAAGGCAAGCGCTTCCATTGTTGCAAGGCTTGGGCCAGCCGATGGACTGCTCTCAGCGCTCGCGGTGAGCGCGCCTGACAGGCACACATCAGCGCCTCTTCAGCCAGCGAGCAGGCTTCTTCAAGCTCTCCCTCGCGCGCAGCCACCTGGGCCAGGTCCACCAGCACCAGCGCCCGGCGCCTGGTGGGAGCTGCAGGAAGCCACTGCAGTGCCTGCTGGAGCGAGGCTCTGGCCTGGGAGAGGGAGCCAAGATAGAGGTAGCAGCGACCCTCATAGGCCGCACAGGCGCTGACCTGGAAGCCCGTCCAGCGCTGATCAGGGCTTTGCTCGGCCTGACTCTGATCCAGCCAGCTATGGACATGTTCCAGCGCCCGTTCGCAGCCGGAACGATCCTGTTCTTGGGCCAGCACTTCTGCGCGCATCATTTCCAGCCAGGCCAGGCTTTGGCCACTGAGCTGGCTGCTTTGCCCTAATGCCAGCGCGTGCTCTAGGGTCGGCAAGGCTGCTTTGCCTGCTCCCTGATAGACCAACAGCCAGGCCTGCCGGCCCGCAGCCAACGCCCAGAGGGCTGACTGCTCTCCCTCGCGAGCCAGCTCAATGGCGAGTCGATAGGAAGCGGCAGCGCGCTCTCCGTCGTGCTGATCCAGGGCAATTTCGCCGAGTATCTGGGCGCTATTGCTACAGACTGCGCACAGCCGCCGCTGAATAGCCAGCGGTTGCTGAGCATGCAGCAACTGGGTCAGGGTCATCAGATGGCCTGAGACTGCATGTAGCAGGTCGCTTTTGGCCAGCGAGGAACGATATAACTCCCAATAGAGGTCGGTGACGGCCTCTAGATGGGCCAGGGTGGCGGCGTCGGTACGGGAGGGCCGCTTGAGCGCCAACGCCAGGCGTTCCCAAGCCTCCGCTTCGATTAGCTCTTGCGCAGTCTTGTGCAGCCAGGGGGCTGCCGTTACCAGCGGTAGCAGCAGTTGCTGTAATAAGGCGCGTCTTAGACGATCGATGGCGGTGGCTCCTTCCCCGAGCATGGTAAGGAACGGGGATGCTTCGTCTGCTTCGGCTTCTGCGCTCTGCGTCCATTCTAGCAGATGAGGGCCGCCACCGGGAAGGGATCGGCAGACGAGCAGCTCTGGAGGACATGCTAGCAGCCTGGCTATGGCTTCCAGACGCTTCCTGGGAATTCGCACGCGCCCGGCACAATAGTCGAAGAGGGTTCTTACAGGGATGCCCGTCTCGCGGGCGACTTCAGCAATGGTCAGGCCAGCCTCTTTGATGGCAGCTCGCAGGTGATTGGCGTGATGACACGTCTTCTCGCGCATAGTTGTAGCCTCTTCTCAGCGCCAGCCCGGCTGTGGCCCGCAGAGCTGCACGCTTTCTGCAGGGATTCTGCACAGATGTCACCGTCAAGGGGCACGCTCGTCCGGCTCGATAGCCTATACTTCAAGAGCAAGGGTAAAGTCAAGCAAAGGATAGCACATTTCTCTTTCTATTAAAAGATGTTCTTGTGTAAAGAAGAGGTCAGTTCATCTGTTAGAGAGAGGACAGGCATGCTGTTGAGCTGCGAAGTCTGCAAGTGGAAAGAGTGTCTGTCAGAAAGGAGTATAGACATCATGCGCCCAGCGCGCACCATGCTCGTGGTTGGCGATTTGCCGGTCTGGCGGACGGTGCTGCGCGCGGCCCTCAGCCGCGCCGGCTACCAGGTCCAGACCTGCAGCGACGGCCTCAGCACCCGGGCAGACGCTGGCCACGTGGGCCCAGCGCCTCCCGATAACACACTCTCGAAGGGAGCAGTTGCTCAGCCTGGCGTCAGACGGAACGGCTCTGGTTTAGCCCTGCTCAAGCCTCTGCTCGGGCACAGGTATGCCCAGCAAAGCGCCGCCGCACTGCTAATAGCTCTTCAGCAACCAGACGTCCGTCGACCAGGGTCAGCGGCTGCAGCACCTGCCGACAGGAAGCACAGCGAGCCGTCAGCCGGTCTGTGGCCGGCTCGCGTTCCAAAAGCACATAGGCCTCTGGTTCGCTGCCACCGGTCAGCCAGCGAACGACGTCCGGCCCTTCCGTTCGGAGACGCCCGGCATTGGTTTCAAGAACGTGGCGAATCTTCTCTTCGGCGGGTGACATAGATTCCCTCCCTCATCCTGTATACCCCTCAGCAGGCCCAACGGCAGCAAGAGCCTGGCTGCGTCTCTGCCTCAACGCTGCGCGCTCTCAAGCAGGGCGGCTGAGTAACTGCTGTAAATCGCGCAGAGCATGTAGTGGCGCCTTACCCTGACACTGCTGATACAAGCGCTTGATACGCTCCTCCTTGGTGGGCAGGTTGAGCGCGCGGGCGATGCGCAGGGCGTCTGTGAGAACGTAGCAGCAGCTTTCCAGGTCCCCCTGAGCATAGTAGGCATCAGCCTCAGCCAGCAGCAAATTCAACTGCCAGCGTGTCATACCTGGTTGCAGATGCTTGCGCGCCACGCCGAGAGCTGCCAGCGCCTCATCGTGCCGACCGAACATCGTGAGGGCCTGGGCCTTCTCGATGGCGATGCTGGTCAGATCCGTTCTAACGAAGCTGCCGTCGGGGGTCAGATCCCCTTTGCGTGCAAGGCGGGCAGCCTCCTCGAAGTAGCGCAGGCTCTGCTGTTGCCGGCCCTGATCTGCTCCGGCCACATAGCTGAGAGCCTCCCCAGCCATCTGGAGGCACTTGCCTTTGAGGGGGTCACGGGCGAGGTCGGCATACGGTAAAGCGGCAGCAGCATCCTGCCAGGCAGACTCGTAGCGTTGCAGGCCCAGATAGACCCGAGCACGCCGTAGATACGCCGCCGCCAGCAATTCAGCATGGTTGAGCCGACCGGCAATCTCAACAGCCTGGGTAGCATATTCCAGAGCCTGGGCCCGGTCCTGGCGGTCACGCGCCACGACCGATGCAAGCTGATAGAAGCGGCAGCGGAGTGCATCGTACTGATCCCGCTTGAGGCCGCTGGCGTGGGCAAAGTCGCTGTTGAGCTGTCCGAGCGCCTGCTGAATGCTCTGGGCGACCTTCTGGGTGCTGCTGGTGTAGTAGAGTTCCCAGGAGAGAGCCAGCAGGCTTTCGTAGGACTGCATCATCTGACCACTGGCCAGTGACTCGATCCCCACGGAAGAGGAAGCCAGTTCCAGGGTTCCATCGCTGCTGGCGAGCG